>CAZYRE010000032.1:5980-20372 GCA_964650155.1 uncultured Bdellovibrionales bacterium
ATAGAAAAGAGAGCAGTTTGGTCGGATAATTTAGCCCTTGCTTTGGTAACTGCCTCTTTATCTTCCTTAGAGTGAGGAGAGTGCTCAAAGCCATAGATGTCATGTCCTGGCACCATCATTTCAATCTCAAGCTGGTTAGCAGTGTAAGCTATATTAGCAGAGGCAGCTCCGTGCTGGTGAGCATCATGGTGGCGGTGCTCTGTGTCAGAATGCTCCGCAGATACTTTTTGAGAAGTAACTAAAAGTAGAGCTGTAATAAAGAGTAGCTTTGTTATCATAGTAAAATTAACCATATTTAGGGACCTCCAAGACCTCTCTAGAGTATTAAAGCCCAGCTGCTTTCGCAACTAGGTTGCATTATGGCTAATAGCGAGTATAACTACCTATATGTCAAAAGAAGCACTAAAGATCCTCTCTAATCTTAAGAGTGAAGGGCTCAGGATGACAGCAGTTCGAAAACTGCTAATTGATATATTAGTTACTACTAAACAGCCATTGAGTGTTGCCGAAATTATCTCTGCTCTTACTAAGAAAGGTAGATCTGTTAACAAAACTACTGTTTACCGCGAAGTTGAGTCACTATTAAAAGTCGGTGCAATTCGAGATGTAAATTTAATGGATGGTCAAATGAGGTATGAGCTACGTCATGCCGCAGAGGATCATCCTCATATAGTTTGCACGGCATGTGAAAAGATACAATGTTTACCTATTCCGGAAGAGATTGAGAATCTTCACCAAAGGATAACTAAAAAAATCGGCTTTGAAGTCACTGGACATGTCTTAGAGTTTTTCGGCGTTTGTAGCGATTGCCGAAGTTAGTTCAGGATGTTGAATTAAATAAGCTAATTTATAGATCTCATGAGTACTCTCTGTCCCGACACTAAAACGGATACCCGGTGAGGCACCGTGCTCAGTAACGCGACTCATTGCTAGTCGACTAATATCAAATCCAAAACTCGATCCGTGAGTCAGGCTCACTCCAAGTTGCCTAGCTAACGTAACTAGTTTCTCACATAGCGTAGCACCTTCCGATATAGATTTGAGCTGCAAGGCCGGTGTTAGAAAGAGGAGAGATCCGGTGTTACTAGGAGGTGCTAAGATAGATGAGAAAACACTCGGATTTTCATTAAGAAGTCGATGTAGAAGAGAGTTGTTCCGGTGGATTCTCTCCATTCGTCTTCTAAATATATTTTTAAGAGCATCTCGGTGTGCTTCATTACTTGCCCAACTAGAAGGGAGGGACATAACGGATTGATCATTTAAGATTGTGCCACAGAGCTGTCTGAGACGATCGAATTTTGGAATAAACTCCTTAGTGCTCCAAGATATAATGAGGCCACCTGAGACCACATCAAGTCCGAACTGGAGATATTTTGCTAAGCTATGAATTATGAGAACCGTAAATGATGGCTGAAAGGTGTTAAGCCACTCTATAATTGAGGACGATTTCAAACCGCAGGTGTCATCAATTATTAAGGTGAATGAATCATCTACTTTATTAGACAATATTTCTAAAAGTTGAGTGATCTCTGGCTCTGATTGTGAGTGACAGTTAGCTAATGTATCGATCAACATACTTGTTGGCTGATGTTGAACTAGGAGGGAGCTTAGATCCTCAAGGTTTTGATCATTAAACTCTGTGACGCTACCACTTGGCAGTACTGTATAGAGAAGCTCTCTATTCTCACAGTAGGCCGATGTGCCTACTAATAATTTGGGGGGGCCTGCATTGATTATATACTGCAAAGCGGTGTTGAAGGCGCTCATCCCAGAGGAGAAAAGCCAACCTTTAACCTGTTCTGTTGATGCAGGGATACCCAATAGGTGAAGTAAATTCTCTTCGGATTGTTTACAAAGGTGGTGCCGTTCCCGTTTGTAAAAGAAGTAATTATCACCAATCGGACCGAGATTCCTCCCTTTAATCAGCTCACCAGTGTCAGTAAGTACGGGAGATTGCCACTCATAAGCATTCCATAAAGTTGATATCATCCTTGAAGCAAATCTAAGTGAGTCAATCCCTAAATGCTTTTCACTTAGTAGTTTGTTAAAGGTATCTTTAGTTGGGTTACGAGACTCCGCCTCCAAGGCGGGAGGCTCATTGCCGTTATCTGTAGCCACACCTAGCTGCTGACAGAATTGGGCAAGGGTACTCTTTAATGATGACGTACTTAATCCCGAGCGAATTTCCTCAAGCCTTGAGCGGACTAAAGAGATAAGTGATCTTTGATCTGCAAGATCGAGATGAAGCTCCTTTATTGATTCGAGGAATACGTTTTCCACGCTGAAAACCCTCCCTTCAGAGAAGCCGCTCGGTACCCTTGTTGGGTTAAGAATGCGGCAAACTTTCTCGAGATAGTACCAACTGCACAAACTACACAGATCTGCTTATCTTTGGGGAAGACAGGACCTTCCTCAATAATCTGAGTCAGTAGTTCATCTAAGATATTTATTGAATTAGGAATGTGAGCTCGCTGAAATGCAAAGTTGCCTCTAATATCAATGGTAATGACCTCGTTATTGTTGATCCAATTAATTAATTCTTTAGGAGATACCTGTAGTGACTCAATCACCTCATCTTCAGATAAATTTTTAAGACGGGGAGTCGAACTCTGGGTGGGCTCAAATACTTCAGGCGCATGTGTCTTTATGTAGGACATATACGGCTCAATTCTGTCGCAGGCTATGAACACAGCTGTCACAGGAGCTTGAGCTTTAAATAAGAGCCCACGTAACTGTTTGAGTGCAGCTACATACGTTAAGCCGGAAGTTGGACCACACAACATGCCGGCTTTTCTATTAAGCTCTAACATTCCAGCGATAGCTTCATCCCTGGTACCTTCAACTAATCCGGCAAAGAATTCCCTCTTAAAGAATCCACTCTCCCAGAGTTCTGTCGCATTTCTGCCACCAGGAACATGGTGTCCTGCTGCTGCAACAACCCCCCAGATCTGAGCTTTTGGATTAACCTCGCGTATTTTTTTACCAACACCCATGGCTGATCCACAGGTTCCAAGAAACCCAAAGTAATGATCAACGATTGGAAGATCGTTTAATATCTCCTCACCAGTCGTCTCATAGTGAGCAGTGATATTTCGTTCATTAAAAAATTGATCAGTATAATAAAATTTATCTGGTTCCTGAGCGGCCATGCGGGTTGCAACTGCGGTAAAATCGTTTGGGTCCATCGGATCCGGGCAATCAGATAATCCAGGTAGTTCAGTTACTGTGGCCTTGAGTGTTTGCAGTACCATTCTTACTTCAGGAGTTTTGATCCTATTAGTAACGGT
This sequence comes from uncultured Bdellovibrionales bacterium, assembly GCA_964650155.1. Classification (GTDB taxonomy): domain Bacteria; phylum Bdellovibrionota_C; class UBA2361; order UBA2361; family J135; genus JAWXBT01. The sequence continues at coordinate 9,268 of CAZYRE010000032.1, forward strand.
CATAAACGGAAGACCGTAAGTTCCTGCCAAGGCGCAGAGTGCTTTGGCTGTATTTCCACTGGAGGCTTCAAGGATAGTTTTTTTGTTACTAATTACATCAGGAAGCATAGGCTTTAACATGGCCCAGGCTACTCTGTCTTTGAGTGAGCCGAACGGATTCATGTACTCAAGTTTAGCGTACAGATTAAGGTTTGGAATTTTGTGAACAGCTTCAGGTATCTTTAGTAACGGAGTATTCCCGATTAACTCTTCTATCTTCTCTACAATCATACTTCAACCACATAATGCTAAATTAGGAGTTACCTTCTGGATAATATCTATCCTCACACTTAAGGAGTGGGGTTCCGCTTTTTGTGTCGTAGACAAATTTACGACCAGTTGGATGTTGATGCGGAGAGGACTCTTCAAAATCAGTGAAATAAGCTGCCGTATTATAGAAGCATAAAATATCCCCACTCCTTGGCAGATGTGTGAACGGAGTTGAGCTGGCCGATATAAAGTCAGTCTCGCGGCAGAGATTTCCGCCGATAAATGATTCAATTGGTCCCTGATTAGAATCTCCTGTTCCTAAGTTATTTGGTCCTGGTATTAGGATCGGATCTGTCCCAATCTCTTTCCCTCTCTGTGAGAGGTTAAGTGCATGGGTATTTACAATAGTAATGTATCGTCCGTTAGTTGCCTTTTTACTCTCAATAACTTCTACGAGTGAGACCCCACAGTTATGCAGAAGAGCGGATCCAGGTTCTGCCATTAACGTAAAATCATTCTCTGTTAGAAACCTTCCTAGCGAGCCTCCACCTGGAGCTGGCGCATTTAAAATAGCTTTCATGACAACTTCGGTAGATGTAGATGCAAATCTATTAAGTGCGGCAGAATGGTTTAAGATAGCCCCTTCTTTTGTCAGCACCATTCCATAAGTGTGATTTCGCCAGGTGTTGAGGGGCTGATTATGAGCAAGATTAAATTCGATACTTTCTACTGATCTTTGCCAAGCAGATGGATCACGGAGCTGTTGATGCCTGAAACCGCCTCCTATATTAATTGTGGTTGGTTCAAATCCAAGGCTGTAACTATCTTTAAGGAGAGTAGCTAAGGCAGTTGCTTGTGCACTACGGTAATCTGGGTCCTGCTCCTCTGAGTGGTGGTGATACCCAACAAGACGAATCTCTTTGTGATCTTTTAGTAGGTTGAATGCTTCATTAAGATCCTCTAGGACTATTCCAAACTTACTATCTTTAGGTGCGAGTTCTCTTCCGGCAGAGGTTAACCGTTCAAGTCGGAGCAAGACTTTGGCTGATGATGCTTCAGGATAATGCGCTTTAGCCTTAATCAATCTCTGTAGCTCAGAAATTGAGTCGATACTTATAGTAGCCTGATGCTTCATCGCTAGAAGGAGTAGATCTTCATTTTTATGTCCACTAACGGCGATCCTCTCCCCACGGAATCCAGCTGCTAATGCAGAAACGAACTCTTGAAGAGAAGCTACATCGATACCGAGCTTAAGATTCTCTGCCTCCCGAATAAAAGCAGGGGACTTAGTTGGCTTATGGGCAAAGAGTAGACTAAGTGGGACGCCACAGTTTTCTGCGATACTTCTGAAAAGATCTACATTCAGTGCCATTCTTCTTGGATTAATAAGATGAACAGGACCTAAATGAAGGTTGATTGCCTGATGAATAAGAGCATGATTCTTTGTCAGCTCATCAATCCAAGGGTCTGAAATAGGTTCTAATTTATTAATCTGGCCCATCTTGCTAACGCAACTAAGTTGCGATAATAATGCAACTCAGTTGCGGATAAGTCAAATTCTCTTACGTTTAACTTTTTGGTCTTAAAGTTCATGTTGTCCCCAGAATACTTGCCTCCGATTATCGATTCAGAGACTCGATTTCGTCTTAAAGAACCAGTTGTCATAGGAATTGTAGGGCCTTGGGGTAGTGGCAAAACTACCTTACTTAACGACCTAATTAGGAACTATGCATTAGATCCAGAGAGAGTAGGGGTCATCTTTGCCGAATTTGGCGAGGTAAATGTTGATAGAGGAAGGATTGCTGGGGGATTAATTCATGAAGTTCCGGACCGCTGCATCTGTTGTCACGGAGCAGATTCTCTGGCCGAAGGTATAAGAGCTCTTCGGCCCAAAGTTGATCTTTTATTGGTAGAAACTTCAGGTGTTGCAAATGGTGGTAACATTAAAGAGGTCTTTAACGTACTTGGGTTAAGGTACTCAATGTTAGGATTGGTTAATACCGCTGGATTTAGAGCGGATGATACCGCGGTTTTAGATGCCCAGCTTCCTAGTGTTGATAAGGTGTTACTTACACACAACGGATGGTTGGGAGAACCAACCCCGTTAGATTCTGAGCCTCGCTTGGCCCCACTTCATAACTATCTTTCTACTGTTGAGATTGATCTTGCTAAGGTTAATTTTGCAACTACGCAGCGTGGACTACCTGCAGATGTATATAGATCTTTAGTAGAGGTAGCGGTAGAGAGGGGAGCTAGATCCGATCAATTTACCTTCTCCCAAGTAACTAATTCTTCTTTGCCTGATTCTCCTCTGGCAAATCCTGCTGGATCAATCATTGCTACTAATATTAAGAAAACTAAAGCTAACCAACATAGTCAATCAGTAATTACTCTTTTGCTAAATCCGGGCTTGTCCTTAGATGGATTAAAGGAGGAGTTAGGAAAGCTCAGCAAAAAAGTTGAGGGCGGAATAGAGAGAGGCAAAGGTGTTGTTACAGATAGTAACGGGATACGACGGGAGTTTGACTATGTTCCCGCGCGTGATCAAATTTCTGGGGAAAGCGTTATGGAGCTTTCACTTGGAGAGCCATCTAGCTCAGACCTTTTTGGTAGAAGAGACCATATAGTTCTTCTTTCTAGGCGATCCCCACCCCCATTTAAGTATGAAGAGCTTCTTCAGTTAGGATTCCCAGACCTCTCAACGGAGAAAATTGATAGATCATTTAGTCGGTATCCTAATCATCTTGATTACTATAAGAGGTGGGGTCAATTTCCTTCGTACTCAAAAGAAGGAGATCGGTATTATGGATTAATATCTCCACTATTCGAAAGATTAGATGAAATAAGAGGAGAAGAGCAGATAGAGGCTCTTACTAACTCTTGGAGATATACATTAAAAGGATATCTTACCTGGAGAGCTAATGGCTTAAAAGTGATCGATGAGCTTCGATCTAAAGTTCAACCTGGAGAATCTATTCCTGGTGAACTGATAGAATCTGAAAATCTGATAAGCTTAAATCTACTTTGGCACCGAATCAATCTTCCGAACATGTTAGATCCTGAGAGCATAGCGCTCCTAGATTCTTTGAAATTAGGTCATCGATTTTTCTCTACTATGCTTCTACTACCGCACCCTCCTGAATCAGGTGGCAGTAGGGAGATGAACTCCGATTATGCTTCGATGATAGATCAGTTTTCCAGCTTCTCAGTAGATCATGAATCATTAGATCCGCAACTGATTAATAGAGCGATAGCTCATGCAGTTGCCGTTGATACTACTGGGACATGGCAGGGATTCACTGAAGAATTGAAAATATTAAATTACGATGAGGCTAAGGTATGAATTCCAAATTGACTGAGACCCGTGATCCCCGACTTCCCGTCACTGTGCTCTCTGGATTTTTGGGGGCAGGGAAGACAACGGTCTTAAATCATATTCTAACCAATAGAGAAGGACTTAAGGTCGCCCTAATCGTAAATGATATGAGTGAGGTTAATATTGATGCCGCAATTGTTGCCAAAGGGGAGGCAAGACTTGATCGCACAACAGAGAAGCTAGTTGAGATGTCTATCGGGTGTATCTGTTGCACATTGCGTGAGGATTTAATGGTGCAGATTAAAGAGCTCGCTAGTGAAAATCGGTTTGACTACTTGGTAATTGAATCAACAGGTATCGGCGAGCCACTCCCTGTTGCTACTACCTTTGTTTACGAGGACGAGAAAGGTAATAGTCTAAGTCAGATTACAAGACTCGATACGATGGTTACAGTGGTTGATGCTTTTAATTTTCTTCGAAATATCGAATCACAGGAGAATCTTCACGATCTAAAATTAGCAGTAAATGATGAGGACGATCGAACCATTGTTGATTTACTAATAGATCAGGTTGAATTTGCTGATGTAATTATTCTTAATAAACTTGATCTTATAGATGATCATGAATTAGGTCGGGTAAAGGACCTTCTGATCAAACTTAATCCTGGAGCAAAGATCGTTGAGACTCGCTTTGGAAAAATTCCACTTAATGAGGTCCTAAACACTGGAAAATTTAACTTTGAACAGGCGGCTTCTTCCCCTGGCTGGGCTAAGGAGCTCTCTGGTCAACACACTCCAGAAACGGAGGAGTACGGGATCTCTAGCTTTGTTTATCGGGCCAGACGACCATTTCACCCCAAGCGGTTTGCCGATCTAGTTGCTTCAGAATGGCCTGGAGTAGTTCGCTCCAAAGGATTTTTCTGGCTTGCTTCCCGACCTGAGTTGGTAGGTCTTTGGTCACAAGCTGGGGGCTCTTGTAGAACAGAGCCGGCAGGATATTGGTTAGCTTCTGTTCCAAAAGATCAGTGGCCTGAAGGTGCAACAGATAGTCCAGATTTTGCTTCCACTTGGGATAGTGAGATCGGTGATAAGCGTCAAGAGATCGTTCTCATAGGTGTTGATATGGATAAGGAGGCATTGATAGCTCAATTTGATAAATGTCTTCTGACTGATGAAGAGCTAGCCGCTGGCGAAGATACCTGGCGACTTTTCCCTGATCCTTTTCCGAGGTGGCAGCTAGAAGAGTTATCTGTGGAGCCTGGCTCTCAGGAAGGAATTCATGCTTGATATTCAAATTCACAGTAAAGAACCCACCGTGTTTAAGTTTACCCGAAAGAGTCGGAGATTAATGTTGGCTCTATTTGAGTCACAGATGTGGTGTTGGGGGGCAGATATAAGAAGGCCAGAGGGCAATCTATTAACTGAGTTTGGATTTACGAAGATACGACCAGAAGGGTGTGGTTGCGGTTCGACACACTACTATTTTAATCAGGATTCTCTCTCCGTTCATCTTTGGGGTTTTGCAGCTTTATTTACTATTCCTGAATTTGGAACCTTAACTTTGTATCGACATAAATGGGAACCTCGCTGGAGCAAGGAGATTTTAAATTTAAACAACTTATGGCGAGCCGGGGATCTTCCTAGACTGGGAATGCCTACTGATAGTTGTGATTATGAAAGAGCAGCTGCCATCTTTAAGGAGGCAGTATCTTTTATGGCAAGATATGAAGTCTATGTAAAAAATACGGTTGGCGATCGATATCGTGCGGATGTATTTAGAAGTCATCCTAAACCAAGACGTTTGTATACTACCTCTTCACTTGTTGAGGGATGGAAAAATTTTGCAGAGATGCAGTTAGGGCCTACCTAGCACCGCAATTCCAACATTGGCAATCCTCGGCCAAGCCGCTACCGCAACCTACGGTGGCGATGTAGCTAGACCCGCAGCATTTCTCAACTGCTCCCATTGAGGTGCAATTAATCGATGATGCTCTGGAGTCCCCACTCCGAATAAAGTCGTTGAGGCAAATTAGGCCACTCGGGACACCTGGTTGAGACTGTGGTGGACTGGCGTTGCTACCACCATCGTGGTTTGAGTTTCCTTGACACACCCCGACAAGGCCGAGATAAGCAAATACGCAATACCGCTCGCCGTCACAGTCGCAATTGCTCCAGCAAGTATTAGAATTTGGGCCTTCATCAAAATAATATCCTGGTCCCTTTGTGCAGCCATTTACATAAGCTTTAGTTATCGTAAGTGGATTTGATGTGTCAGTAGCTTCTGAGTCGGGGATGGGAAACGCCAACTCTTTCTGTAATACAGAGGTAACAACCTTTTCTTCATTGAAAACAGTACTGCAGCTATCTCCCGAGAGAGAGCTCTTTATCCGTGTTTCAAGAGTCGCAGTGTAATCTGTATCAAAGAATATTTCGTGTGTGCCTTCTTGCTCAATTAGACATCCCTGTGAAGTCATATGAGATGAGACCGAAACTCCTCTTAGATATCCATCTGAAAACTTAAGAGTTCCCCAAGTATGAGGAAAGTGTTTAGAAGTTACTTGGATATCGCCTGTCGCTGAGTCCTGACTGAATACGTACTCATTTAACACATCGAGACTCTGCTCATCACTTCGAATCGCGGTCTTACTCTTCTCAAACCAGGTTCCGTATATTTGTTCTTGAGACGTAATCGGCGAGCTATCGCCAGAATTGCCACAACCAAACAAAAAGACAGTGCCAATTACAAATTTAATAAAGATAGGGAAGGTGAGAGTCTTTGTTTTCATAAATGTCTAGCTAACACGCCTCTACACTTTTGACTAGATGGAGTTACTTTCCAAATACGAATTGTGTGTATTTTGTTATGTTTGAATAATGGGGGATGAACCTCGAATAGGGGAGGTTCATCTCAGACAGAAAAATTCTTTTTCATGCTTCAAAGTAGGGGAACTTTGTGGTGCAAGTTTACGGCACTACTGCTGACAACGTAACAGGAGCGGCAGTTGCTCCTAGACTACCGCCAAACCCATCTCCTGCTGTGATCGTAACAGAGACTGTAGTTCCAGACACTAAATGATTGGCGGCCAACGCATCGGCCATTCCTGCAGATACGAGATTGCGAACAGTAACACCATTTACTTTCCACTCATACCGATACCTTACAATATTCCAATCAAGGTCACGATATCCCACTCCAACTGGAGGAGGTGTTACTCTGGCAAAAATAGCATGATTAGCTTGGGGCACTACTGGATCAAAGCTTGCGGTGATGTTTGAAGGAGGTCGATTAAAAGAAGGTGAGACCGTAGTTACTACCTCTACTGGGGCATTAACTAATAAGACACCGTTAACTTTGAATTGAATTCTCCATGTGCCTGTAGTGTTCGCCATTCCTCCAATAAATCGGTTGAACCAATATTGAGAGAATTGATAATTAGTTGGATTCCCAAAAGGGAATGGTCCAAGCTGATATTCTGTTGTCCCATTAGGACGGACATATTTTTCTTCCCAAGTTGAGTTGGCAGGAAGATTTCCAAACTGAATCCAGTAATAGATGTTTCCACCAGCGGAGGTAAGGATTTGATTATCAACTGGTGCTCGGTAAGGCAGTGGAGGACTAGCGCCAATATCCTGAACGGTAATACCCATGTCTCTTACAAATGCACCTGAAGGTGGAGGATCGGTTTGGTCCTCCCAGCCGCTTGAGCCCGCCCTACATGGACCACTAAAAGGTTCATATACTTGGCCATTCTGCATCGATTGGAAATGGAGATGTGGGCCAAAAGAGCAACCACTGGATCCTACAAGACCTATCTGTTGTCCTGATTTCACATTTTGTCCAAGAGTGACTGCTACGGAGTTTTGTTTTAAGTGGAAATACCATGCTTCTCTGCCACCGCCGTGATTGATAATTACCCAATTACCTCCTGGCTGACAGGATGTATTCATATCTGGATCTCCATCCCGTACACTGACAACAGTTCCATCAAGGGCTGCGTATACAGGTTGGCCAATGGCCATCTCTTCCCAAGTTAAACCGCCTGTATCAATACCTTGATGACCATCGTTGCCATAGGTTGCGCAGAGGTAATTGCCAACTACCCCAGAACTAGGATTAAGATCTACAAAGTTCCCGGTGGTAAGATCGTTATACAGGGTTCCTCCTTGTGGGTAGAATGGATAACGAGGAGGAACAAGTGTCGGCGGGCCTGCTTGTGTAAACGGACCTGTCGGTTGAGCGGTGAATGAGAATGAGGAAGAAGAAACAAGTGATTGATAAAATGAAGAGGTTGATTGCTGAACTAAGGCTTTAGTCCTGGGAGTGACACATTTTTCTCTTGGCTTGAGTTCCAAATAGAAAGTGCCTGCACCAGTGGTTGTATGATCCCTTTGAGAAAGATCTTGAGCTTGAGACAATGAAGCTGCAAGTGCAGTCCACAACGCTACTATAGATAAGAGTCTACGCATAATCCCCCCGTCTTTTAAATCCATTCCCCTGATTATCCAACCGGAGAGTGACGACCGAGCGGTATACTACATAGTCTAAATCTAATGAATCAAGTACTACTGGCAGGAGAGTCTTAAGGTCACCAAAAGGTTTGAAAATATTCTGAGTGAGGGATTGATATAACTCGTAGGCACCTGTTGCAGCATCAGTATTGTAGTTGAAAATTGTTAGAGCAAATTTATATGCTTGAGGGTTCTGAATCCTAGTGGCATGGTACATCCATGATTAAGAAAGTTCTCTCCATATTCCTTGTTGCTTCTATTTTGTTTGTGTCCGGCTGTTCTTCTTCAGGTGGACTAAAGCCAGGGGAGCCAGCTCCGTTCTCACGAGTGTATATGGCTAACGGCAAAGACACCTTGCTGAGTAGCTTTAAAGGCAAGACTGTGGCGCTTATGTTTTGGGCTTCGTGGTGTAACTTTTCAAAATACGCCATGGATGATTTTGCTGAGAAGGCTGCCAAGTATAAAGATCGAAGTGATATAGTTTTTCTAGCAGTAAGTATCGATGATGATAGAGAAGCATTCGATGAGAGAATTCGAGTACGGCACTACGAAAATATGCTTCATTCATACTCTGGTAACGCAGGCTTTGATGAGACCTATGTACGCTTTGGTTCACCAGCAATACCGAAGGCATTCTTAATCGGACCAGACGGAGTGATTAAATCAAGTGGTCGGCGGATCGAGATCGAGTGACATTGTCACTATTTTGTAACAAGCCACATAAGAGTTTCCCTTCTTTCGCTCTGAGAAGTGATTGTGTAGTTTTTATTCATTAACGCTGGTTTTTCAGTGTTGCACCATAAATAAGAAAATTGTCAGGAGGACAACGGATGTTTAAGAAAGGAATGCTTTTTGGATTAGTGTCTTTGTCCATGATCTTGGGGACATCTGCCTTCGGTGCAACCTTTAAGCTAAATGCCGACTTTGACGGCGATAACCAAGTCGACACTATCTCATTCGATATTCCTAAAACTGGCGGTAAGATGACGATTTCTACATCCTTTGCTACTGCGAGTAAGGCTAAATTTTCACGGAAAGTAACAAATTATTTAGGAATGTACGCTGTAGATTTAAACAATGATTCTATCAGCGAGATAGTTTCTGTTCGTGAAGACGGGAACAAATACCGGGTGCTTGCTTGGAATGGTTTAGGACAGAAGGTGGCAAGTTATAAGATCTCGGGGAAAATATTTAAAAAGATTAAACAAGCCTCTGCTTCCTCGTTCAAGTTTCCTGAGATCTCTGGACTAAATGGCGTGTGTCCAAACACTAGAGGATTTAGCAGTGGAGAGATCTGGAAGGTTGAGGCATCTGATCATATTCCTTCATCCGATCCACGTAAGTACAGCACGAGTTTTATTTACTTGGCAGGTAAATCACCATCCTCATTTTCTTGTTTAAGTGTGTACGATAAGCACGGTAATAAACTCCATGAATTGGGGCTTTATGCCAAAGGAGAATCAAGTTATGCCGCACGTTTTTACGGTGGGCATGGCTGTGGTGATGGAGCCACTGGTTCATCAATCGCATCAAAAGCTCAGAAAGCTACTGGCAGCAAAGAGGGATATTTAAAAGTATCTAACTCCATGTGCTTAAGAATTCCAGATCTCTCTAAAAGGGAAGATTAATCTGATTGCATAATTGGCAAGTGACTGACGAACCGCCAAAGGAGTAGGGGCACTACTTCTACTTGGACTATGTCATCTACGAACTTGTCTCTTAGCTCTGCAATCATAGCCGAGAGTTCATTGAGCGATCGGGCATAGCACCGTACATCCACGTCTGAAAAGCCCAAGTGACGGGACACTATAATCACTCGACCGGTATCAAATAGCTCCTTCATAATCTTTTTAAAGATAGAAGGTGTGGGCTCAGCAAGGCGGAGTAGGACTCTAAATTGAGTGAACCCGAATCGTGAGTAATCAAAGAGCGCGCGATAGCCTATGATGATTTTATTCTCTTCAAGTTTTTTTATGCGTGACTGAACCGCAGTAGGTGATAGCTCTGCTTCCAGCCCAATTTTAGCAGCGCTCAATCTTGCATCAATGGATAGGGCCTTCAAAATCACCAGATCCTTAGCATCTATTTTTAAGTGTTCATCGAGGTTTTCACTTGAATGAAATACTGTTGGATACTTATCTGAAAGAATTGAAGTTGAGCCGTAATGGCAATGGAGTCTTGTAGTAACTTGCATCTCGGCAATTTTCCCTCCGATTGTTTTAGTAATGTCGGCAAGTCTATTTTCTAATTCATCAGGATTTTTTGCCCACACTGCAACTACTCCGTTCCATCTGGCAAAGCTCAAGCCCACCACCATAACTCCAGGAACCTTTGTACATTTTTCTAGCCAGCGTTGTTCTTCTGTAGTCGATACTCCAAGGAATCTAAGAAATATTATATACATTGGATATCCAAGTACTGCTGGATCGAGAACAGCAGTGGACTGCATTATCAACCCTTCTTCTTTGGCACGGTGAATATGATATTTTACAAGTTGTTCAGAGACTTTTACCGCTTGAGCGATCTCGGTATATGAATCGCGTGAGTGTAGTTCGTAGTAAGCCAATACCTTCTTTGCTACTTGTGACAACTCGGGTACTAAATTTAGTCTTTGCGAATCCATAGTTTTATCCATAATAACGCTTGATTCGATAATAATTGCATATTTTGGTTGATTAATCAGCTTAAATGCTAATACTGCCGACTGACTATCAATTTTCTCGATTTGGAGTTGCTAAATGTTGTCATTGCATCCAAGCGTTGCCCTTCAGGAAGAAATAACAAGTCAAACTACAGAAGCTGCCAATCTAGAAGAAAATTTAATTATTACCGGATATGCTCAACCGGCAGGAAGTGAACGCAAGATTACTACAAAATCTGCATCAAATAACCCTAATTCCTCGAGTAGAATTAGAGTTACTGTCTATAAGTACAATCTGCATAAAACTTCAGATGCCAATTCTACATTGATACTTTCATTTAAATCGTTGGATCTTTTTCAGCCTGGGGAGTTTGTAAAAGTTCAAAGTTTT
>CAZYRE010000033.1:0-20344 GCA_964650155.1 uncultured Bdellovibrionales bacterium
ACGTCGTATTCTTTGGCTTGGCGGATGGCGGTGGGGAGGGAGATTACGACATCACCGAGGATTGGGGCGGGATGGAGGGAGTCGGGGCCCTCGATCATTGAGAAAGAAAGTACATCGGTGTGTTTGTCTTTGCCGCGATATGTTCGATTTAGTTTTCTTATTGATGCATCGGTAGTGATGATGACGCCGATTTCGCAAGTGGTGGCAAGTTTAAGTTTCCGAGTATTGATAGATTTAAGAATTGCTTTTGTGACTTTTTCTAACACGTTGGTGTTGATTTTAGGGTGTTTAGTTTCAATGGAGATATTAACCTTCCATCGCTGCCGTGGTGGCTTTGAATGATTAGATTTCATTTATATGCCTAATCGTTTTAGGTCTTCAGATGACTCCTTGGAATCCTCCACTTTTGAAGTGTCAGGAGAGTTCGGCGGGGACTCTGCCTTATCCTTAACCTCCTTAGATGGAGGAATCTCCTCGTTAGATTTCTCCGCAGGCTCCGAGTAAGCAATTCGTTGATGATAGATGCCAGTCAATACGCGGGTGAAGCATTTTGCAATCTCGTGAAGTTCGCGAAGAGTGAGTTCGCACTCATCAAGTTCGCCACTTGAGAAAACTTTGTTAATCATCTTTTGAACTAAACCTTGGATGCGATCCATCGTTGGATCGGAGATCGTGCGGCACGCAGCTTCAATGCCGTCAGCAAGCATTATGATACCGGCTTCTTTTGTTTGTGGTTTTGGTCCAGGATAACGGTAACTATTTTCGTCTACTATCTCGCCAAGTCCGGCTTCTTCAGCTTCTTTGCTTGCTTTATCGTAGAAGTACTCAATTAAAGCTGTGCCGTGGTGTTGTGGGATCATATCAATGATTCCTTGGGGGAGACCGTGCTCAACAGCCATTTTGATCCCGTCTTTTACGTGGGATTTAATAATTAGAGCTGACATTGAAGGACTTAATTTATCGTGACGATTCTCCCCACGAGTCTGATTTTCAACAAAATAAAGTGGATTCTTTGTTTTTCCAATGTCGTGATAGTAACAAGCTACCCGACCTAATACTGGATTTGCATTGATGGACTGAGCTGCCGATTCCACCATCATTCCCATAACCATGGAGTGGTTCCAAGTGCCTGGGGCTTGAATACTAAGTTGCTTTAGGAGTGGATGGTCGAGTGTTGCGATTTCTAAAAGTGAGATGTCTGTAACATATCCACCGATATACTCAATTACTGGAGCAACTCCAGCAACTACAAAGGTGCAGAGCATCCCGCCCAGCGCGGCAGTTCCAAGACCCACTAACATATCTGTGAGATCTGAATCAGCTCTGACGGCTAAACGTGCCAACGCAAAGAGTGCTGTTACGATTCCAACGTTCACACCAGCTTTAATGTAGGCTTGTCTTGAGCGCACCTTAATCATACCTAGGCTGCCGATAAAGGTGGTAGCGATAACAAAAGCAGGAAGAATAATATCAGCAGGGAAATACACTCCAACTATGAGGGCCAAGCCCACACCAAACACAAGGGCAAATTCAATACCCATCACTGCCTGAACAAGAATTCCACCAGCGGAGAACGGAATTGCGTAGAAAAGAGCTTCCGGTTCAAGTTTACTTACTACGGATAAAAAGCCAGTTAGATTTAAAGTCTTTGCGTATCCAAGCATGCTCAGACAAACAAGTCGCCCAAGGGCAACCATTGCAACTGTTCCAACAAGAACAAATGTCAAAGTCAGAAGATCTTTTAATTTGGGCCGGTATGAATAGAGACTCTCTAAGGCGAATCTATGAACAACAAAAAGGGCGATTGCGATAACGCAAACTCGTCCAAATGAAGAAACCATCATCCCTTCATCAAGGAATCCGCTCAAAATCAATTCGGAAGAAACCGCTCCGATTACCGAAAGGGCAAAGCTGTAGAGCGGTTTGTGAATACTGCTTTCGTTTTCAGGCAGTATGGAACGGAGTTGCACCTTTTAGTCCTCCTTTTTCCTATCATAGGCATCGAGGATACGAGCAACTAATGGATGCCTAATGATGTCTGCATTAGTAAAGTTTACGATCGATACACCGTTTACACTCTTAAGAATATTTAAAGCCTCAATCATTCCTGACTTTACTCCTCTAGGAAGATCGATCTGAGTCACGTCGCCCGTGACAACACATTTAGATCCGGGTCCTAAACGAGTAAGAAACATCTTCATCTGTTCAGGAGTTGTATTCTGGGCTTCATCAAGAATCACAAAAGCATTTGATAAAGTTCGTCCTCTCATGAACGCCAAAGGTGCAACCTCAACTACGCCTTTGGTAATCATCTCTTCAGCTCGTTCAAATTCTACCATGTCATGAAGGGCATCGTAGAGCGGACGAAGATAAGGATTAACCTTTTCAGCCATATCACCTGGTAAGAAACCAAGTTTCTCACCAGCTTCGACAGCAGGACGGCAAAGCACTAGTCGCTTAATATTTTTCTTTGAAAGTTCAGCCACGGCCATAGCCATAGCCAAATATGTTTTACCAGTACCAGCAGGACCAACTCCGAATACTACATCGTGTTCCTGAATCGCCTCTACGTATTTTTTCTGGATAAATGTTTTCGGAACGATACTACGTCGTTTGCCATTTACACGAACCTGCTCACGGAATAGATCGCTTAGTCTGGCATGACGATTTTCGGCGAGCATTTTAATTGCTCTCTCTACGTCTCCTTGGAAGATCTCCTCTCCACTTTTAACTAGGTCTCTTAATTGAGTAATGAGGTCTGCTGCTAACTCAACCTCAAAATCATGACCAGAGATAATGAGTCCCTGCGGAGCCCGTTGGATTAGGACTTCTAGATCTTGTGAGATGGTTTGCAAGTTTGCATCCCTTTCGCCGTACAACATCTGCATGACAGCAGAGTCGGTAACGTCGACAATTATCTCTTTATTTTCTGCCTTTGGGGCTGCGCCTTTTACCTTGAACCGTTTCTGAGCTGAATCCATGCTCTCCTTTAATTAATCAACTAGTGAATACAACCTTTCGAGTGCAGCTGGTAGTTTTGACGGATCGCCACCCCCAGCTTGTGCAAAATCTGCTTTGCCGCCACCCCTGGCACCACTTATCTTGGCGGCTTCCTTAACTAATGCTCCGGCGTTTAATTTAGATGTAAGATCTGGAGTCACTCCAGCAACCATGATGATTGATTCACCAAGCTTACTACCTAAGACAACAACACCAGATTTTAAACGATTTCTTAAATCATCAACCATTGTGCGGAGTGCTTGAGCATCTGCTCCTTCTACTAAGTCCACAATGACTTTAACTCCACTTGGGCTTGTTCGGGCAGTATCAACAAGTGAACCACTCTTTGAGGAGGCTAGTTTAGACTGAGAATCACGGAGCTCTCTCTCGAGAGACTTAATTCTATTCTGTTGTCGCTCGATCTTGTCAGCTAATCCTTCTGTGTCACTCTTTAGAATATCAGCGATCCGGTACCGTTCTTTATAGTCAGCTTGAATTTGCAAATGGGCACCGAAGCCAGCAAGGCATTCGATACGTCGTACTCCAGCAGATACTCCGGTCTCCTGTTTGACTAGGATATATCCAATATCTCCGGATCTCCCCACGTGTGTCCCACCACAGAACTCTAAACTGTTTGGTCCAATTCCAACGACTCTAACTTTATCGCCATACTTTTCACCGAATAGTGCCATGGCCCCAGTCTTTTTGGCTTCCTCAATCGGCATGACTTTAGTCATGACTTCATGGTTAGAGCGAACTTCAGAATTTATATAATCCTGAATCTCAAAAACTTGTGATTCAGTAATTGGCTCAAAGTGTGAAAAGTCAAAGCGGAGAGAGTGTTCATCCACTCTTGAACCTGCTTGCTTTACATGTTTTCCAAGAATGTCCCTAAGAGCTGCGTGTACTAAGTGTGTAGCTGAGTGATTTGCTCTAATCTTTGTGCGACGTGGGGCATCAACAACAAGATTAGCCTTTTTACCCTTTAATTTAGGATTGAACTTCCCTTCACTTACTTGGCAGTGATGTACGATATAAGACTGCTGAACTTTCTGAGTATCAAGCACTTGTAATTTGCAGCTATCAATTTCAATCAAGCCCGTATCTCCGACCTGTCCGCCTGATTCAGCATAGAAAGGTGTAGCATCGAATATTAAGGAAACAGCTGTGGGATCGTCCTCACTCGGAATTACCTGAACCAAAGTTGCTTCAGTCTCTAGCTCTGAGTATCCACGGAATTCAGTTGGAGATGCCTCAATTTTTACAGAAGTAAATGTGATCCCTTTGTCGGCCCTATCTTGTCTGGAGCGTTCTCGCTGAGTCTCCATCTCCTTTTCGAAGCGCTTAATATCAACTTTTATGCCGTAAGCTTTTAACGCATCCTCGGTTAAATCTAATGGAAATCCATAAGTATCATGAAGTAGGAAAGCTTTATCTCCAGGAAAAGATTCTCCTGGATTTAGCTTTTGTCTGGTTGATTCAAGAACTTCGAGTCCAGAATCCAGGGTCTCAAGGAATTTCTTCTCTTCAGTTTCGATGAGCTTCAAGATCACATCTCTTCGCTCCCGAAGTTCAGGATACTGATCTCCCATCAGTGAAATAACGTGGTCTGCCACCTTAAATAAAAATGGCTCTTTTAAATCAAGAACACGAGCATGACGCGCAGCTCTTCTAATTAATCGCCTTAAAACATAACCACGGCCGTCATTTCCAGGAGAAACTCCGTCGGCAATAAGAAAGGTAGAGGATCTCGAATGATCTGCGATAACGCGCATGGCGACATCGCGAGCATAGTCCTTATCTGTCTTTAGATCCCGTTCAACATACGATCTGCCATCATACTTAAAGCCAGAAAGTTTCTCTGCTACTCCAATGATGGATCTAAAAACATCAATATCATAGTTGGCTTTAAAGCCATTCACGATAGCCGTGATTCTTTCGAGCCCCATGCCTGTATCAACGCATGGTTTTGGAAGTGGCGTGAGTTTGCCACTCTTGTCCCGCTCGTATTGCATGAATACGAGGTTCCAAAATTCCATGTATCGGCCATCATCCTTTCGGAAATCCTCTTCGCTCTGCTCTTCTGGATTATGCCCTACGTAGTAATGCATCTCAGTGCATGGACCACATGGGCCGGTATCACCCATGGCCCAGAAGTTCTCTTTCTCTCCTAGTCTGACGATTCTATTTCTAGGTACATTTGCGCATTTAACCCATAAATCGGCGGCTTCATCATCTGTTTCAAAGATGGTTATCCAGATCTTATTCGTATCTAATTTTAAAACTTTTGTAGCAAATTCCCAGGCGTAAGTAATTGCGTCTTCTTTGAAGTAATCGCCAAAAGAGAAATTACCAAGCATTTCAAAAAATGTGTGATGCCGTGCAGTGACCCCAACATTCTCTAGGTCGTTGTGCTTGCCAGAAATTCTTAAACATTTTTGTGCAGTGGTAGCGCGCTTATAACTTCTCTTCTCTGCTCCTAAAAAGAGATCTTTAAACTGGTTCATGCCAGCGTTCGAAAAAAGCAGAGTTGGATCGTTTTGGGGGACAAGACTAGAGCTAGCCACCACCTCATGACCCTTAGATCTAAAATATTCAAGAAATGATTTTCTTAATTCTGAGAGATTCATGAAGAACATTTACCTTACAATTAAGCCAACATCCGTACCTTACCCCGCATACGGATAAGGATCGAGTTTGATGACTTCCTAACGCTGGTAAAACAGCTTCCAGGTAGATTCTTGCATATATATGATGAATCTAAGTCCCTGAAAGCTTTAAGAATATCAAATTAGATATCCTGTAAAATCAAATAGTTATAGAGTTGTAGGCTCTGCGTTTAGCTTAATCAGATTTGCAATGGACTCTTCTAGGATATTTTGAGGGATTTTTGCTGCTGGGCCCTCATCCATTCTAGGAAGTTTAATAGAAAGTGGGTCTACATACCGACCACGATCGTAGAAACTAAAGTGTAGATGTGGACCGGTGGCGAGACCTGTCTGACCCACCTTGCCGATGAGTTGGCCACGTTTAACCCGGACTCCACGTTTAATGTTTGGCATTATCTGGGAGAGGTGAAGATATGCAGTTGCATATCTTGGACCATGTTGAATCTTAATTGTTTTGCCTCCGCCGCCACTCCAGCCAGACAATAGGATAACGCCGTCTGCAACTGCACGGACAGGTGTTCCAGTTGGAGCAGCAAAATCTACACCGTTGTGTGGCCGACGGTGTTTAAGCACTGGGTGAAAACGAGAAGTTGAAAATACAGAAGAGATCCGGGAGAAAGTAAGAGGATATCTAAGAAAAGTCTTCGCTAGAGATTCGCCATCTTCATCAAAGAATCTAATCTGTCCATCTGGGCCTTCATATCGGACCGCAGCCATCATCTCTCCAGAAGTGTTAAGAGAAGCGGAAAGAATATCTCCTGGGCCAATTAGATCGCCATTTTCAATACGTTTTTCCTGATAAATGATGGTGAAACTATCACCAGGTTGAAGATCTCTTCGGAATTCGACTCGACCACTGAACAGATCCACGTAGTTATCGATGACTTCATACGGGACATCCAAGGCTAGTGCGGCTTCTGAAAATGATCTCTCTATCTTTCCAGTTATCGGGCGCTCCTTGGTGATAATTCTCGGTTCGTTGACTAATGAGGTGTATCCACTCTTTGAGTCCCCTTTGATGATTAAAGAGTTTGGAGGGACTAGAGTTTTATGAATCTCTACTATCTCGCCTAAATGATCCTTCAAATATCTCAGGACCTCGCCAGCTCGTAGGCTTCTTGCTGTTAGGCCAGCAGACGTCATCGCCTTTACTATCTGCTCGCATCCGCCAATCGGGCCGCCAATCTTCTGCCAAATAGAACTTAGGGTGTCCCCCTTTTTAACCACGTACTCAGACATGGCTAGATCTGTCACAATCGGTGAATCCAGAGCGGAATTAACAACATTTTCTGAAGCAAGGGCAGCAACTGGAAGGGCGCTTGAGAAATCAGGGACGGTTAAGCTTTGGGCTTCAGCTGATTCAGCTATTGATTTTGAGATCTGTTCTGTATCAAAGGGTTCGCCTGGATCGTTATCGAGGTGCTTTGCAGCTATCCATAAAGTTCCCTGTACTACTACGGAGGCAAATAGTAATCCAAAGATAGCTGTTTTAAGGGTCGACCGCATAAGACGGAAAAGTGTAACGACTCTCTCATCAAGGAACAAGTAGGAAGAAGCCTGAATTCAGAGTAACTACAGGAACTCCTCTAGAAATGTTATAAGTTACAGAATGGGTGCAATTTTAGGTATTGATGTAGGACGTGTACGAGTTGGACTAGCTGTCACAGACAGTAACCGAACCATTGTTTCTCCACTTTTAACAGAGTTTCGAGCTAAAGGAGTAGCTGAGCAGGCTATTCTTAAACTGGCCGAAGATAGAGATATCGAACTTTTTGTCGCTGGCTTACCGTTAAACGAAAAGGGAGAAAGGACAGAGCAATGTGAAGATGTTGAGCGGTTTTGCCGGAGGCTAGAGCGTAGGATCTCTGTGCCTATTGAATTTATCGATGAACATTTAACCTCAGAAGCGGCCAAGGAGAGGATTATAGAGCTAAAAGGGAAGTTTGATCCTAAGACAGACAGGGAGTTGCTCGATGCTTACGCCGCAGTCATTATTGTGGAAGATTATCTTCGTTTAATAAAGAAATAGCATGCCAGGAAAAGCGTTTAAATTTTTTCGGACATTAGGAAAGATAACAGTATTCTTAAGTCCAATAGTTATTATTGCACTAGTGTCATATGTCTTTCTAAAAGACCTGATACTTTCTCCGGTCGATCCTACTGTTACTGAGACTGAACTTTTTGAGTTAGCACCTGGTACATCGTTCCGACAAGCCGCCAAATTACTTGAAGAGAAGGGGCTGGTGAAGAGGTGGTGGTCTTTGGATATCATCTCTCGTATCAAAGGGAACAATGTTATCGGAGCCGGAGAGTATGAGCTTTCAAAATCGATGACTCCTGAGCAGATCTTAACTACTTTACTAGAAGGAAAAGTTTTTAAGCGGAAAGTTGTTCTGAAGGAAGGGCAAGTAGTTGCTGATTTAGCTGATATAGTTGAGAAAGCTGGATTATTAGCGAGAAAGCAGATGGTCGAAGCATTAGTTGATCCATCACTAATTAGTCGGGCAGGTTTAGTTAGTAAGGGGTTTGAAGGATATCTCTTTCCAGATACATATCTATTTTCAAGACCAATCACGGCAGATGAAATTATCTGGACGATGCTAAAAGAAGGTGAAAAGCGCTGGAAACCTGAATACGAAGAGAGAGCCGCGAGTCTTGGTTGGAATCGACATCAGGTTTTGACTTTGGCCTCCGTAATAGAGAAAGAATCCGGTAATGCTGAAGAGCAACCTTCTATCTCTTCTGTATTTCATAACCGACTTGCCGCAGATTGGATGCTTCAATCAGATCCTACAGCCGTTTACGGATTGCCTGGGTTTACAGGTCCGATCTTAAGAAAGCATTTAGAGATTGATTCCCCCTATAATACTTATAAATACAGAGGATTACCTCCCGGACCAATTTGTAATCCAGGGGAGAGTGCAATTAAAGCCGCGCTTTATCCGGCTGATACTACTTACATGTATTTTGTAGCCGATGGTGATGGCGGACATATTTTCTCATCAACACAGAAAGAACACGAGAGAGCCGTAGAGTTCTACCGCAGAGCTAGAGAGATTCAGGAGGAAGCGCGTAAAGGGAGTGAGGAACCAGTTGTTGAGGAGATGCCTGCACCGGTAGAACCTCCAGCTCCAGTGGCGCAATAATATTCGTGATCGACTTAGAGAAGCTCATTGTTGCCGTCCAACAACGCCGAGTGTTGGCGATGCTACTGAGGTTAGCCATCTACCTCTGTTTTGTTTGCGGAGTTTTAATTTCTATAGGTCTGGGTTTTTGCTTTATCTCTCCTCTTTTTGGAGGGATATTCGCAGCAATTGGTTTGATTTTAAGCTGTGTAATATTGGCTAGAAGAGGATTTTTCGATTGGCCTCAGGTTAAAGAAACAGTTGGAATAATTGATAAGCACTACGATGCGCGGGAGCGACTCCTTACCCGATTGGAAATCACTGGGCAAAAAGGGAAAGAGAGTCACATTGGAATTATAGATCAACAACTACAGAAGATAATTACGACAGGATCTCCTGCGGAGGTTTTCCCGATCAGACTTACTAAGAATGAAAAGTTATTAATCGTATTTACTACTTTTCTTTTTGGGATCTGTGTCATCTTAGTTCAGAGAGTTATCGTTGAATTATCTCCTAATGCAGTAAAGGAAGCTGCGATAATAGAAGAGTTAGCTGCTGAGGCCTCTTTGCCAAAAGAGGTCGCTGATAATTTAAAACTATTAGCCAATACTCTTGCTAATAATGAGCTTACATCTGAAGAAGTGAAGGTAGCTTTAGAAAATTCTGCTGCGGAGATTGAGGAAGCTTTAGCAGAAGCCGCTGCTAACGATAAAGTTGCAGATAACGAAGCTAGCTCTGATAAGAAAGAAAATTCAGCCGCAAAAGATGAGAAGACGAACCAACAGGAGAAAGAGCAGAAGGAACAGAAGAAGGAAGAAAGGAAAGGGGAAGAAAAGAAGGAAGAAAATTCCAAGCAAGATTCCGCACAGAAAGAAGAATCAAAAGAGCAATCCACTGATGTTCAAAGCTCTACTGGTGCTAAAGAAGGGGGCCAAAATCAGGAAAAGAGCCAAGGGGATCAGTCCCAACAGTCCGGATCTAATGGACAACAGGAAGATAAAAACCAAAAAGGTGAAGGGAAAGAGAAGGGTGGTAATCAGTCAGGTGGAGCTGGCGGGGAAGAAGGTAAAGGAAAAGACGGAACGAGTGGAAAGGAAGGAAAAGAGCCGGGCAAAGAGCAACAAAAAGAAGGTGGAAAAGGCAGTGGTGAGAGTAAAGGTGAAAAGGGTACTCAGTCCGGACTCGGCAAGGCACAAAGTGCCGTAGCTGAGTTGCAACAAAAACAAGCCGAAGCTGAAAAGAAAGAAGGTCAACAACAAGGTGAAGGCAAAGAGGAAGGAAAAGGTCAGGAGGAAAATAAACAAGAAGGAAAAGAGAACCAGGAGAAAGATAAGGGCGGAAAGGATGGCCAAGGTGAGCAAGGGGAGAAGCCTGGAGATAAGAAAGGGGGTTCAAAATCTGCTCAAGGCCAAGGTCAAGATAAAGGCGATCAGAATCAATCCGAGAAGAAAGAAGATAAGGGAGGTCAGGAAGGGAAGGAGGGAGCTAACGATCAACCAAAGATGGGGGACCAGTCAGGCAAGGAAAAGGAGAGTGGCGCTGACGGAGAGAAAGGGAAAAGTGAGGAGAAAGATAAAAACATTCCTGGTTCAGAGTCTGGTGATTCTAAAACCCCTTCAAAAGAAGACGGTAAAAAAGCCCAAGATCCTCAAGGCTCCAGTAACCAAGGAAAGGGAGAGAAGAATGCAGAACTTCCCCCCATAGCTATCCCAAGTGATGATGCAAAGAGGTACGGAGATTTTGAAGGCGGTAAGGACGGCGAGACTGGTGGAAAGAAGACCTTTGAAGATCTCAAGGTTGGAGCAGAGGATGAGAAGCTAGACGCTAAGCATACAGGCGCCGACGCAAAACTCGGTTTAAATAAGAATCAGGCTAATTACAAAACAGATTTAAAAGACGTCGAGTTAGCTCGTCCAGAAGTGGACGAATCCAGGGAAAAGCAGGAGATACCGCTAGAATATAAGGACCTGCTTCGATGAGTAGCCTGGGCAGACAGAGACTCTATGTGGTACGAGAGTATGGTAATAGTATTATATTATTAAGAGATTCTTCATGAATCGGGCAGAGCTGGAAGGAGAGTTAAAAGGATTTGTCGATACGTTCTTCAGAATAGAAGAAGAGATCGGCAAGATTATAGTTGGGAACCGCGATATAGTACGGTTGTCGTTGGTGGCGATCTTTGCCGGCGGGCACGTTTTATTAGAAGGTGCCCCAGGACTTGGAAAGACAAGATTAGTAAGAGCGATAGCTGATACTCTCGGACTATCTTTTAAGAGAATTCAATTCACTCCAGATTTAATGCCATCCGATGTAACTGGTACACAAGTATTGACTGAAGATGATTCAGGAAAGCGCACCTTTGTTTTTAAGCAGGGTCCGATATTCGCTAACGTAGTGCTTGCTGATGAGATAAATAGAGCGACTCCTAAAACACAAAGCGCGCTTCTTGAAGCTATGGAGGAGCGTCAAATAACTGTTCTTGGCGAAACTCATAAACTTGAAGCCCCATTTTTTGTTTTAGCTACTCAGAATCCAGTAGAACTTGAAGGTACGTATCCATTGCCTGAAGCTCAATTGGACAGATTCATGGTAAAATTGCTTCTCACGCATCCAGCTCCAGCGAATTTAAAAGAGATCCTGTCTCGTACTACTGGCTCTTCAATACCAGAGCCAAAGACTGTGATAGAACCAAGTCGCGCCAGAGAAACCATTGAGAGAATGAAACGATTGGTTAGAGAAGTTCAGGTCGCTGATCCACTTCTTGAAGTGATTGTTAGAATTATCTCTGCACTTACTCCAGGAGGGGAGTTTGCTACTGATACTGTTCAAACATATGTACGATTTGGTCCTGGCCCCAGAGCTGCTCAAGCCATAATGCTAGCAGCAAAAGTCTGTGCTCTTCTTGATGGAAGAATTAATCTTTCTTTTGACGATATTAGAGCAGTGGCAACAACAGCGCTAAGACACAGATTGATTCTAAATTTTCAGGCAGAAGCCGATTCGATTAATTCAGATGAAATAATCGAAGAAGTTATTAACGCAAAGTGAGATATGTTACCGGAGTCCTTTACCCCGGGCTTCTTAAGGCAACTTGAAATTCTTCGAGTAAGGGCGCGCCGCGCCTTTTTGGGTACAAAGCAAGGGGGGCACGTGTCTCTCCGTAAGGGCCACGGCATAGAGTTCTCAGATTTCAGAAAGTATGAACTTGGCGATAACCCTAGGCATATTGATTGGGGAGTGTTCGCGCGTAGCGATAGGCTTTTTGTAAAAAGGTTTCAGGAAGAAGAAGATCTAAGTGTTTTGATAATAGTGGATGGCAGTGCCTCAATGGTCGCCATTCCAGAAGATCAAAAATGGGAGAGAGCCAGAGATATGGGACTAGCCCTTTCTTACATGGCGCTAATGGAGCAGGACTCATTACTGTTTACAATTCCCGGTGCATTAGAAATAAGCTCTTATGCTGGCGCAAAGTCAGTTCATACCCTCGGAAAACGCGCAATTGAAGCTAAGCCAGGCGGCGATCCTTTAATGCCCAAAGAGATGCAGCGCATAGCCGCTAGGATACGCTTTCCCGGCAAGGCAATTGTTATCTCAGACTTCATGATGGAGATTGAAACACTTGAAGCTATGTTTCAGCCATTGAGATCGAAGAATCTTGATATAACTGCGATACAGGTATTAGGCCCCCATGATATCGAACCATTCGATGGTTTAAAAAGTACAACCATTAAAGATAGTGAGACCGGTGAAGTTGTAACTGTCTCGCTCGATCCAGAGAATCGTGCTGCTTATTCTGAGTTACTTGATGAACACAATCGAAGATTCGAGGAGTTTATGCATGGGGCGCAAATTCAATTTGCTCGCATGCGCACGGACGAAGATCTTCTCTCATTTTTAGTTAATAACCTAACTAGCATTGGGCTACTTAGGCGGAGTTAGTAATGATTGGTGGTTTCGGAATTCTTTCTCCAGTTTATTTATTGCTAATCCCGGCAGTGCTGGGAGGATTGCTTTACGCATATAGAAAAGGTGGAAGAGGGAAGGAGGTAATGGTTTCAACCTTACTCATCTTTAAGAAACTTACTGCTCCACCACGAACTCGACAAAAATTTTGGCCACCACTCCGGTTTTTTATTGAATTAATTTTGCTCATAGCTCTGTCACTTGCAGCAGCAGGGCTTTTTCAAGAAGGTTTCAAAAATAGGTACGGTATAATTATAGATAACTCCTTCAGCATGTTTGCCAGGAATAAAAATGGTGAACGACACATTGATATTGCAAAACGAGATGCAAAGACTTTTCTAGGGAGCTTAAGTTTTGGAGAAGGAGCAAAAGTTTGCCAAACATCACCAAGTTTATCCTGCCTTAGTAATGATGTTGTCGATTCAGGCAGGGCGATGGATCTTATCGATAGTATTGAAGTTGCCTATGGAGAAGATGAAATAGACCAAGCGGTGACAAGTCTCCTCAGTGATCCATCCGTAGACAAGGTAATCGTTATTTCTGACAAGCCCCCAGCCACACAAGATAAACCAAACTCCAGAGTCTTGGTAAAAAGTAGTTCCGATTTAGTAGAACCTTTACCTAATGTTGCCATCTCTAGCGTGCGCGTCGATAAATTAGAAAACGAAAAAACAATCAAAATCGGTATAGCCGTCGCCGCATTTGGCCTGGAAACTGCTAGTTTGGATGTTCAGGTTGATTCAATAGAGATTATCAACGGTGAGATGAATACATCTGCAGGACCAAAGCGAGCTATCTCTATTGCTGGAGGTGGAGTCGGACAAGCAGAGTTTTCGCTCCCAGAAGCCCTTGGCTACTCAATCACATTACTTTTTCCAGAGCGAGCCTCATGGAATTCGGTATCTGAGGATGATCGTGCCTTTATCGCACCAAAAGTTAGTAGAGGAGGCGGCGTACTAGTTTCACAATTTACCACAAAAGAACTGGGCTTAGATCGAATTTCAACATTTTCATTTAAAAATTTTAAACCAGAGGATCCAAATCTCGTCATCAATGGAAGTGATTTTGTTATTTACCATAATGTTTCAACATCAGAATTGCCCGATACTAATGCTCTTTATGTAAATCCATTGAGCGATGGTCCTTTCTTTGAATTGATAAAAAAGGAAACTGAAAATAACGAACGAGTAGAAGTTACAAGTTGGGATGAAACAAACCCCATAACTTCGTATCTCAAGCTCTCCCTTCTTAATTTTACAGAGGTAAATGCACTCAAGGGGAAACTTGGGTCGAATGCGGTTGTCACTACAAATATTGGCCCTGCGGTATTAGGCTTAGAACAGAATGGAAAACGGTATGCCGCCGTTGGCTTTGAAATCCTTCCATTTAAAGGAAATTCCTCTCCCATTCTAAGCATTCTAACTTTAAATGTTCTTAAATGGATTTCTGGAAGAGGGATATCTGCAGGATACGAAGAGGTTCCGTCAGTACTTGCGAAGGAAGATGTAAATTTAATCGCTTCTCATAATGGAGATTCTCTTCCTAAAGATGGAATGGTTATGAAACCAGATATTTTTCTCCGTGCAGATAATACAGCAAGCGCTTTCAATTTTTTCTCTGAAGGAGAGTCGGATACTTATACTGAAAAGAGATTTGTGATTGCTCCTGATCTCAGTAGTAAGAATGTTGAGGCTTCAAATTCACGTATACTAGGTCCCGCAATTGTACTCGCCGCGCTTCTTCTCTGTCTATTTGATGTTCTGCTTCACCTAATCCGAAATTATAAAAGAAGGAGTGCTCGGGCATGAGCTATGAGTTCATAGAAAATGTCCCGTTAGCAATCGGCATTGCACTTACCGGTATGCTCTTACTGCTAATGTCATCTCTGTGGATTAGAGGTGCTGGACGAACCGTATTTCTAAGAGCACTTGCGATTGGATTACTCTCTTTTGCTTTGATCGGTCCGATTTTAGAGCATGAAGAGCCAGGTAGTCGCGCAACGGTTTTGGTTGATGTTTCTGAAAGTCTCAATGAAGCAATTGGTCAAAATCTTTTAGATAACGCCAGTAAATTAAGTGATGACACTCTTTTCTTAAGTTACATGCCGTTTGCTGGGGAGACAGCTCTTGTATCTGAGGAGAGAGTTGAATCGTATCGCAACCTTCGAAATCAGTGGGGCTCACTCAACGTGGGGGAGACGAATATTGAGAATGCTTTGAAGCGTACGTTGGCAGCAGGGATAGAGAATTTAATTTTAGTTTCAGATGGTTTTGAGACGCGCGGATCCCTCATCCGTATACTCGATCGAGTGAAAGAAAAGGGGGTCAGAATCTTCCCGTTAGTACCTGATGATAGTTCAGAGGAGGCTTCAAGATTTGAATTAATTAAATTATCAGCGCCCCTAGTTGCCCCGGCAGAAAAAAGTGTTGAGGTTAGAGCCACGATAAGAAATGAGTTTTCTACAAGCCAAGCAGGGTTATTAGAGATTAAGCACGGTAAGAAAATTATTCAGAAAAAAACGGTAACTATTGAGCCTAACCAAGAGTACGTAATCAAGGCAGAAAGCGATTCTTCGCAGGAGGGTACTCAAGAGGTGGTTGCAACTTTTACCCCGGTAAACCCAAAGATTGCCCCCACCACCAAAACTATTTTTGTTTCCGGTGAAAAGAGAGAGAAGGTGCTCCTTCTTAGTGGTAACTCACAAGATGCGCGTCTGCTCGAAGATGTTTTTAATGGCCAGAAGTTCCGTCTTGTTTCGATGATAGCCCCGGATCAGCAAACCATAATTCCAGAATTAGAAGATTTCTCTGTTGTAATTATTAATAATGTTCACTCAAGGCAACTGCCGACTTCGTTCGCTAGAAAGTTTGAATCATTCGTTAGGACAGGTGGTGGAGGTTTAATGATTGGCGGAAACCAGAGTTTTGGATTGGGTGGTTATCTTGGTTCCGCAATAGAAAAGGCTTTACCCGTTGAGATGATACCGCCTCAAACGCAGCAAAAGAGATTAAATGTTGCAGTGAGTCTAATTCTTGATAAGTCCCGAAGCATGGCGAATGATGACAAGATTTACTACGCTAAAGAAGCTGCCTCAACCGTAATTAAAAATCTAAAGGATGATGATCTTATCGAAGTTATCGGCTTTGATGCTTCCCCTTTCGTCGTAGTAAAGCTCTCTCCACTTTCAGAAGTACGGAGCTCTGCTTTAGATCGTGTAAATAGATTGTTCCCAGCTGGGCGGACTAATCTCTTACCGGCATTACATGAGGCCCGTCGAAGTTTCTCTAGGGTAGAAGCTGGCAGAAAGCACATGATTATTCTCACTGACGGGAAAGTTCCCGATGCTGGTCCCTATTATATGGAACTTGTAAATCAGCTTCATAATGAAGGTGTCACAGTGTCAACAGTTCTATTAGGTGATGAGACAGATACCCAACAATTACGTGATATGGCTAGCGCAGGAGGAGGAGCTTTCCATCAGACAACTAACGCGACCTCATTAGCCCGCATCTTTTTAGATGACATCAGAGTGAGTACCGGTGAAAAGACCCTTAAGGAGAGTCTCCAATTTAATGTCAGAAAAGGTAGTTCGCCAATTAAAAGCACTGACATCACTGCCTTCCCACCACTACGTGGGTACGTTCAAGCGAGAGCAAAAAAGGATGCTGCAGTAGAATTAATAGTAACTCAGCAAGATAAGGCCGAGCCACTTTTTGTTTCTTGGGCATATGGCCAGGGACACGGGGCAGCGTTTACTTCAGATGCAAATGGAAGATGGTCTTCGTTCTGGGCTGAGTGGGAGAAGTTTGGATCTTTTTGGAGCGACGTAATCGAAAGTTTGAAACCCGCAGGTGGCTCGAAAGGTGAAGCTGTTAAATTTGACCTTAGATACTCTGTCGAGCACGGAGCGTTGAGTCTCGATCTAGCGATATATTCTGCTGATGCAATTGGTGCATTAAACACAGTGTTAAAGTTACCTGGTGGTCAAGATAGAGAGGTTACTTTTGCTCAGGAATCCACCGGACGGTATCGAGCTAGTATAGAAGGAGTGACCGCAGGCAGGTACGAGTTTAAAGCTTCTATCGGAAGAAGGACTTTAACGCCTGTGTCTTTCTATCTACCAGGCGAACTTTTCGGAGAGAAAGAAGGTCGTGGTTTTAATAGGGAGATTCTCGGCTTAATGGCAGCTCAGACAGGCGGTAAGATTAATCCCTCTAAGGAAGAGTTGTTATTAAATGCTAAAAAAGAGGTAACGAAATTCTATCTAATGTATCCATTAATTGCGTTAGGCATCTTCTTTCTCTTGCTAGAAATTTTAGTAAGAGAAGGGGCCTTAATGTTTCTCAATCGAAGATCTGCCTAAGGGCATCGCCAACCCCGTCATCCTCAACTGATAAAGCAATAAGATTTGCTGAATTTTGAACAGATTGAGATGCGTTCCCCATCGCTATACCAACGCCGGAAAGTCGTAAGAACTCTTCATCTGAAGGGGAGTCTCCAAAGGACATGACCTGATCTGGACGCACTTTATGTTGTTCGAGAAGTGCTTGAAACGCCTGTTTGCGTGACGCATAAGCGTTCGTAATATTGTGAAAATAAATTTCAGGATGTTTTGCCCCTGTAGCGTAAGAAACAGTAGAATCTTTTAGCTTAGAGAATAATTCGGAGAGTAATTGGTCTGATTTGGCATCGCGATTCCTCATTATCACAGCCTTTAAGAATTTCTCACGCTCTATCAATTTTCCAAGATCCACAATTTGTGGCTGTACATGTAGGTAATCATCGGCATGAATCTTAGTTAACTCAGTAACTTCCTCAACAAAGTATTCTTCTCCAGTATAAAGTTCTAAGGTTAACTTATGTTTTCGAGCAAAAGATAAGATCTCTTTTAGTTCAGCTTTTGATAGGTGGCATTCAAAGGCAGGAATCCGTGTTTCAACATCAACGATAAATGCACCAGAATAAAACATTGAGGCTCCACGAGCCCCCACTAAATCTACCAATTTGTCTGAAGCAAAGAGGGGGCGGCCTGTTGCAAACGCTAAGGTTATACCGTGCTTCTCCTTGATCCTCTTAATTTCAGATAAAGTTAATTTTCCGACTTCTCCCTTGGAATTAACTAGGGTGCCGTCTAGATCAAAGCAGATAAGTTTTATCCCTGTTCCATAAATGGCCGGGTTGGGAACCTTTTTAATCGGAATACTCATAGGAGACGGCTTTAACACGAGATAATCCTGAGTACAAACAGCATCAATTCTCCTTGATACAACCTTAATCAGGGCATAGAGTGCTTCTGCCTGTTAATTAGCTAATAGGAGGCAGTATGCAAAACCAACCAAATATGAGTACGGGGAGTACAGGAATGAATTCAGTAATGAGCGCAGCCATGTGGCAGAATATTCTTAATAGAATCAAATTAGTTTTGACTGATCCAAAAGGTTGCTGGTCAACAATTAAATCTGAACCCGGTGATATCAAGTCAATATACATGAACTGGATCCTTCCAGTCACAGGTTTTTACTTTTTAGCTCAATTTATTGGTATGCAACTTTGGGGATATACAGTTCTCGGTATGACAT
Organism: uncultured Bdellovibrionales bacterium; assembly: GCA_964650155.1. GTDB lineage: Bacteria > Bdellovibrionota_C > UBA2361 > UBA2361 > J135 > JAWXBT01. Next base: position 18,337 of record CAZYRE010000033.1, read on the forward strand.
ACCGGCCAGGTTTTGGAAGTTCTTTAACACAAGGTATCGTTGGTTTCGTGATGCAGAGCGTAGGATTTTTTGTATGCGCACAGATTTTAAGTTTCTTAGCTCCTAAGTTTGAGGGCAAGGCGAGTCCTGAGTCCGCACTTAAATTGCTTGGATATACTTTTTCTGCCACTGCAGTTTCTGGAATTTTATTTTTAATACCAATCCCATTTAAGACAGTCATTATGCTCGTATTGGGGCTCTACTCTCTTTATATCATGTGGTGTGGTCTTGATATGATGATGGGAGTTTCTGCTGCTAAGAAAATTCCATACGCTGTTGTCTCTATAGTTTGCTGTATGATCGTGATGTTTGTTGTGAACATGATTGTTGCCACCATGTCTGGCGCTTCTGATATCGGGGCGATGTCTACTTCCGGTGAAAAGATTGAGCTTCCTGGAGGGGTGACTATCGATCCTGAGCAGATGCAGAAGGCAACTGAGCAGATGCAAAAGATGTTTCCACAGCAGGGCAACTAGTACCTGAGGGCGTGAATTTTTTTAATACTGTTCTTCCGCGTCATGAACATCCTTTAATGCCGCTCCAGAACAGTATTAAAAATTTCACGCCCGCCGATTTCTAACCAGTTACGTTTTCTTAGCTTCCCGTGCGATGACGAGATAGGTAATGGTGCTGATGATTATACCGGGGATGAATGCTTGAACGGGATCGAAGAATAGAGCGGCTATTATTGCGATAAATCCTAGAGTAATACTCCAAAAGGCAGCAGGTTCAGAAGGTTTTTTTGAATAGAAGCCAGCGAATATAACCGGAATCAGACAGGCATAAAAGCTCACTGCATGTATAGATAAGTGAGCAATGTTGAAGACAACTAAGGCGACAATAAGTCCAATTATCCCAAACGCAATTATCAATTTTCTAGACAATTTAAGTAGCACCTCATCTGATGCCCCAGGGTTAATCTGCTTCTGATAAAAATCCCTGACCACTGTCATGCTCAGAACCAAAAGAACGGTATCTGCTGATGACATAATGGTAGCAAGGAATCCAGCCATCACGATCCCAAATAAGCCAGTTGGGATATAGTGAGATAAAAGCTCTGGAATTATCAGATTCGAATCTGTTTCAGGTAAGAGCACTTTCCCTGCTATCCCGAGTAAAACAGCCATGGTCATGAATAGAAATACCATGACACTAGAGATAGCCATTGAATTTCTGACAGCCCGAGAATCTTTCCCGGCATATGCTCTGACCCATAAATCTGGGCTGGCTATGACAGAAGCTCCTAAAAAAAAGAGCGCAAATATCCATACATAAGGCGGGGCAAAATCTCGCCCGGTTAGAAAATGTTCTGGTAAGGAAAAGATACGCACAGTTCCAGCTTCGTTAAGAATCGCAGGAAGGAAGATGATCATTAGTAAGATCATCATGCCGAATTGAAAAACATCCGTCCTCATATCTGCGCGAATGCCACCAACGGCTGTATAGATAATAGTAATAGCTGCAGCGATAATCGTCGCAGTATTGGGATTGAATCCTGTAAATGTGGAAACAAAAAGACCGAAGGCGAGGATCTGTAGAGCAAGATAAAGAGCGAAAGTGACCAGTATCACAATAGCGGAGATATCTCTGACCCTTGGCCCGAACACATGTGCCAGAAAATCAGGAAGGGTATAGGCTTTATACTTATCCCCAAATTCTTTGATTCTCGGAGCAAGGAATATTGCAAATGCTAGAAAATAGAGAAAATAGGACGCTGGCACGGCAAGAGTGGCGAACCCTCCTCCTGCATTAGCCACGCTGCCGTTGCCTAAAATTGAGGCAGCGCCAATAAAAGATGAAAGAGTCGTTGCGACCAGGACCCAGGAGCTGGTTTGCCTACCATTAACCCAATAGTCAGAGAGGGTGAGTTTTCCCCTTTCATATAGCCCGATTGCAAAGATTATTAAGAAAAATAAGCCTATAATAGAGTAATCTAGGGTCTCCATCCGTTCTTATATATTAGGGACAG
>CAZYRE010000034.1:0-17077 GCA_964650155.1 uncultured Bdellovibrionales bacterium
CTACTACAGAGAATCTTAGACTTCTTTGTTCCGCACACAATATGGAGAGAGCTAGGGAGACTTTTATACAAACAGAGTTATCATTGTAAAAAAGGTGACGGTCGACTGGAGGAGTCGTACACAAGAACCGTCACGGAAGAAGTAGCGAATAAGTGTACGATCCATTCACCACTACTTCAGATCACTAGGGAGAGGAGGGCACGTAAGGCTCGATGATCCAACCGAGCCAGATAAGGGCCAATGCCACGATACCGAAGTGCGTGGTTGCCCAAGAGAAGAGAGCGGCTCGCCACCGAGCGCCTACCTTCTCTGCCCTCTCTGAACATTCCGCCCAGATGAACAAGTGAAAGAAGATCACGAGGAGTGCCGCTCCGATGTACGGAACTGCCGCCATGCGACCTGCCTCATCGTCTGGAATCATCGATAAGGCTCGATCCATCACCATCAAGCCCATCGGGACTCCGGTCAGGATGGCCAAGGCCATCCAAGGCCACCTGACCATCTGCTGCTGTGGCACAGTTGCCACCAAGAGTGAATTCCCCATAAAACCTCCTTACCGCATAGCGGCAAAATGGGGATTGATCCGTTTGTTCCTCCAGTCGGACCGTTGGAGGCATTATCTCATACAGCGATTCTATATACAAACTGGGATATGAATCAGGGAGCTGACCCTATATTACCCTTTTTGGGCAGCAGCTAACTTGGTTAATAGTATGAATTCTTCGAGAGAGACTGTCTCGGCACGGCGATTTGGATCGATAGCTGATTTTTCTAATAGCTCTAATATTTCTTTAGCTGTTCCAAATTTGGCAAGCTGCATACTGTTTGAAATCTTCTTTCTGCGACTAAAAAATGCTGCACGAACTACCATTTGAAACATAGAGCGTTCATAGTCAGAAAGACCACCTGGGGAACCAGATTTAATCTTTAACTCAACTAATTGAGATTCAACTTTTGTAGGTGGATGAAATAGATTCCCAGGAAAAACAGGACCGAATCTTACATCGGCATACAACTGGCACCCTAATGAAAGCGCACCGAAATCTTTACCTCCAGGAGGCGCTCCGATTCGCTCTACAAACTCACGTTGCAGAAGAAAAACTGCACGATCAACTACCTTATAAAAGGCAAGAACGTGGAACATTATCTCGGTAGATAAGGAATACGGAAGGTTTCCAAATATTAAAAGATTAGTGCCGATCTCATCAAAACTTACCGTCCTAACATCTGCCTCAATAATTGTGATATCTGGGATCTCTGTTTTTAGTTTGGCACAAAACTGCTTCTCGACTTCTATCGCAGTTACTGGAGAAACTCTATGAAGCTCTCTCGTCAGGGCTCCTAATCCTGGACCAATTTCAACTATTTTGTCCGAGGATTTTGGAGCTCCAAATCTTATAATTTCAGATATTGCCCCTTCATCAAGAAGGAAATTCTGCCCACGCTCTTTTGAGGGCCTTACACCTAACCCCTGTAGTTGAGTTTTGACCTTCATATAGAACAACTCTCAACTGGCCAACGTGGCATCACTGATAAATCTTGAGATTTAATTCCCTTCTGCCAGCGGGCAGCTGCTACGTATGAGATCATTGCAGCATTATCTGTTGAATGAAGTGTGGTAGGAAAATATGAGGAAACTCCTTTGATACTAGAAACGGCCTCCCGAAGTCGCCTGTTGGCAGCAACTCCTCCAGATACTGCAAGTCTAGAGATGCCCCGCTCCTTTAGAGCGATACCAACCTTATGAATAAGTGTATCTACTATTGCTTCTTGTGCCGCAAATGCAAGTTGGGCCTTGATAATCTCGTCATTTAAATTCTGCTGATTCTGCTTAACTAATAACAAAAAAGCTGTCTTTAAACCTGAAAAGCTAAAGCCTTCTTGCTCCCGCATGACTTTTGGAAGCTTCAGTGGAGATTGTTTTAATGTGTCAGCTAATGCGGCTAATCGTGCGCCACCAGGATAAGGCAATCCTAAAAGGTTAGCAGATTTATCAAAAGCTTCACCTGCAGCATCATCCTGAGTTCTGGTAACAAGATGGTAGTCAGCAACTCCGCGTACTTCGATTATCTCTGTATGTCCACCAGAAACTATTAAACAGAGATACGGAAATTCTAAATTAGGATTATCAAGCCTTGGGGCTAAAAGATGACCCTCGATATGATTCACTCCAACAAGTGGCTTCCCCATTGATTCACTGAGTCCACGAGCAAAAGAGATTCCAATCAAAAGGCACCCCTTAAGACCTGGACCCTGAGTCACTCCTATTAGATCAATATCTTGAATAGTTTTGTTCGCACTAGATAAGAGAGAATCATAAAGAAGAGGTAAATTTCGGAGATGTTCCCGAGAAGCAAGTTCTGGAACGACTCCACCGTACTGTTCATGGATATTATTTTGCGAAGAAATTAGTTCACCTAAAAGTTTTGGCCTTGCATTAGAATCAAGCTCAATCAGAGCTACCGCAGATTCATCACAACTAGTTTCTATACCAAGGACCAGCATTTACTTCGCTGTGACGCTCTTAAGATATTTCGCTATGGCCATAAGATCCCTCTCCTCAGCCATTTTATAGAAATTTACAGGGCAAAAAGTAGTGTCAACTTGCCGACCATCCTGGGTTTGTCCAGTTCTAAGATAGTGAACTATATTTGATTCACTCCAGCCACTAATACTAAAACCACCCTCTCCTATTAAACCAGGAGTCATCTTCTCTTCGTTACCGACCTTAGTAGTGCCTCCCCCAGCTAGGTACTTTTCATTCTCTAAGACGCTTCCGGGTGAATTATGGCAGCGCTGACACCTAGCTACATTATTAACTAAGTACTCACCACGTCGCGTTTCCTCACTTCTATCCATTGAAGGAACATATCCTGGAACCTCGGCAGCAGTAGCTTCAAATATGCCAACTGTATTTCGGGTAAAGAAACCAACAGATCTTCTTTCAACAGCATGGTCAACTGGTGGCAAAGACTGAAGGTAAGCTCCAATGGAGATTGCATCAGTGTCAGACATCCACTCAAAACCTCTGTGGAAAGCTGGCGAAAAATCCTCCTCTCTACCGACTGAATTTCTTATTGCGGTCACTATTGTAGGTAGATTCCATTTCTTAAGTCCTGTCTTGTGAGGAGTCAGGTTAGCGGCTACGGCCTCACCGTAGTTATCAAGTTGGGCGCGACCACCAGAAAGAGGAGCATCAGGATCAGCACTCTCACCATGACAAAAACCACATGCGGCTAAACTCTTCACCAAATACTCACCCCGTCCTGCATAAGAAGGATCTAAATTGGTAAGTGGTATCGGCTCAGGTGGAGAAGAGCAACCAACCAGGAAAAGAAGACCTATAGCGATAGCTGTAATTTTCATTCGGTAAAGACTAGCCCGCAGTTAACAACTGTTCAAGAGCATGAAGTTTATTTGATATAATAGTTCCAACTACTCAGGTAGACCCAGGAATGGTAAACCATGGCCATGACCCCCCAAATAGCTACAGTTTTTATAGTTTACTCCACAATGGCAGTACTCTTCCTGCACGGCCAAGTCAGGTATGACGTGACCGCTGTTTTAGCCTTGATGACATTTGTTTTCACCGGCTTACTTACGCCAGAGCAGGCCTTTTCAGGATTTTCATCCCCGACTGTTATTATTCTCTTTGTTACATTTTTTATAGGTGAAGCCATCTTTGATACAGGAGTATCAGATCGACTAGGGCGATGGCTTGTAAGAGTTTGTGGAACCTCTGAGCCTAAACACATCCTTGCCATAATGACTGTTACTGCACTTATCTCCACCACAATAAGTAACGTGGCCACTACTATTATTATGATGCCAATTGCAGCAGCAGTATCTCGGCGTGCGCGGATTTCACCGTCTAGACTATTTCTGCCAATTTCAATTGCCGCTGTGTTGGGTGGAACGGTAACACTCATCGGGACAAGTTCTAACTTAATCACCTCTGATATACTTTCTTCTCATGGACTTACTCCTTTTGGACTCTTTGAATTCACCCCAATAGGTTTTATTTTTGTTATAGTTGGGATCGGATTAGTCATATTAACCTCAAAATGGAGCCTACCACTTAGACAAGAACCTCCTGTTTCTCATGAAGGTAGAATACGAGAATTATACGGTCTTCACGAAAGGCTATTCAGCATTAAAATACCGATAACTTCTTTCTTAGCAGGCCGTACTTTATCTTCAATTCAACTCGGTGCGACTCTTAACTTAGCTGTGGTAGAAATCAGAAGACCTGGTCAACATCTTCATATTCCGGCAGGCAGCGAGATCGTTAGAGGTGGCGATGTATTGATAGTACGAGGACATGCCGATCACCTAAGACGAGCTTTGGCTCTTTACGATGTGATTATCTCGCCACTAAGTGATGAACTACTAAATAATATTCTTCAATCATTCGTGCCAGTAAGAGTATCTGTCAGTGCAAGATCCCTCTGGTGTGGTAAACGTATCGACACCCTGGAACTTGGAGAGCTTGGATTCAACATCATCGCCGTAGAACATAAAGGCAGATTAATTACTTACGATCTTTCACGGCACTACATCGAAGCAGGTGATGTCATAATAGCTTTTTTTGGTGGCGCAACATATCGGAGATCTGAGCTTATAAAAGATCTATCAATTCAAATTGAAGATTTACCGAACACAGATTCATTTAGACATCTACTCTTTGCCTTTTCTGGTAAGATGTATTTCGAATCATTAAAAATGCAAGGTGACTCCACACCACTTTCAGTTGCTTTAATCTCCCCTCTTTTCAGATCTAGACTTGGCAAAATTACTCCGATTTCATCAAAAGAATCCGAGATTAGTTCAGATGATCTAATCATTATTTCTTCTGAATCAGAGCGACTACGATCTATTCCAAATCCAGCAGATCTAGAGATCCTTTCTCAACCAACTTCCCTTATAGATGATGATGAAGAGGTAGGATTTCTCGAAGCAGCAGTTACACCAAGGTCTATATTAAATGGGCAAACGATTAGTCAGGTTTCATTTAGAGAAAGGTTTGGAGTACAAGTATTAGCTCTTTGGAGAGAGGGAAAAGCTATTAGGACCGGGCTTGCAGAAATCAGCATAAAGATCGGAGATACGTTACTCCTTTATGGTGCACCTAGACAGTTTGAAAGATTGTCTAAAGATCCGGATTTTGTCGTCCTTTCAGAGCTGCCTAGAGTACCTCATCGCCAACACCGAACTGTAAATCTAGTTTCTGCTGGTCTTCTATTTGCTCTTTTGGCATCAATTCAATTAGCGCCGCTCCATGTTTTAGCCGTAGCTGTTGCCCTATTCTTAGTCGCAACTAGGGCTGTATCTATTGATCGGGTGTACCGCTCTGTGGATCTAAGATTAATTATCATGGTCGGAGCACTTCTCCCTCTTGGCATAGCTTTTGACAAAAGTGGAGCCGCTGCTTATACGGCAAATCTCCTTTATCAACTAACAGGAAACCAAAGCCCCCATACGGTTCTGCTAACACTGATACTTGCTTCTAGTATTCTATCTCAATTTTTAGATAGTGGTTTATCTGTGGTCCTATTAACTCCTGTAGCAATTACGACAGGACAGGTACTAAACATCAGCCCGTATCCTCTAGCTATGGGAATTGCATTAGGTGCGTCGATTGCGTTTATCGCTCCATTTTCACACCGCGCACACTTACTAGTTATGAGCGCTGGAGGATATAAACGAACCGACTATATGAGGATCGGATTACCACTAACAATTATATTAATCGCATTGACACTATTAATTGTGCCTATGATCTTACCATTTAAACCCTAAATTTTAGGTGGCTATTCTAAGCCGTATTCTTGGACTTTCGCGATTAAATTAGATCTAGAGATTCCCAACTCTCGCGCAGCTTCACTTTTATTACCACTTGTCCGAGCCAAGGTCTCTTCGATTAATCGTCGCTCTAAAGCCTGGACAGAATCTTTTAATTTGCTTGAGGAACCATCAAACACAAGAGCCCCCTCACTTTTTATAGAGGAGCCGCTAGTTATATCCGGGGAAAGCATTCCTACCGTAACGGAATCTGCTCCCTCAGACAGCACGAGTAACCTTTCAATTTCGTTTTGAAGTTGTCGAATATTACCCGGCCATGAATAATTACTTAGCGCAGTTAAAATCTCTGTGGGAAACTTCTTGGCAGATTTGCCATGAGCACTATTCTTAATAAAATGATCGATCAATGCCGGAATATCTTCCTTCCTCTCCCTTAGCGGCGGCAATTGTACTGTCACTCCGCAAATTCGGTAATAGAGGTCGTCTCTAAATTTCCCTTCGGAAATTAGCTTTTTAAGATCTTTATTCGTGGCAGCTACAATTCTAACATCTACCTTCTTTTCTCTAGTGTCCCCCACAGGAATAAAGGTTCCATCTTGAAGAACTCTAAGAAGTTTTGCCTGAAGATTAGGACTCATCTCTCCTAATTCATCTAGAAAGAATGTTCCTCCATCTGCGACCTCAAACAAGCCACGCTTAGCAGCTTGTGCCCCGGTATAAGCTCCACGAACATGTCCAAAAAGTTCTGACTCTAATAAATTTTCATTAAAGGTAGAGCAATTTTGCACGATAAAAGGCTTATCTTTCCTATCGGATGAGTTGTGTACCGCGCGAGCAATCAGCTCCTTCCCAGTGCCAGACTCTCCAGTAACAAGAACAGGTAGTTTTGATCTAGCAACCTTAGAGATTAGATCCAGAACCTCTCGCATCTTTGTACTTTTAGCGATTGCTCCTTGAATTGGAGAACGTCTTTCGACCTCCTCTCTTAAAGACTTGTTATACTCAGTCTGACTTTCAAGTTCCCGGTATAGCTTACGTACTCGTAGTAATGCATTTACCCGAGCTAATAATTCAGTCCGGTCAAAAGGCTTCTTTATATAGTCATCTGCCCCTTGCTCAAACCCGTGAACAATATCTTCAAGACTTGCTCGTGCAGTGAGTAAAACAAGGGGAATATATTTTAGTATTGGATCGCTTTTAGCTTTTCTAACAACACCAAAGCCATCAACCTCCGGCATCATTACATCGATTAATCCTAGATCTGGTAGTTCTGACTCAAGGAGGGAATAAGCTTCGTTTCCACTTTTGGCACCGATAACTTCGAATCCAGCTTCCTCTAATACAGATGTTAAGGCAAAGAGCCCGTCTGGATCATCGTCAACAGCAAGGATTCTAATCTTCTGTGCTATATTATCAGCCACTAGCCCTTCATCATCTCTAAGAAATCATTATTGGTCTTGGAATCCTTAATCTTACTGATTAACCACTCCATGGCCTCGATTGTATTGAGAGGAGTAAGCACCTTACGGAGTAACCAGACCTTTTGAAGAACGTTATCAGGAAGTAATAGATCTTCCTTACGAGTTCCGGATTTATTCAGATCAATAGCTGGGTAAACACGTTTCTCAGCCAACTTTCTATCAAGCACAAGCTCCATGTTACCGGTACCTTTGAATTCTTCAAAGATAACCTCATCCATTCTGGACCCAGTTTCAATAAGTGCAGTGCCGATGATAGTCAAACTACCACCTTCTTCGATATTTCTAGCAGCACCGAAGAATCTCTTTGGTTTATGAAGCGCGTTTGAATCAACACCACCAGAAAGAATTTTACCTGATGCTGGAACCACGGTGTTATAAGCTCTGGCTAGACGAGTAATAGAATCAAGAAGAATCACAACGTCTTTCTTATGCTCAACAAGACGTTTTGCTTTCTCAATTACCATTTCAGCAACTTGAACGTGACGCTGCGCAGGCTCATCGAAAGTTGAGCTAACGACTTCTCCCTTTACCGAGCGTGCCATATCAGTCACCTCTTCTGGACGTTCATCGATCAGAAGAACCATCAGAACTATCTCAGGATGATTTTCAGTTATTGCGTTCGCAATCTTCTGCAAGAGAACCGTCTTTCCGGTTCTAGGAGGTGCAACGATCAAAGCTCGTTGTCCCATTCCGATAGGACAGAAAAGATCGATAACCCTAGTAGAGAGTTCCCCACCTTTAGTTTCCATCTTAATTTTTCTATTAGGATAGAGAGGGGTTAGATCATCAAATGGAACCTTTGTCTTTAAGACAGCGGTATCATCATTATTAACTGAATTAACTTTTAGAAGGGCAAAATAACGCTCCCCTTCTTTTGGTGGACGAATCTGTCCTTCGATTGTGTCTCCTGTACGAAGGCCAAAGCGGCGTATCTGTGCTGGGGAAACGTAGATATCATCAGATCCTGGAAGATAGTTGTAATCAGGAGCTCTTAAGAACCCGAATCCATCAGGAAGGCATTCCAAGACGCCTTCGCCATAAATAGTACCATTTGAATCAGATTGTGCAGTTAATATGCTGAAGATTAATTCTTGTCGCTTTAAGGCAGCTGAACCTTCGATGTTAAATTCCTGGGCGAGTTTTTGAATCTCTGCGGCCTTTAACTTTTTTAGGTCATTAAGATGCATATACGGTTTCCATTTTTAAGTGATTGTGTCTTTCGACTTGATCTGAGTCCCCGAACGGATGACTCATGAGAAAAATAAACTTAGTAAAATTAAATTAGTAAATTAAAATTATTCCTAGTTATCCAAAAAATTATAGGGGATTAAAGGAGTACCGGTTACTCACTCGGATGCAGGGATACTACCCTCTCTGATACAAATCGTCAACTCTATTACAATACTTAAGAAGCTATTTTTGAGCCCGTTCGGCTATAGTTCTGGCACTAACAGCCCTTAGATATTCTGGAGTTAGACCGGAAATAGCTAGTAAATCATAAGATGACGCCATCACCCTATCAGCACCAACAACAAGCAATCCGGAAGCCGCGTTATTAGGTTTGGCTACTACACCTCCTCCAATAGGGAGATCGTCCACAAACCCAACGAATTTTGGAGAATCAAGGTTAAATTTCCCTGCCCAATCTAACATTGAACTTCCTGGAATTATCTCGCTTGAACTAAGTGGAACGCCATCGGGACTAAAAACTCGCGCAAAGAATTCACCTCTCTGTGCATTTGCCACGGTAACAACAGCGGACGTTCCATCAAGAAACTCTCTAACCCACCCTTCAAATGAAGACACTCCAACACAGGGAATTTTCAGAGCGAGTGAGATTCCTTGAGCAAAAGCGACTCCAAGTCTAAGTCCGGTAAAGGATCCTGGTCCGGCCCCGACAATAATCCCCTTAACATCATCCCATCTTATTCCGGCATCAGAGATAACCTGTCTAGCTAAAATGTGAAGGTGTTCACTTCCTTTAGACTCAAGTGATATTTCAGACCTCTTTTCAAAAGATCTCTTTTCATCACCCACAGCAACGAATGTGGTAGAGGCGCTAGATTCAATAGCGAGATACATCGCCAACCTCTACCGAAAGAGATCGTTACTAAGTGCAAATACCATCAAAGCTAAAAGAAGCGCGAACCCTACTTGATTGGCGACTTCACGTACTCGGATACTAAGAGGCCCACCCTTTAGTGCTTCAATAGTGAAAAATACAATATGTCCACCATCTAGTACTGGAACTGGCAAAAGATTCAGAACAGCTAAACTTACGCTCAAAAAAATCATAAACGAGAAAAGATGCTCCAATCCTCGCTCAGCACTTCGTCCAGCTTCCTGGAATATCCTTACAGGTCCAGCTACATTGTCAGAAGAGATATGCCCTAACAAAAGTCCCTTTAATCCAGCCAATGTCTGAGCAGAGAGGGAGTAAGTGACATACGGGCCAGCTTTTAGAGCCTCAAGAAAAGTTGCCGGAACACGAATAATGGATGGAGTGATTCCGATTCGGTAGACATCCCCAGATTCTCTCTCTTCCTCTGAGACTAACCCACTACGATCGGCTTCCGGAGTAACAACAGTTGTTACCTTCTCTACTTCTCCTGATGGACCCTTCCTTTCAATTAATAATTCAACTGGTTTTCCACCAGAATTCCTTATGCCTAAAGCTAAGGCTGTCCAATTTTCTACTGGTTGGCCATTAAGACTTAGAACCAAGTCATCTGATTTCACGCCAGCTTTTGCCGCTGCATGGTTAGGAACAACTTCTCCAATAACTGCTTCTTTCACTGGCAGGGCTTTGCCGTAAATAAATACAGTTAAGCTTCCTAAAATTGCCGCGAATATAAAATTAAAAGCTGGACCTGCAAAAACAATAGAAAATTTCGGCCAGTAACTCTTAAGCAAAAACCACTTAGACTTATCTGCGATAAGTGCCCTCTGCTCAGGTGTGAACTCTTTAGGATCGAGTTCCTCAAAACTTGGTTTTTCTTCATCCTCTTCTAAATTAGCATTAGGATCTAATGCCCGAGGATCATCTCCTACCATCCTGACAAATCCACCAAGAGGGAAAGCTCTGAGGGTATAAGTTGTTTCACCAACTTGCTTCTTCCAAAGGATTGGTCCAAAACCAATTGAGAACGCAAGGACTCCAACATTATTCCATTTCGCCAACAAAAAATGGCCTAGCTCATGGACGAAAATGAGGATGCAGAGGACTAAAACGGCTACTAGATACATCATTGCTGTATTCTCTCTAACTTCTTGTTTTTGGACAATTCATTTTCACAAAAGACCGGACCCTTTGGTCGATATCTACTAACTCATCAAAAGAAGATGGCTCTTTTCCTGATAATGCAGAGACGGATTCAGCTACAATAGACTCTATATCAGTAAAGGAGATTGCGCCCTTCATAAACAATTCTACGGCAATTTCATTGGCAGTATTGAGAACTAAGGAAGCATTTCCACCATATTGAAGTGCCTGATGAGCCAAAGCCACTGCAGGGAATCTCTCAGTATCGAGTTTATGAAAGTTAAGCTCTCCAAGCTCTTCTAGATTGAGAGTTCTAACTGCCCCTGAGATTCGCCCCTTTGGATAGTTGAGCGCGTAACTAATCGGGCCCTTCATATCTGGATGAGAGAGCTGAGCAATTTGTGACCCATCACAAAACTCAATCATCGAATGAATAATACTTTGGGGGTGAATAACAACATGAATTTTATTTTCTGCTACCCCATAGAGCCAGTATGCTTCTATCACTTCGAGTGCTTTATTAAACATGGTGGCAGAATCAATTGAGATCTTTGGTCCCATATTCCAGCGAGGATGCTTGACTGCTTGTTCAGGAGTAATCTGTGATAACTCATTACGTGTTCTTTTTAGAAACGGCCCTCCTGAAGCTGTCAGAATCAATCTAGAGATGTCGCTAACCTTCTCTCCTTGAAGAGCTTGAAATAAGGCAGAGTGTTCACTATCAACAGGAATTATCGCCCCAGAATTCTGTGCCAATGCTTTTCTAACTAGAGATCCACCAGCTACTAGGCTCTCTTTATTAGCTAATGCTACCAACTTACCTGACTCAAGCGCTGCGATTACTGGCTTTAGTCCGATAACACCAACCATTGCTGCTAAAACAACATCGACCTCTGAGCTACGGCAAAGTTCTGAGATCTCATCAACACCAACTGCAATCTTTGAAGAGATTCCTTTAAGTTCACTAGCCTTATCAGCCGATCCAACACCTATGAATTTAGGTTTATACTTCTCAGTTAGCTTTTTTAGTTCAGTAACGCGAGTACCAGCAACTAATCCAACGACCTCAAATTTATCAGGATTAGAATCAATTATCTCCAAGGCAGAAGTGCCGATAGATCCAGTAGCTCCAAGAATTAAAACTCTGCGCTTTGAGTCATTAATTTTTGAGTTAAGGTGATTACTAGATCCAGGAACTAACATAAAATTCCTAGAATATAAGAAGCCATAGATATAAAGCTGGTGCTGCCATCAGTAAGCCATCAACTCTATCAAGTAATCCGCCATGACCAGGAAGTATGGAACCTGTATCCTTTACGCTATGTAATCTCTTGGTAAAGGATTTTGCCAAATCACCAAGTTGGGCTGACGTAGTTACTAGGATGCCTAATACCAGCGTATCCAGTGGAGTATAAGGGATCGTGCCACGCAGTAAGTAAGTAAACAAAACACCAACGAATGTCCCGCCAAAAACACCGGCCAGAGATCCACTAATTGTTTTCTTTGGGGAGATCTCCGGAGCTAATTTTGGTCCACCAATTTTTGAGCCAACGAAATACGCTGCTGTATCATTTGAAAATACAACTAACATGAGCCACAGTAATTTCCATTGGAAATCAGGAACCATTACTAAGCCCATTAAAAGGGCCCCACATATGCCGATGTGAAATATTCCGATAAAGATCTCTCTTGATACAGATTCCACAACCAAACGATCGCTTCTGCCCAAAAGTAGAGAATAAAGGATCGCTAAAAGGTAGGATAAGTAAGCTCCAGCTAGAGAGGAGAGGAGCACTACGTATCGATATTTCTGAAAATAATCATCTCTATCAGGAGAGGCGTCGCTAAATATTATGCCGATCAATACTAGAACCGCGGGCAATACTGCGGCAAAAAAGTAAAGCGGGGTTTTGTGTTTAATCCCTCGCTCTACTGAGCAGATAGTAGAAAATTCATAAGCACAAATTCCCACTACAGCAAAAATGACAGGTAAAAAAATCCATTTGGCATAATCAGTAATAATCGCGATTACATAAAGTATCGCTACTGCACCGGCTAATATGCTCGCAGTTTTTACTCTTGGCTTTAACTCAGAAAAACTCATGATATCCTGTCTCCCTGAATTTGCTCATCTGTAAGCCCAAACCGACGATCTCGGTTTGAATATTCATCTAAACATCTGGAAAATTCTTCGATCGTAAAATCTGGCCATAACACTGGGGTAAATACGACTTCGGAGTAGGCAAGCTGCCACAAAAGAAAATTAGAGATCCTGTGCTCATCACTAGTTCGAATCAAAAGATCTGGATCTGGGACATCTGGAGCGTAAAGTGCTGCACCGAAAGTTTCATTAGTAATGTCCTCAGGCTGCAATATTCCCTTTGCAGCATTCTCGGCGAGTTTTCTTGCGGCAAAGACAATCTCTTCACGACCTCCGTAAGAGAGTGCCAATATCAGATCAAGGTTTGTTCCCTTAGCAGTTTTCTCTTCCCCTGCTTCTAGTGCTTTTCTTACGGCACTAGGCAATTTACTTCGATCTCCAATCGCTCTAAGTCTCACGCCATTTTCAAGCAAGTTTTCAATCTCAGCATCAAGATAAAAGCTGAAAAGCTTCATCAGTGCCGTAACCTCGATTTCAGGTCGGTTCCAATTCTCAGTTGAGAAACAAAAAATTGTTAGATATCGAATTCCTTTTTTAACGCACTCTTCAACTAATGGACGAACTCGCTTAACACCGGCTTTGTGTCCCTCTACTCTCATTTGACCGCGCGAGCGTGCCCACCTACCGTTGCCGTCCATAATAACAGCGACATGAGTTGGCATTTTAGATGAGGGAGAAGTTCCGTTGTTTTGCATTGACTAAACAGAAGGCCTCACACCTCCATCATCTCCTTTTCTTTCTGTCCAAGCAGGGTATCGATCTCTTTTGTAAAGGTATCTGTAACTTTTTGTACCTCTTCCTGTGCTTTCTTTGATTCGTCTTCGTTAATGGCTTTGTCCTTTACTTGCTTTTTAATTATATCAATCGCGTCTCTTCTATGATTCCGGATAAATACTCTATTTTCCTCGGCCACATCTTTGAGTTTTTTAATTAACTCTTTCCTACGTTCCTCTGTTAAGGATGGAAGAATTACTCTTACAGTTTGCCCTTCGTTGGAAGGATTAAGCCCTAGATCTGAAGCCCGGATCGCCTTCATAATGGCTTCTACAGCGCCCTTATCGTAAACCTGAATCGCTATTACTCTTGGCTCTGGCGTGGAGATATTTGCCAATTGATTTAAAGGCGTCATCGTTCCGTAATAATCAGCCTTGATGCCTTCAAGAAGACTGGAACTAGCTCTGCCAGTTCTCATCTTACTAAGCTCCTTTTTGAAGGACTCAACTGTCTTTTTGCAACTTTCTTTTAACTGTGCGGTATCAGCCATAAAGGGCTCCAAATAAAATCAAAAAAAATTAGTAAGAACCGCTAGCATTAACTAACGTTCCTACTTTTTCTCCCATAACTAATTTTTTGAGATGACCATCAACTGCTACATCAAAGACAACTATCGGCAATTCGTTATCCATACAAAGTGATATTGCAGCAGCATCCATGACCTTCAAACGATTCTGAAGTACTGTCATAAAACTCAGAACGTCATATCTTTTTGCTTTTGGATCCTTCTTTGGATCGGACTCATAAATGCCGTCAACTTTGGTTGCTTTGATCAGGACATCAGCACCCATCTCCATAGCCCTAAGACTTGCGGCTGTATCAGTGGTGAAATAAGGATTCCCTGTGCCACAGGCGAAAACAACAACACGACCCTTTTCAAGATGTCTAGTAGCTCGCCTACGGATATAAGGCTCAGCAATCTGTCGCATCTCAATCGCTGAAAGAACCCTGGTGGGCATCCCCTTACTTTCTAGGGCAGCTTGAAGTGCTAAGGCATTGATTGCGGTTGCCAACATACCCATGTAGTCGCCGGCAACTCTATCAAGTCCTTGTGAGTCAGCCTGGATACCACGGAAGATGTTGCCACCTCCGATAACTAAGCCAACTTCAACACCAACTTTATGGATTTCATGAATTTCACTAGCAAGGCGACCGATTGTCTTAGGATCAAGACCAAACCCAGCGTCTCCGGCAAGCATCTCGCCACTTAGTTTGAGAAGCACCCGTCGATACTTTGGGGTTTGGCTCATAATTTTAATCCATCAATACAAAGTCCTAGTTGCCAGTAACCATAGAAGCAACTTCATCTACGAAGTTAGCAGACTGCTTCTCGATCCCCTCGCCTACTTCATATCTCTGAAATCTGCGAATACCGATCTTCTCTCCAGTTTTAAGAGCAGCCTCTTCAATCAACATCTTGATTGTCTTTTTACCACTCTCATCCTTGACGTATCCTTGACTGAGTAAGCAATTCTCCTCGACGAATTTCTTGATTCTTCCAGGAATAATCTTATCAGCCATGGCTTTCTGTTTCGGATCTAGCTGCTCTGTAAGAATCTCTTTCTCCTTCTCAAGAACTTCTGCTGGAACAGATTCTTCTGACAAATATCGTGGGTTCATCGCTGCCACATGCATAGCGATATCCCGTGCCAATTGACGGAAGTCATCGCCGCGAGCAACGAAATCTGTTTCGCAGTTTAGCTCGACAATTGAGACTACCTGATCGCCATGGTGAGTATAAACGCCTATGGTTCCCTCAGCAGCTACCTTTCCGGCTCTCTTACCGAGATCCTTAAGACCCTTCTTCCGAAGAACCTCAATAGCACCGTCCATATTGCCGCCGGCTTCTGCCAACGCTTTCTTACAATCCATCATTCCTGCGCCAGTGGCGGATCTTAGATCCTGAACCATCTTAGCTGATATTTCTGCCATGATTTAATACTCCGAAAAATTTCTATTCTGTAAAATAAACTAAGCAGATGCAGCCGTAGGTGCAGCTACCTCAGTAGTCTGGACCTGGGTTGACTGCTCTTCTCGTCTATTATTACGGTAAGTAGCACGATAGATATTCGCACCCTCTAATGCAGCATCTGCAACAGCAGCGGCGAATAACCGGAGTGTTCTGACACCGTCATCATTTGAAGGAATCGGATAATCGATCGTACGTGGGTTGGTATTAGTATCGCACAAAGCGATGACTGGAATATGAAGGCGTTTTGCTTCTTCAATAGCCAAGTCTTCCTTATTGACATCAGTAATAAAGATTACACTCGGAATACCCTTCATAGTCTTGATACCACCAAGACTTGCCTCAAGTTTCTCGATCTCTCGGGAGAGTCTTAGCTGCTCTTTCTTAACAAGCTTAACCCCTGAAGCCGGATCTTGTGCTTTTGCAACAAGCTCACGGTACTTATTCATGCGCTCAATAGATCGCTTGATAGTTTGAAAATTCGTCATTGTTCCACCAAGCCAGCGAGTAGCTACGAAATAACCACCGCAACGCTCAGCTTCTTGCTTTACGATATCTTTTGCTTGACGCTTTGTTCCCACAAAGAGAACAGATCCACCCTTAGATGTAGTATCAACAATCACCTTGCGGGCCTTACGCCACATGTCGATTGTTTGATCTAAGTTGATAATGTGAAGCCCGCTGCGCTCACCATATATGTATGGTGCCATCTTTGGATTCCACTTATCAGTCTGATGACCGAAGTGTGCGCCAGCTTTCATCAACGATTGAACTGAGACGCTGACCGGATACTCAAACCCGGGACCCATCCCACTGCCTACAAAGGCATTTTCATTATTAGCCATATTTTCTCCGTCCTAGTTAAGCCTCCCCGAACTCGATTATGATAGCGCATCAAAAATTAGAGGCCCTATCAAGAAAGCGATAAACCAAATACATATTTGCTACTTGGAATACACTAAGACGTCGGTCCGGGTGTGTTTTTTAGTGGGCCGTTTTTAGCATTCCTGCCTTAAAAACGCAAACCACCGAAACGGCTAAGGATTTCATTCCCTCAACAAGTACAACTGAAAGAATAAACTCAAGTTAATGAAATTATTTGTTAAATCTTATCTACTCAACTTGAATCAAGCTCTCATTAGAACTATATAAGCTGCACGCTCCTCGCTTCGGGGAGTAATTATTATATGGGGTCATAAAATGAAAAACTATTTAAAAACTGTTCTTACAGTATGTGCGCTGAGCCTTGCACTAGCCACAGCTTCTGCAAACGCTCAAGGATTAGACAATAGAGGGAAAGAATTTATTGTTTCATTTACCCAGAACTATACAGACGGACCAGCCATTGAGCTTCATCTAACTGCAGATGTAGCAACAGATGTTACAGTTGAGTATCCAGTAAATAGCCCAACTTTTTCTCAGATTGTAAATGTTGTTCCCGGAACGGTTTCTATCGTGTCATTACCATCATCCGCAGCTAATGACTGGGTCCCAGGGGCTCCCACAAATAACGCTGTGCGAATTTCGAGCACCAATGAGTTTGTTGCCTATATGATAAATCGTATGCCCTATACCTCAGATGCAGCAGTAGCTCTACCTGTAGATACGATGAATAAAGATTATATCGT
>CAZYRE010000034.1:17177-20039 GCA_964650155.1 uncultured Bdellovibrionales bacterium
TACTGTGATTCAATTTTTGAAGTTGCTCAGCCAACACAAACATGGGGTAACTTTATTCCAGTGGTTAACTTACCAAATCGGCCAGATGGTTCTATATATAGAATTCTAGCTGCAAACGATAATACAACTCTCTCCCTGGATGGTGCAGTAATTGCGACCTTAAATCGTGGAGAATTTTTTGAGACCGCTCCTCTTGCTGATAGCCATGTTTTCTCTGCTGACAAAGCTATCTTTGTTGATCAGTTCATGACTGGTTCTACAAGTCCTGGCGCGACTCAAGGTGACCCTGCGATGGGCAATATGGTCCCAACGGAGCAGTACTTAACCTCTTATACGTTCTCGACTGTTGGTGGCAACCAGTTTGCCTCGCACTTTCTAACTATTATAGCTAACAACCTCGATCTAAATACCTTGCTATTAGATGGAGTAATCGTTGGAGCTGGAGCCTTCACACCTATCCCAGGAACAAACTTCTCTGCTGCTGTTCTTCCATTATCTGAAGGTACTCACACTACCTCTTCAGTAAATGGTCACGGAATAACAGTTGAGGGATACAATCAAGATGACTCTTACCTATATCCAGGTGGAGCTAAATTTAACTTCATTAATGCCACCGGGGATGCAAACGCTCCGATTTGCTCTTTAAGCGGCCTTAATGGTTTAGCTATCGATAATCGCGCTTCTGAAGATACCAATAATAACGGTATCCTTGATGCAGGTGAGGACCTAAATGCAAACAACCAGATCGATACAGACTCTGGAGTATTCTTTGTTCAGTTAGAGGATGGTTCAAGTAACGTCACCTTAAATGTTCCTTCATTTGTTCCAGGTTCTGGTCAAGTGAATTTCTCGGTTGCGTTAGTGGATCCTGCTCTTCCTCCACAAGGCGTGGTCAGAGTAACTGACGGAGCTGGTAACTTCTGCCAAGCTTTCGTTGGCGGATCTGCTACATGTAGCCAAAGCGATATCTCTTCTTCCTTATTCACTTTGGATGGTGGCGCATTAAACCTAAAGAAGTTCGTTAATAAGGCGGCAAAGCAATTAAAAAATGTTGGAGCCTCTGCCTTAGCGAACGACTTTAAGGTTAAAGCAGCAGCATTGTACACTTCTACATGGACTGACGTTTGGTCAATTCCGCCTCAGATAAATGCCTGCGATAACACTCTGCTCTGCCCTGAAGTTGCTCATACTTCACAGACAAGTTCTATCGCTAACTCACTTGTAGAGTTTAAGAAGCTTGTTAACAGTGCTGTTAAAGCTGCTGCTAACAAAAAGGGAGAGTTCTCTCCTGGCCTGAAGAAGCTCAAATCAGATGCTGCGAAATTGATTAAGAAATTAAACACTACACTTACTCAGATTCCTTCAGCTTCTGATGCATGTGGTGCAGGTGTTCAGATAAACGTATCAAATAACGCCTAACTCCCTATTAGAGAGAGTTAACCAACGCCCTGGGGAGTAAAATCCCCAGGGCGTTTTCATTTGACCTCAATTTAGACTCGTTATTTAAGGTACTTAACAAAGCAAAAAGCTATATTTGGTTATCACACGCTAGTCTTAATTATCATCATAACCCATTGATAGCTCTTTTATATTCTCGTTACTTCAAACATTTTGAGTGCCGAAAAATAACGTAGTCGCAATCTAATTCTGTCTTCGATGGGGAGAGCCAACTCTGCCTATCGGAAGGCAGGACCGTTGTAGGTTCTTTGCTTTTTTCCGATTCTCAAAACACCTACAGGGGCGAGGCCCCAAGGAAGCTACCATGAGGATCTTCATCCTCGCGTTCGTGTTCATCTGCTCGTTCCTCGCCCCCGTTTCGATGGGGCAGGCACCGAAGAAGGAAACCGTACAGTTCCGTGAGGAGTTCCTCACGGCATTCGTGTTCATCGCACAGACTCCGAAAGCGGAGCAACTGCAGGCGATCGAGAACAACAAGGACGGGCTCACCGAGTCCGAGGTCCTTGTCCTGAAGGCAGCGTTCGATCCGAACGTGGCCGAGAAGGACTTCCACTTCTACCTCGAAGATTTCGCAGGGCGTCTGCTGCACAGCAGCAACCCCTTCGAGGTCGACAAGGAGGCGCTCGGTCTCATCTGGGATCAGGTGCCGTGGAATATGTACCTCAAGGGGGCAAACCTCCTGAAAGGCCGCACGAATTTTCTCTCGGTAAGCTACGGCGACAATGTCTTCACCAAGACACACCGAAATCTGGGACTCGCTGTCCCGGTGGTGGCAAGGATGCTTGCTGATGGAACCCTCAAGGTCATCGGCAAACCGAACGAGCGCAGGCTAGATCCCGAACAGTGGACGATCCGTGACGGAGTCCCATTGGAAAATGATCGTGAGAGGTATCTCTCCAAGCTTCCACACCACCCTTTCCACCTCCTCTCGTACGGATCCGGTCCCAACCGAGCCAACAAGCTGGAGAAGGACGGGGTGAAGGACGGCAACTTCGTGTTTCTCTCCTGGGATGCCACACCAAAGGATGCAAAGAAACAGGTGAGCGAGCTCATCTGGTTCGTTGCAAACGAAGTGGGACTACCGGCCGGGCACGAGTTGGAGGATGGAAGCTGGAAAGCTCCGACCGTGACCGAGGCCTTCGCCTCTGCCAGGAAGACGTTCGGACCGCACTTCGACCCGATCGTCGTGTCGGATGCCACCGACAAGAAGGACGAAATGTCGGCTGCAGAGGCAGAGGCTCTCTTCGGTGGAAACGCCGAAGCCAAGGAAGAGGCACCGACGGAGGCAACTTCGAAGGACGACACCTCGGCGAAGGCGGATACTCCGAAAGTATCCGATTCGGCCGAGACGGATCCGAAGAAGGATACACCTTCCGAGGATCCCAAGAAGACCGAAGACAAGCC
>CAZYRE010000035.1:0-7412 GCA_964650155.1 uncultured Bdellovibrionales bacterium
CCACAGCGGCACCTCACTGCCCCAATCCGCGACAATAACTTCAACCTCATGCTCCACTCCAAGAGTGTAAGCATTTTGAGCATGTTTATTCAGGACAGTGGCCAGGCGCCACTTGAAATTACCCATGTAATTATCGTTTCGTCCGTAACAGATAAACGAAAGAAGCTTAGTGGGATCTGGATTACAGATCATGAACGGCTCCTTTCCTCCTTCTTTGAGAATCAATTCCGTTAGAAGTCACCAGGGTATCTAGCATAGGTTTAGCTAGTTCGCCTAGTTGATTGAATCTCTCGATATTTCCCTGAATGCTTCCTTGTATCTTCCCTCTTACTGCTCTTTCGAGAGTATCAAATCCAGATTCTAGGATTAAACTTGCAATTCTTTCATTAGGCAGTACAACTTGGACCCGATCAATTATTTTTGAGCTAGTTTCTAGTAATTCGCGTGCTAGGACGCTAAGCTCTGAATCATTCTTACATTCAAGCGCAAATCTGTAGATGTCAGAAATCACACCCTCGAATCCATCTACGCAATAACTAGGATCAAGCCATCGTCGCGAGTCATATAGTGTTTGCAAATCTGGCTTAGATTGTCCCTCTATAAATCTAATAGCTCCAAGATAGTGTATAAGCGCCTGGGAATTGTTCTGAATAAGTTGATAAGCAAGCGCAAGTCGAGCATGTAAGCATTGTGCTAAATCATTTAAATTCTCAGGAACAAGTTCAAAAATACGACTGTAATTGACAATAATAAACTCTACAAATCTTAAATCGCCGGTGCCTCGATAAAGCGTTAAGCAGTGCTCAGCCACGGTCATGTGAGTATCTACAAGAAGCCTACGGATAGGCTCATTCTCTCGCCAAACTAGATCTATTCCTGTGCTTTTTTCTACTAGCTCCTCATACTGAACTCTCAGCGCAGTTAGGAGTTGTTCTACTGGATCAATCTTCATAGGTAGTTACTCGGAATCTCAACTATATTTAGATATAAATCGATCAGGCTAGGATTCGTAATCTTTTAAAAGATTACTCTTTAAAATCTAGCTAGTTATCACCAGCATTAATCAACGGAATCCTCATTGCCGCCCTCTTCATCGAACAATAGTCAATCAAATTTGAGAATATTTAGGCACTATGAATGCTTCTACACCAATCCAAACAACGGAGGGGATCCTTGCTCCTGGTGTCCAGCTCACGGGCTTAGGTAAGTGCAAGGAAGGCATCCCTGTAGGGCTAATCGCCACCATGCCCAAATCGGGTACATGGTACAGTAAATATTTCATGTTTTTCTATACCTCTCTCCTACTCGGAGAAGATGGCTATTCCCAACGTTTTGATATACCGAAAAATTTTGTAGACGAACGTGGTCGAAAGTTGGTGCGTAGTATCGGTATTAACGAATTGTCCGTATGTCATACCACATGCCCAGGATTTGAAACTCTACTCGGAGATTACGCTGAGGCCTGGGAGAAACTTCAGTTTTATACAAGTGGACTAAATCACGGGCACAGCTACCTTGCCGAACATTCATATCTCTATAACCCAGCGAGAAATGATGAAGTAAGAATTGTTTATTTAGTAAGGAATCCACTTGATCAGGCTCTTTCTGCATTTCGACATATTCTTAATCATATAGATCCGTTGCACAGAACCTATACGGATTCTTCAGGACAACAGAATATTATCTATGATGTTCGAGAATATCTGTTCACCGTTGGACTTGAGACATATATTAAGCAGTACTTTACTTTCAAAGTCGTAAAAGAGGCATTTCCAGATAATTTGCATATTGTTCATTACGAAAACTTAGTTAGGAATCCAGAGGAAACTTTCACTTCTATCCTCGATTTCATGGGCCATAACGTTCTGGCCACAGGCAATCAGTTAAAATTTCAAGAAGCACTTCGAGCTTCCTCTAAGGATAGCTTATCAAAGATTGAGGGTCAGATGGGTCGTGCACTAGCGAACGATCAAGCGGATCCGAATGAAAGACATATTAGAGATGGACAGCCGGGTCGCTGGAAGGACTACCTATCTGCAGAGGATGTTTGTTCGGTCGAAGAACAGTTTGCTAGATTTGGAATTGAGTTGGCGGAATTTACACTGGAATAAAATGACTACCAATACTTCAAAAGCTAACCAAACCAAACCTCACGTACTTCTCGTTTGTGACAAGTGGTTTAATGGATCTCCAGCTCGTGGCTTATCTAATTACATGTGGGGGTTTGTTAGCACTCTACAGAGAAGTGAGTATTGTACTGGGGATATCTTCCACTTTGATGACTATGTGCTTACACACGGGGTCCCAGCAGATCGAGCGCTGTATGATCTATGCGAGAAGACTCGACCTTCAGTACTTTTTATAGCGTGGACTCCTCCCATGTGGATTGAAAAGATCGGGGATATGTCGGCACCACGGCTAGAGACTTTATACAGAATTAGAAACGAACTGCAAATTCCAATAGTAATTCATCTCTCTGATTACTACATGGAATGTCGGCGTAAACTAGCAGAAGAAGTTCATCCGATAGCCGATTACATTACTGTATCAGATTGCACTCTATATAAAAGATTCGCCTCTGCACCAGAAAAGTACCTCTTCATGCTGGAGCCAGCAGATCCAGATATATTTAAACTAGATCCCTCAGTAGAAAGAGACGTTGACGTCAGCTTCATTGGTTCAACTTGGTGTCCAGCTAATTATAAGGGTGGGGTGCCTAGAATTGACTACATTCTCCATCTGAAAAAACACGTAAATCTTACGGTAATGGGTGGAAGATCAAACGTGAATTCTCACTTTTATCAACACCAAAGCAAGGGATTGGATATTCCAATCCAAGATTTTGCTGTGATGTTGCAGAGATCAAAGCTTACTATCAACGTTGGTGTTCACCGTGACGGCAATTGGCAAGCAAAAGGACGCTTTCATCAAGCTAAGCTATGCGGTGCTATGATGTTAGAAGCACACCATCGAGATGTAGATATATTTTATGAACCGTTCAAAGAGTATGTGCCCTTCTTTGACGAAAAGGACGCTGTAGATAAAGTCCGCTATTATCTTGAGCATACAAACGAAAGACTTAAAATTGCTGAGGCTGGGCGATTACGTGCACTAAGAGATCACACCGGAGAGGTATTTTGGCGCACACTTATTAAAGCTGTCACCGTAGGTGGAGCTGCGGACCTTATAGAGTCACTTAGATGCGTAGGCCTAGATCTTATCAATCATAAAAGCGCGACAAGTGCAGTGCCATACCTATCTGAATATGCAGAAGTTAATCCAACAGATGAAGCATATCGACTTCATGCTAGAGCTTTAGCATTAACCAATAATAACAGTGGTGCGTTAAATGTTCTGTCCAATATTACTAATGTACAATACTCATCATCGTGGAAAGAGCATTGTCGAGAAGCTATTGAACGGTGGAACCTCAATCCAAGTCTATATTCTATAAAACTGCTTGAGTCTCTAATTCCAGCAGGCACACTAGTTGACAAACCAGTGCAACTGCGTCGAGGTATAATCTTTCCTCCCATTACTAGCGAGAAGGACTGGGATCTTGGAAAAGCTGGAATTCAGATTCTAGCACTTTCTATGCGACTGATGTTAGGTCACCTAGAGGGCAAAATTGATATTGGTGCTTTAGCCAAATTATCAGAAATTGACAATCTCCATGGACTTGGTGCCAAAACAGTTCATCTGATTAATCTTTCTGGAATTCTCTTTGAAAGAGGTGATGCCACTAAAAGAACTGCGCAAACGATTATTGACTTGGCAGTCGCCTCATTCAGAAAACATGCCCTATTAAGTCCCGAAGAGATGTGTCTTTTTGCTTCTCATTACGGCGAACAAAGTCGCTCTCGCAGAGCGTTTAAAATGGCACAAGATGCCCTTGAGCTTGCGCCAGAGAATGAATCCGTTCGTCTTTTCTGTGCCAGCTTTGCTCCTCTGATTGATTATTCACATGCCAAGACTGGTGAGATGTCTTTTAATCCTTCGCACCTAGCACTACCACCTTTAGTTGGAGTACACGGCTCAATTAACGAAACCATCATTAGTTATGACGCTGGCAAAGCCCAGTTTCTTCCTCAAATAGACTTTCAAAAAAGTTTGTCAGAAGAGGAATTAGATCTTTGGTCAGCCATTCATCGTGGCGCAGCATCCCAACCTGGTCATTTTTCAAAATTTGCTGAGTTCCCATGGAACGGCTTCGTACTACAACTCGATGACCACAGCAAAAATAACTTGTTCCGTACGGTAGATCCTCCTCTTTCATCTGAAGACATGAACAAGCATCTGAACGCCGCTATACTTACATATATTGCGGATAGCCAGGCCTATCTTGAAGAAGCTATCAATAGAGCACGACATGGTTGGTGTGGACTTCTAGATAGTTTTATCTTTGTATCAAGTTTTTTCAGAGATGAGGCCCACGTTTGTTTTCTTAATGGATCAAATACTACCTCAGTGGCAGACAGATTGTTAAAGAAGCTCATCAGGGTCGTGGGGAACAAGTTAACCCTTGGTGAATGCTCCTTCATAGTCACGTCCAGTTTCATTTCTGAAATACATGTAGGAAAATCAGAAATAATCAAGCTAAAGAGGCCTGTTCACTTGCCTCCTCGTTGGCGCAAAGTTTGCCACGAATATAAGCAGAATGGGTCAAAACTGGTTAACAGCATCGTTAAGGAGATCACCTGCTCTGACAAACACGAGACTGAACTTCAAGTTTCAGTGGGCCTTCAATCAGAGACTGTTGCAAATACGCAAACTAGAAATTAGTAATTCTTCTCTCAAAATAATTACTGTTTTTAGTCACACGATTTGGCTAACACGCCAATTTAATTAAAACTTTTAAGAAATCTTAAGGTCTCTTTATTTAGTTAATTGAACCAAATCATTAAGGCTTTAAAAAAAACCTACGACATACCATGACTGAATGATTGAGTATTGTTAGAGGGTCCATGCTTTACCTCAAAAAATTTGCACTAGTGACTTTTCCTACATTGGTATTGTTTAATCTGATGGCGCTGTCGGTTGTAGGAGCTGATTCGGATACCGAAATATCCAAACGTTTAAGTGCCTTGCAGATCAGAAAAGAACAAGCACGTGACGCTAAATCGTTTCATTTGGCCGAAAGTAACTCGGTCATCCTAAGTAGAAAAAATACAACGCGTCAACCTTATGCTGGAACATTAGGTCGAGCATTAGCTTCTTCTGACTTTGAAATAGGTGAGGACTTGGGATCCGCTACAAAAGTCAAACTGAAGTTTTCTACATCTAAGCTAACAACCAGAATTACCAACAGTAATAATCCATGCAGAAAGCTCCGCAGATCATTGATCAAAGCCTCTTTGAAGAACAACTCTTTAGCACCACTTGCATTTAAAATGAATGACTGCGATCCAAACTACATAGTCAGCGCGGATGCTACTTTACCGAATGAATTTAATTTCATGACGTCAACTCAAAAACAGCATCTACAAGGTCCAACCGCAATTCGGGTTACCGATGCCTGGAATTTTACCCAAGGTAACAATGTAATAGTTGGAGTGATCGATACAGGGATACAATATAATCATCCAGATTTAGCGGCAAACGTTTGGAATAATCCTGGCGAAATAGCCGGAAACGGGATTGATGATGATGGAAACGGATATATAGATGATCGTTACGGCATAAACGCTATCACAAATTCAGGTAATCCTTGGGATGACAATGGCCATGGTACCCATGTAGCTGGCACTATTGGCGCTGTCGGAAATAATGGTATCGGTACTACTGGCGTAGCGTGGAATGTAAAGTTAATCTCTTGTAAATTTCTAAGTTCTAGTGGCAGCGGTTCCACTTCAGATGCTCTAAAGTGCATAAACTATTTCAAAACTCTTCAACAAAGAGGAACCAAATTAATATTATCAAACAACTCATGGGGTGGTGGCGGGTATGCTCAGTCTATCTGGAATGCCATTGATTCTCTTAGGCCCATGGGTCAGCAATTTATCGCAGCGGCTGGTAATAACAATAATAACAACGACACTAATCCGTCCTACCCCTGTTCGTATAATAACGTAAACATAATCTGTGTAGCAGCTTTTGATTCCAGCACTGGACAGCGAGCAAGCTTTTCAAATTACGGAACAACTAACGTGGATATTGCAGCTCCTGGCGTTAATATTTACAGCACGTATATTAATAGCTCCTACGCAAATCTTTCAGGCACCTCTATGGCCACTCCTATTGTAAGTGGTAGCTTTGCACTCATGGTCGCTGCCGCACCCTCCCAAAATAGAAATGTGATTCGAGTAAGAATGCTTGCTGGGTCTCTTTCCGCTGCTAATCTTAATGGGGTTACAGGTGGAAATACGCCTGGTGTTGGGCGCCGGCTAAATGTATCAGAGGGCGTCAGACGGGCGATGCTGCCTTAGAAAGAATCTGCCCTTAAATTAGCAGCATCTCTAAACTACTGGTATCTAAAGCACACTGAGGCTATTCTGCAGGGATCCAGTTGCCATCCTCTAGCATCAGAACCTAAATGCTCACTAGTTTCTTAACAAACTACGGGTTATTCTGATCCCTAGATTTGAGTGCTGCAAATAAGGAGTATTCTCATGGCTTCAAAAGTATCAACCAGTGAACAGATTAAAACTTTTAGAGATGAAGGTTATGTCGTTTTAGAAGGAGTTTTAAATATCGCAGCTTGCAAGGAGCTCCAAGAGGTCGCCCGTCGGCATGCAGATAAAGATTACTCAGCAATTATTAATTTAGACAGAAAGGAATCTAAGTTCCGTGAATTAATGAAATCACCGGAACTCGTATCGCTCCTTGAACAGATTCATGGCGGAGAAGTCGTAGGATTGATGAGTCAGATGCTATTTACCGAAGCTGGCACAATATACGCTCAACAAACTTGGAATCCGCATCAAGACAATGCATACGCTCGAAATCCCAATGGCCAGTATGTAACGGTGTACTTGGCTCTCTCTGAGCAAACTCGGGAAAATGGATGTAAATATGTATTTAGAAAATCTCACCGAGAAGGACTATATGCCTGTGAGCCAACTCCAAGTTTTAGGGAAGGAGCCGGAGCAAATCCTGGCAATGCAATAGCACCACACATCTTAAGTAGATTTGAAAAAATTGATGTGCCACTTAAGATTGGATCCGCTCTAATAATTCATGGTGATACAATTCACGGCTCCTATCCAAATACTAGTGCGGTAGGTCGCCCTATGTTCTCTGTTTCTTACATTACAAAGGGACAGCCTTTTGTGCCGGGAGAGAATGCTCAGCGCATGGAGATTCCTCTTCATTAGTTGTATCATTTAATTAAGTTTTTCTTGGAGTATCTCTATGGGCTTTTATACAGGCAAAAATATCTTGGTAACGGGCGGAACTGGCATGATTGGTGTGCC
>CAZYRE010000035.1:7512-9541 GCA_964650155.1 uncultured Bdellovibrionales bacterium
GGTGTTTACGCACCGGCTGAAGTTTTTATTGAAGATGACGTGTGGAAAACCTTCCCTTCCCAGAATGACCGATTCGGTGGCTGGTGCAAGAGAATGGGAGAGATGCAAGCTGAAGCGTATAAGATAGAGAAGAACTGGGATAAGATCTCAATAGTTCGTCCAGCTAACATCTATGGACCATTTGATAACTTTGATCCAGCCAATGCCATGGTAGTTCCTTCCCTTATCAACCGAGTAATGTCTGGTGAAAATCCACTAGTAGTATGGGGTGATGGCTCGAACATTCGGGATATTCTTCATGCCAGAGATTGCGCTGATGCTATGCTCATGATGATGGAAAAGGGGATAAATGAACCAGTAAATGTTGGATGCGGAAGTGGAGTATCAGTAAAAGAGGTAGCTGAAATTGTCGTAAAGACTATCGACCCATCTATCAAAATTGTTTGGGATACTTCAAAGCCAACTGGTGATAAAAAGCGAATCATGGATATCTCCAGAGCTAAATCACACGGCTGGCAACCAAAGATCTCCTTAGAGGAAGGAATCAAAGAAACAGTTACTTGGTTCCGTGGAAATCGTGAGAAAGCTGAAAAACGATACAATCCATTTAAGTAAAGTATGTGGGCTCTAGTTACAGGTAGTGGCAGAGGATTGGGGAGAGGAATCGCTTTAGGTTTAGCCGAGCGAGGATATTCCATAATACTTCATGCAAGAGACAACTCTCACCTTAAAGAAACCGAGCAGCTCGTTAGAAAGTTTGATGTAAAAACAAAACTAGTTGTGGGTGATCTAGAGGACGATGCAACTCTAGAGCAGCTGATTAAAGTTTCCTCAGAGCTTAAAGCTGAGCTCCTTGTAAACAACGCTGGTATCCCATGCCCTGGTAAGCCACTTGAAGAGCTGGCTGATTCAGAGATGAAATCTTTACTTAGAGTAAATTTAGAAGTTCCTATGGCTCTCTGCCATGCTTTCTGGCCACGACTTAAAGCTGCCAAGATTGGAACAATCGTTAACATAAACTCCATGGTTGGAATTGAGCCTAAGCTCAATCGCTCTGTTTATACCGCAGTACGATTTGGCTTACGTGGATTTACTGAGGCCTTAGCTTTAGAAGCTCGTGCCTGCAATGTGCGTATATTCGGGGTTTATCCAACCCGAGTACGTTCTCGCCCAGAGTATGAGTACGGATTTGAGGTTGAAGAAGTAGTCCAAAGAATTCTAGAATTCATCGACTCTGGAAATGAGACTGCCCTAATACTTGATGGCCGTCCAAAATAAATTTCGTATCCAAAATTTAGATTAAGGAAGTTATGACAAAACCAAGAATGCTTATCTGCGGCGCCTCAGGATTTATTGGACACAACATTGCTGAATATTTTGCTAAACAGAACACCTATCAAATTACCGGAGTCTATTTTAAGTCCCCTCCTCCAAAAATTCCTGGAGTGGAGATGGTGCACTCAGATCTGAGAAAAGAAGAAGAAGTTCAACGTTTGGTTAAAGGCACAGATGTTTTAGTACAGATGGCCGCTACAACTTCCGGTGCTAAAGATATCGTGGCCCGACCTTACATTCATGTCACCGATAATGCTGTAATGAACTCCCTTCTATTTCGGGCAGCCTTCGATCACAAAGTTAAACATGTGATGTTTCCAAGTTGCAGCATTATGTATCAGCCCTGCGACGTACCGTTAAAGGAAGATGATTTTAATCCTTGTGATGAGATTCATGACAAATACTGCGGCGCTGGTTGGACTAAAGTATACCTAGAAAAGATCGCTAAATTTTTTGCTGACAGAAGTGAGACTAAATACACCGTATTTAGACACACCAACGTGTACGGTCCGCATGATAAATATGACTTAGAAAAATCACATGTATTTGGGGCTACCATCACCAAAGTTATGACCAATACGACTGGCACCATGACAGTCTGGGGAACCGGCGAAGAGGAACGAGATCTAATGCACGTTGATGATGTGGTAAACTTTATTGATCTTGCTCTTAAAAAGCAGACGACAAAATATGA
>CAZYRE010000035.1:9641-11127 GCA_964650155.1 uncultured Bdellovibrionales bacterium
AAATAGCTCAAAAAACTAGGAACTGCTCCCTATCTATCTCTATTAACCCCACTTCTCCGGAGAAGTGAGTAACCATTCATCTATATAACTATATTGAGGATAATGACTTTGAAAAGGAGATCGTAATCCTGAAATCAACCAAGAAAAAGTATAAGACTAAAACTACAAATGCAGTAAAATAAGTTGGGGGATGCAGATTTATATTTCCCGACGATTTTAGATAGCACGGAAGATTCACCGCTTAGTCCTATTATTAGCCGACTCTTGCAAGCCTGAAGACTCATAATTACTTTCCACACATTTACTTCTCCGGCGAAGTAACTACTGCCTAATCCGCTTCCCAAAAGTCCTTTCTGCCATAAATTTATTATGATTAGAGCAAAGGAGTCGCAAGTTATCTTTGGTTGTTTTGCCACCAATGCCGAATGGTTTGATGTGATCGAATTCTAGGTGATGCACTTCAGTACACCTAATACCATCCGGGGATGTGTATGAACACTGGCCGCTGCACTCCTTAAATATCTCCCTTTTAAGAGATAAAGGAATGGCTCTGCTGTTTTGATTATAATCTCTTATCTTTCTCTCTTTAGCAGGCTTTGAATTATTAATTAGATTCTTGAAGATCTCTTCAATTGATAAAGCCTTTCCGGCCTTATTTGATAACTCCTGCTTTATACCCTGGAACTCCTCAAAAATTTCCTTTGATACAGAGAATGATATCTCGAACCGTTCTTCTATTGGCTCCGCTGGGGAACTAATTCCAAAGAGGGGCAGCTCGTCGATTTTCTCTTTTACATATATCTCTTTAATTGTTTCCTTCGGCTTTAATACAGGAGCTACCTTTTGAATAACTCCCTCAATTTCTCTTTTAGATTTACCAACTATATCTATATTTATCTCTTCCTTAAGTGCTTTGGCCCCAGCAGCCATGGAACATAAGGTTACTTCCCCCTTAAGAAAGTTCTCCTTTAGGGTAGGATTAGCTTTCAGGTATCTGGCACTCCAAACTCTTCTGTAAGCGCTGCCATCAGATAATTTTAGTTTTCTTACACAATAATCAAAGAGGGAACTATAGCCTGCTTCTAAGTGAAGTTTTCTCTCTTCAAATTCTGCTAGATGAATTAAAAACTTCAGAGTTACTTCTCGCTCTTTTCCGGTAAGTAGTGCCAATCTTTCTGTCAGCTCTTCATTCGATATATCTAATTTCATACGCCACCTTCTAAATTTATTTTTCATTTATATCATGGCTTTTTTGAGGGCTATTGTACGGCCTAGGCCACAAGATCTTCTATTGATAGGTTTTACTGGAGTCAGATTTTAAGATCGATTTCTCTAAAGACCCTAGTGGCTTCTAGGTGGTAGTTATATAAAATCTAGTTTTGTTAACGTCTGCTCGCCAAAAATGTTGTCAATATAGAAACACGAAAATAATTATCTTTTGTGCAAATATTATTGGTGGCAGTTCACTGAAAGTTAAACTTATTTT
>CAZYRE010000035.1:11227-13386 GCA_964650155.1 uncultured Bdellovibrionales bacterium
CGGCAGCCCTGAAATTCGTGCCTGTCCCTATATTTTTGCTCGCCAGTAATCGAGAAGGAATTTCATGCTCTCCTCGAAGGAGTATTTTGGTTTCCAGTTGGTAGCCTTTTCGAATTTGGAAACATCGGGAATCTGAAGAGTAACATCCGCGGGCCTTAATAGATCTGGATTCACTCTGGAAGGAATAGGACATTTGGCAAGTTTTTTAAGCACGTCCAAAAACTCCCCTACTTTCATAACTGTAGTGCCGCCAATGTTATAAGCTTCACCAACTGGGCATTTTTCGATGGCTACCCAGTAAGCTTCCATGGCATCTCGAACATCAATAAGAGTTCGTACAGAATCAAGATTGCCGTGTAGTAACTCTTTTGCTTTACCAGCCTCAATCAAAGCAACTTGGCGCGCGAAAGATGTGGCAAATAAATCTGATCGTCGTGGATTAAGATAAGCAAACATACGTGTTCGCAGTATCTTCATTCCGTAACATCTAAAATAAGTAAGCCCCAAGAAATCCTGCGTGGTCTTTGAAACAGCATAAGGACTTGATGGTCGAAGAGGACACTCTTCGGTAATTGGAACGTCTTTCGGATCGACCTGACCATAAACTTCAGAAGTACTGCAAAGCTGAATGACAGGATCAATCTCTGCTAAGCGAACTCCCTCAAACAAGTTAGCTGTACCCATAATGTTATTGTTGAGTACCGCCAATGGATTAATAAACCCAACTCTTACATTAGCGTGCGCAGCTAAGTGAAAAATATAAGTTGGTTTAACTTCCTTTAGTGTTCTGACGACTGCACTTAGATCCGTAAGATCACACTCATGAACTTTTACTTTGGAGGAAATATCACTGAGATTGTCATGGGTCGAAGTACTATGCCATCTAGATGTGCCATGAACCTCTACATGTGGTTGATGTTGGACAATGTACTCAGCTAGGTAACTGCCGCCTGACCCGGTTATTCCAGTAATTAGTGCGCTTTTCTGTGCCATTTTTATCACTTAGAAAGTAGTAACTCTTATATAGATTCCGCCAGTATAATACAGATTCATACTGATTATGGTACAGATTATTCTGAGTTCTAACTGCCGTTTAAGGTTGGATAGCCGTACATAGTTACGCTTACAACACCGTTGCCGCCAGTAAATGTGCAGGTTCCATTAGCTGAATAATCTCCCTCACCTTGGTAAGCGCCCATATGTGGAGCAAATATGCAGGCTTCGCTAGATTCACATAATCCATCATCATCCCCAATTCGCACACCTGAGGAATCATAATCACGCATTACTTCAACTGCATTTACTAGATATGTATTTGCTGATGTTTGCCTATCAGTATAAACATTGGCTGCAACAGAAGCATCCACTCCGGAAGGACATGCTGTACTTGCGACAAAATTTCCGTTGATTCCTTTCAATGTTGAGCTAGAAGAACTAAACCTTGCATCATAGATCTGACAAGTTGCACCACCCGTACATCGTCCTACCTGATCTGCGTTAGGAAATGCAGACGCACTTGAAAGTCCCCAGCCACGGTATCGACTATCAAAATTTACCCAATCAGTTATTGCTGCCGCGGCAGCGGTTCCGCTACTACCATTTGCATTGGTTCCATCCGTTGATACTTTTCCTACTAGTGCCCCGCCAGCAATCGTAAGTGTAGTAGAATCTGGTGGAGTTAATGGCGGATCAGCTCCATAGTTACAGCTATCATCGATATGGTTACTAGAACCTGTAATGTCGCAGCTCAAGCCTGAACCTATGAGCAGTTTTCCAAAAAATCTATTTGAATCTGAATTAACATAGATAGCTGTACTGCTCATATTAGAAGAAGCCAAGAATCCATAGTAGTTGGAATTATTAACAGAGCGAACTCCACTTGTTCCGTTAGCAAAAAATCCTTGTGTAGTAACATTATCCTGAGCTGAAACACCTGTGCCAACACCAGAGGAATCGGAATTAAGTACGGTGATCAAATTCAAGGTGGCCCTACTACCCCATAGAGCAATGGACTCAGTAGCGCTTGTAGTCTGATTCATAGTAACAATCTGAGTGAGAATATTTTCATTACCCTGATTCAGAACAAGCGAACGTGCACCATTGTTGTAAAGAAAAATCTGATTATAGATCTGGCTAGCTCCTCCAGTGCTAACTCCTGC
>CAZYRE010000035.1:13486-15435 GCA_964650155.1 uncultured Bdellovibrionales bacterium
CCTGTATCTATCTCTGGCAAAGGCGTTACTGTATTACTCCACCAAGTTGTAGAGGCGGTTGTTTGTGCCGTTGTGCACCCATACTGATCAGTGACTGTTACGTAATTAGATCTAAATCCATCCCCAGAATTATTGATCAGATCAGCTAGACCTTTACGTGACTTCAATCTTGTTGAAAACACATATGCATTTGCCTCGGCTGTATCATTGCATTTCCACTCAAATGCAGAGAGAAAATCTGTTGTAGTAAGCCCAGAGCATGATGTTATTCCAGTAAGGACTACCTTCCTACGTTCTCCCCCGTGAATGCAAACATTTAACCCTGTGCCAGCTTCTGTACCATCACAGGCTGTCGAAGTAGAGGAAGTTCGAACATAGTCATTCCAATTATCTCCAACAGTCGGATAAAGCGAGGCCACACTTGGATTTAATGTTGCCGCACAGTCGTTATTAGTAATCGTTGCCGTATGAACCAAAGTCAAACCTTGCGAAGCATTTGTTGGCGTACCAATCGTGGCAATTACCGTTTCGGCAAATTCACTTGTTCCATCATCTACCACCGTAATAGTAACATCACTCGTTGTCTGGCCGGCTGTAATAGTAATTGGCGACGCAGTAATAGAGTAATCCGTACCGCCACCTGTAGCTGTACCAGTAAGTACATACGGAACAGTAACATCTCGGCCACTTACTGCACTTATCTGAGCAGTAATGGTCATAGTACCAATACTTTCAAGTCCGCTCTGTGAAGATGTCGTCCACTGCACGCTTGGGGCGGCATCATTATCTGTGATAGTGGCAGTATGAGCTAAGGTTGAGCCTTGTGAGGCATTCGTTGGCGTACCAATTGTCGCAATTACAGTCTCATCAACCTCATCAATTGCATCATCTGTAACTGTAATAGTTGCGGATCCAGTTGTTTGTCCGGCTGAAATAGTTATTGGTGAAGCTGTAATTGAATAATCTGTACCGCTACCTGTCGCTGTACCAGTTAGTGTATACGGGACCGTTACTGCGAAACTACTAATCGCGCTGATCTCTGCCGTTACAGTCATCGTACCCACACTCTCTGAACCACTCTGGGAGTCCACACTCCACTGAACACTGGGGGCCGCATCATTATCTGTGATAGTCGCTGTGTGAACTAAAGTTGAGCCTTGTGAAGCATTAGTAGGAGTACCAATTGTGACAATTACAGTCTCATCGTTTTCATCAATAGTATCATTCACTACAGTTATGGTTGCATTAACTGTGGTTTGCCCAGCAGTGATAGTAATCGGTGAAGCGGTAATAGAATAATCTGTCCCGCTACCTGTAGCAGTACCAGTAAGCGTATAAGGAATCGTAACACTTTTACCACTTACAGCGCTTAATTCAGCGGTAACTGTAAGAGTACCCACACTTTCAACATCACTTTGAGAAGCGGCAGTCCACTGCACACTTGGTTCGGCATCATTATCAGTGATCGTTGCCGTATGAACTAAAGTTGAACCTTGTGAGGCATTAGTCGGTGTACCAATTGTGACTATTGCCGTTTCATCAACTTCATCCAGTGAATCATCAGCTACAGTTATCGTAACTAAACTTGTTGTCTGTCCGGCAGAAATTGTAATTGGTGATGCTGTAATTGAGTAATCTGTGCCACTACCCGTTGCCGTTCCACTCATCGTGTATGGAATCGTAACATCTTTACCACTTACAGCACTTAGTTCTGCAGTGATAGTTAATGTTCCCACACCTTCAGTATCGCTCTGTGAGGCGGCAGTCCACTGCACACTTGGGGCAGAGTCGTTATCAGTAATAGTAGCAGTATGAACTAAGGTAGAACCTTGTGAAGCATTTGTCGGTGTGCCGATTGTTACAATGACAGTTTCGTCTGCTTCATCTAGAGAATCATTAACAACTGAAATTGTTGCTGAGCCTGTTGTTTGTCCAGCACTAATAGTTAT
>CAZYRE010000035.1:15535-19807 GCA_964650155.1 uncultured Bdellovibrionales bacterium
TAATAGTTATCGGCGAAGCACTTATCGAATAATCAGTTCCCCCACCAGTGGCAGTACCACTAACTGAGAAAGGAACTGTAACTGTTTGGCTAGTTGCGGCACTAAGTTGTGCCGTTACTAAAAGTGTTCCAACACCTTCAGTGTCACTCTGTGTTGTTGTCGTAAACTGCACACTTGGTGTAGGAGTCGGAGTTGGTGTCGCAGTAGGAGTTGGAGTCGGAGTACTCGGCGGATCCAAGGTTCCACTCATGCAACTTTTAATATTCGATATCGTTGTATCAATATCTGCAATTTTTTCTTTAATGCCAGCTTTTTTACTGGGTTTTGCTGTAGCAAGCTTAAGTTTTAGCGCTGCTTTATTACTTTTTAACGTAGAAAGAACGCTCGTACTTTTGACAGTACAATATCCGGACGCACAGGTTTTTTTTAATAACGGCTTAGCACTTCCATCTGTGACACAGATGTATTTTGAATCGATGGGAGTGATTGTTTCCGAGAAAACTTCTGAGGCCAACATACACACCCACACAGCAACAAGGGTTGCTATAATATTTTGTGTGGTGCTCTTACCCATCGCCTTTATCAAACCTTCGGATTAATTTTTTCCGAACAAACAACTTTGCACGTAACTTACTGGGGGCGACTATCTTGTGGGCTTTTAATTTCTTCGACATCAAAGCTAACTGTCGAAAACTCCTACATATATTGATCGGGTGATACCTTACGAAACTTTATGATATCCGTACCGCTATCGGCAGATAAAATAAGTAGTAAATCTATATTGTTATGTGGTTACTTTGAATTTCTTATCCCGTTCATAGCGAGAAACGGCAAGTTCAATAAGTTTATCTAATAATTTGGGAAGAGGAAGCCCAGATGCCTCCCACATTTTGGGATACATACTAATACTCGTAAAGCCTGGGATTGTGTTCAACTCATTGAGCCAAAGTTTGCCATTTTCTTCAAGAAAAAAGTCCACTCTGGCCATACCCTCGCAACCTAAAACTTTAAATGCCTGTACTGCTAGCTCTCTAACTCTTTTTGCAGTTTCAGCTGGGATCTCTGCCGGAATCCTAACTTCAGATTTGCTAGCAGAGCTATACTTTGCATCATAGGAATAAAATTCAGCTTGGGGTAAAATTTCACCAGGGATCGAAGCTTCCGGCTCTTCATTTCCAAGCACAGAACACTCGATCTCTCGACACTTAATAAACTGTTCAATCAAAATTTTGCGATCGTATTCTGCAGCAAGTTTTAATGCGGCGATTAATTCAGCCTTAGAATTTGCCTTACTAATACCAACGGAAGATCCAAGGTTAGAAGGCTTAACAAATAAGGGCAACTTAAGCTCTGAGATAATCTTATCAAGATCAAGTTTAGAAATTTTATGGCTCTCTACACAGGCAAACGGTGCACAAGGAATTCCTGCCTGAAGGAGTAGCCTCTTAGCCACATCCTTATCCATACATACAGAGGACCCTAATACATCAGGACCAACATACGGAAGATCCATCATCCGTAAAAATCCTTGAAGAGATCCGTCTTCTCCGTAAGTCCCGTGGATAAGTGGAATAACAACATCAAATTTACTTTCTGTTCTTATAGAGGAAGCAACTTCATTAAGAGAATCAGTAACGGACAATGCTTGTGTTCCTTTGTCAGTTTCGCTACCTAAAAGTTTTAAAGACTCTGCGCCAGCAAGCCACTTGCCACTTCGAGCAATAGCAATGGGGGTAACGTCGTATTTTGATTTATCTAGCGCGTTAAAAACAGTCTGCGCAGAACGAATAGAAACTTCGTGTTCTGCAGATCTTCCACCAAATAGTAAGGCAACTCTGATTTTTGACATGACAAATATCTTAGAAGAAATCTGTTGGGAGGTCTACTATATGTATATTTGTCATTATCAATCGTTGATGAATGTTATAGGCTTTAATAACTTTTAACTCAAACTTTACCTCGGGATTTGACCGAATGTTGGCCAAGCTCAGCAAGACAGAGATAGGAAAAATTATTCATGCCGTAAGTATCCCTGGTCACGAAACTGTACAGGCATCAGGTGTTGAGTTCAATTCTGCTAACGTTACAAATGGGCAAATATTTTTTGCTCTCAAAGGATCAAAAGCTCATGGCCATGATTATCTCCCTCAAGCCTTTGAGAAAGGCGCAGCCTTAGCAGTAGTTGAAGATCAAAGGCTTCTTGAAAACAAAATGTTTGGAGATCGACTTCTAGTAGTCCCTGATTCTTTAGTTGCATTAAAAACGTTGGCTTCTTCAATAAGATCAAAATTCAAGGGCAAGATAATTGGTGTTGTAGGATCAGTTGGCAAAACAACAACTAAAGATCTTATTGGCTCAATCGCTTCACAGTTTGTTCCCTGCACCTGGTCAAAAAAGTCTTTTAATAATCTGCTTGGTGTCTCATACACAATTTGCAACGCTGATTTAGATGCAAAATTATGGGTGCTTGAATTAGGAATGAATCATCCTGGGGAATTAATTGAGCTCTCTGACCTTTCCAAACCTGACTTTGCCCTACTTACTCAACTTGCTCCTGAACACATGGAATTCTTTAAATCCATGGATGATGTGGCTGACGCTGAATTTGAAATTCTATCTGGCTTAAGCTCAACAGGAACAATCTTTTTAAATTCAGAGGATTCACTAGCCCTATCGAGCATTGAGAGAAATAAAAAAAGATGGAAGAAAACTAACTTATCTCAAAAATCTTTCGGATTTAATTCTAGTAGTGATTTAGTAATTTCTAATTTCAAGCATGTGGTGAACGAAAAGCTCTCTAGTGAATTTAAAATTACTTATCAAAAAGAATCTATTGAAGTTAAATCTTCACTAATTGGTCCACATAACGGACGGAATTTTGCCGGGGCAATGCTCGCCATTAAAACAATCTTCCCGGAAATGCTACTTGCTAAACTTGCCTCAGCCTCTGAAGGCGCTGTTCCCTCACCTATGAGACTTAATCAACATGTTTTAAAAGATGGAACGTTGATTATTGATGATACTTACAATTCTAGTCCAGTTGCTGTGACTGCGGCTTTGAAGATACTAGATGAGGTTAAAAAATCCGGAAGAAAAATCTGCGTTGTGCTAGGAGATATGTTCGAGCTTGGTGAAGAATCAAAAAAATATCATCTAGCAATTGCTCCAGAATTAAAATCTCTTAATCCTGATATGGTCATCACATTTGGAACCACCTCTGCCTGTATTACCGAAGCTCTATCGGGTTCCGGAATAAAGGCAGTTCATGCTCAATCGATCGAGGAAATTCCAAGTATGATACAGATTATGTTGGGTGCTGTGGTGCTATTTA
The DNA here is from genome assembly GCA_964650155.1 of uncultured Bdellovibrionales bacterium. Lineage (GTDB taxonomy): Bacteria > Bdellovibrionota_C > UBA2361 > UBA2361 > J135 > JAWXBT01. The sequence goes on from CAZYRE010000035.1 coordinate 18,867, forward strand.
AAGCTTCTCGTGGGATGAGGTTGGATAGGGCCGTTGATTTGGCTAAAAATTAATAGCTACAAGCACTGTAGGGATTTAAAAGCTTCTTCATCCTCAGGAGAACACCACTCTGAAAACATTGCTTCTATTAACTTAGTTGGTCCAGCATTGTTGCTTGAAACTGTTCTGATTATGAAACTACTATCTTTAATTTCATAGACTAAAAAGTCGCTAACTTTCAATTTCATAGCACTACGGACTTCCAAGGGAATCGTGAATTGAAATTTATTATTGATTCGTATTCTTCTATTCATAAAAAATCATTTCTGTATGCCAACTAATGTGTTTATCATAGCATAAATCTCAAGCATTTTTAATAAGGCTATTATGAAATCTGTTGTTAAATTTCTGTCATTGTCATTTCTATTCGTAAGCATACAAGCAGTAGCCGACGATCTCCCAAGTCGTAAACCTGGTCTTTGGCAAATTGATATGGTTGGGACTGGTGGCCAGTCAATGAAGCAGTGCATTGATGCCGCAACTGATAAAGCCATGATGGAGATGGGACAAGACATGGCTAAAAAGATGGGTGGAGGATGCAGCAAAAATGAAATACTACGTGAGGGTGAAAAGGTAATAATTAATGCTGAGTGCACCTTTGCTCAAACAAAGATGATTTCTAAAACTGAAATCTCCGGTGACTTTAATTCCAAATACACAACCGTCACTTCAACAAAGTACGATCCTCCATTTATGGGACAATCTTCAAATGAGATGAGGATGACCGCAACCTGGCTCGGTGCCTGCGCTGCCGATCAGCAACCAGGCGACATGATTATGGCCAACGGCATGAAGATGAACATGAATGCCATGAAGACAATGACGCGGTAGTGGGCTTCCCTCTTTAAAACATGAGGTATGGCGAGGACTGAGATCTCCCAAATCCATCAGTCCGCGCCTTC
>CAZYRE010000036.1:0-3201 GCA_964650155.1 uncultured Bdellovibrionales bacterium
ATGAAGATATTAGTTACAGGAGCAACTGGTTATATAGGTGGCAGGCTAGTGCCTTTACTTATTGAAGCTGGGCATGAGGTTAGGGTCTTAGTTAGAGAACCACGAAAATTAGCCCGTCGGAATTGGCCAGGTGTTAAAGTCGTTAGGGGCGATGTTCTTGCTCCAGAAACACTAGCTGCCGGTTTAGAAGGAATTGAAGTTGCATATTACTTAGTTCACTCCTTAACTACTTCAGGAAAGAATTTCTCTTCGTTAGATAATATAGCCGCTAGTAATTTTGCTGTTGCTGCAAAGTCCGCCGGGGTAAAACGAATTATATATTTAGGTGGACTTGGAATTACAGGATCTGACCTTTCTGAGCACTTACGAAGCCGCCATCAGACTGGGGATGCGCTTAGATCGACCGGTATTCCAGTAACCGAGCTTAGAGCTGCAATCATTGTTGGTTCTGGCAGTGCTTCATTCTTAATCATTTACGACCTAGTTAAGAAATTACCGTTCATGCTCTGTCCAAAGTGGGTGAAATCTAAATGCGAGCCAATCTCTATCCGGCAGGTAATGGCATATTTAGTTGGTGTACTGACAGAACCACGAACAGTTGGTGAAACACTTGAAATCGGCTCTGGTGAAATTCTTACCTATCAAGAGCTTATGGAGCAGTGTGCCGAAGTCATGGGTAGGAAATTAATAATAATTACCGTACCGGTTCTTACGCCGAGGCTTTCAAGTTACTGGTTAAACTTAGTCACCCGTGTACCAATTAGTTTGGCTCGACCATTAGTAGAGGGTCTTAGGAATGATGTTGTCTGCCAAGATAAACGAATTCGAGATTGGATTCAGGTGCCAAAGATTACTTACAAGGAGGCAGTTAGTTTAGCTTTAACGCGGATGAATGCTCAAGCTGTTGAGAGTAGTTGGACCGATGCCAATACTGCTCGCGCTGGTAAGCAGGATGTTCCAGTAGATGAGCCACTTAAAGATGAAAGAAGTGGTTACTGTAAAACAAATAGTGCCAAGTTATTCTCCGTAATTGAGCAAATTGGTGGAGAGACTGGTTGGTATCATGCTGATTTACTGTGGCAATTAAGAGCCCTTTTAGATTGGTTAGTTGGTGGAGTGGGGATGCGTCGTGGTCGTCCAGATCCAAAGAAACTTGAGGTTGGTGATCCGTTAGATTTTTGGCGTGTTGAGGATATCGTACGAAATAAACGGCTCGTTTTAAGGGCAGAGATGAGACTTCCCGGAACGGCAAGACTAATTTTTGATATTGATGATCTTGGAAACTCCTCCCAACTTAAGGTTTCAGCCCACTTTTGGCCAAGCCCTTTTTGGGGGAAACTTTATTGGTACTCAGTATTGCCACTTCACAATTATGTTTTCCAAGGACTGCTTCAGAAGATTATATCGCAGGCCGAAGAGATTAATTCTATACCAAATTAGTCGGTTCAATTATTATCACCGAAGAGTGGAGGCATTATTATGGAATGTTGCAATTACGATACTAAGAAGTTTTTTTTATTCGGCATGAGGGTATTTTTCGGGATTTGGTTGCTATACGCAGGACTAGTAAAGTGGTTGGCTATTGGCCCTGACGCTTTTGTTGGGATGATTACCTCAATGTTTGATGTGACCTGGTCACCTCATGCACTTAATGTGGCGCTGGCTTGGTTGATAATTATTGCCGAGCCTGTACTTGCCTTATTTATCTTGTCTGGAAAGAAGCCCCGCACTGCATGGACACTTACAGCTATGCTAATGTTCTTACTTACAATGGGGCAGTCTATTTTGATGAAGCCTGACGTTGTTGGTAACTGGCAGTATCTCTTAATGGCATTAGTCTGTGCAGCACTTAGCGAACCTGAAGAGGGTGGCTGCTGTTCGCATTAAGAATTGCTTCTCTCGAGGCTAAGAAGAAACTTTTTGGCCTTGAGACCACCAGCATAACCAGTAAGTGATCCATCGCTACCAATCACACGGTGGCAGGGAAGGATGATTCCAAGAGGGTTATTACCATTCGTACTTCCTACTGCGCGCACTGCTTTTGGAGATTTAACAAGGCTAGCCTGCTCTTTGTAGGTTTTAGTTTTTCCAAATGGAATTTTAGCTAGACTCCTCCACACTTTGATTTGAAAAGGTGTTCCTTCTAAACGGTAAGGTATCGTGAATTTTTTTCGCTTTCCCGCAAAGTATTCGGTCAATTCTTTTCTTGTTCGGCGGAGAATAGGAGAGTCTTGTTTGATCATTTCTCCTTTCACTTTTCGATAATCTGACCAATTTTTTTTACATATAACCGCGAGCAAGCTTTTACTATCTGCAACAACAAACAGCTCGCCGATAGGAGACTTCATGTTTTGGTAGAATTTAGGCATAAGTTTATCTTACGATTAAAGTGAGGTGTCAATCAAACTTCCTATGATGGCAGTAGTTCCCATAGCTAGAGTACCTCATAGTTATTGAGTGATGCCACATCGATTACAAATCAGGTTAGGTAAATTTTTTTTACTTCAAATTATGCAGTGGATAGAGTAGATTCTCATCCGGCCAACAGGTAAGTGGAGAAAACATGAAGAAAGCACTTCTAGTCTTAATGACCCTTTTTATTGCACCAGTATACGTAACAGCTGATTATGATGCAGCTCTAGAGGCCGAAGAAGCAGCTCAGCGTGCCGCATCACAACGGGAAGCTCAGCGCCAAAAAGCAGAAGCTGATCGGATGAAGGCTGATGCAATGGCTAAATTTCATGCTCAAGATATGGCGCAAAAGAGAAAGCACATCGGAAGTTTAGCTGATGGAAAATCTGATGCAGAAGTCCAAAAAATCTACGATGAAAAGGTTAAGACTGATACCACCTCCGCGATGGCCGCTGCACAAGATGCTCAGCAAAAGATTAATAGTCCTGAAGCTTCAGCGCAAATGAAAGCTGTCACTGGCAAAAGTATGCAGGAAATTATGAATATGTCTGACGCTGAACGTGAAGCCTGGGCCGCTCAAATGGAAAAGAGCATGGGTGCGTATCAAGGGATGAATTAACCTCAATAGACTTTTAACTTTCAGTATTTAAGTAGTCGTAAAGAATTTAAAAGTCATAAGTAGAAAATTTGGGGTGGGCGACGGGATTCGAACCCGCGACCACTGGTGCCACAAACCAGTGCTCTACCAACTGAGCTACGCCCACCGTGCTCTGAGTGTCGAGGGGATAC
>CAZYRE010000036.1:3301-19789 GCA_964650155.1 uncultured Bdellovibrionales bacterium
GTGACCGATATCGCAGTTTCTGTTCGTGGAGTGACCAAGGCTTTTAGTGGTTCTAAAGCCCTTGATAATGTTTCAATAGATATCAAAAAAGGGGAGTTCTTCTCTCTGCTCGGACCGTCAGGTTGCGGGAAGACAACACTGCTAAGAATAATTTCTGGTTTAGAAGATCCTGACACTGGAGAAGTTTATATAGGTGGCAAGTTAGCCAATGACCTGTACGCACACGAGCGACCGGTAAATACCGTTTTTCAATCTTACGCACTCTTTCCTCACATGACTGTAAGACAGAATGTTGGTTTTGGTCTGAAGATGAAAGGGCTAGAGCAAGATGTGATTGATGAGAAAGTGAAGACTACCATGGAGATGGTAAGAATCACTGAGTTTGCAGAGAGAAAACCTGCACAGTTATCAGGAGGACAGCAGCAAAGGGTGGCACTTGCCCGAGCAGTGGTTAATGAGCCAGAAGTTTTACTATTAGATGAACCGTTAGGTGCACTTGATACAAAACTAAGAAAGGAACTGCAGATTGAATTAATGAGGCTTCAAAGAAGGCTCGGAATTACCTTTATTTTAGTTACTCATGACCAGGAAGAAGCTTTGGCCATGAGCGATCGGATCGCTGTGATGAGTAGAGGAAAATTTGAGCAGATCGGAACTGGGGAAGAGATGTATGAGCATCCTCGTACTGCTTTTGTGGCTCAATTTTTAGGCTCAGCCAATATCTTGGAAGCAGATGTAACAAATGTTGGAGATATTAATTTAGAGCTTAAAACGACACTTGGAAAACTTTCCTGTGCAAGGGGCAGTAATGCCTCTGCGTTTAAGAATTCAAAGAATCTTAAGGTAGCTTTAAGACCAGAGAAAATTATCCTTGGAGCAAATAAGGAATCGATAAATAGCATCCCAGTAAAAATTGATGAACTTGTTTATATCGGATCAGAAACTCACTACGTACTAAAAGCAGGAGAAGCTAAGTTTGCAGCAGAATCAATGAATGCTCAGGTTGGACCACAAGGATTCAATCATGGTGATTCATGTTTTGCGACTATACCACCAGCGGCATTGATAGTGCTTGAGGAGTAGGTGGTGAATAGAAAAGGAACGGACTCTAAGTATGCCCTAGTGTTAGCTGCTCCAGGCACGATGTGGATTGGAATATTTTTGGCGATTCCACTTGTTGGATTAGGCGTACTGAGCTTTCTAACTAGGAGTGGGTACGGCGAAATAGGCCTCCCTTTAACAATTGATAATTTTACACGGTTCTTTGGATACGGACTCTTTGGCTTTGATCCAGTTTATCCATTAATTTTTGCCCGCACATTTGTACTGGCTCTTGGAACATCTGTGATTACGGCACTGCTAGCACTACCTCTAGCATTTTTTATCGCCGGACTAAGTGAGCGGTGGCGAGCCGTCGCTCTGACGTTAGTAATTATTCCATTTTGGACAAATTTACTTATTAGAACTTACGCCTGGCAGATCCTATTGGCCGGAGACGGAGTAGTTACAAATATAATTGTGGCTTTAGGACTTTCTACGCCTGGTGAAGCATTGGTGCCAAGTTTGGGCGCAATTTATGCTGGAATGATCTGTGACTTTTTGCCGTACATGGTCCTGCCACTTTATGCTTCTGTGGAGAAAATTGATTGGAAATTAGCCGAAGCGGCAAGAGATCTTGGGGCTAGAGGCGGAAGTGTTTTTAGACATGCTATCTGGCCACAGATTGCACCAGGACTCGGCGCTGGTTTCTTTCTGACATTTGTTCCAGCGCTTGGACAGTACGTGGTGCCTGATCTATTGGGTGGAGCGAAAACATCGATGTTAGGTAATGCGATCGCCCAACAATTTGGAGCAAGTAGAGATTGGCCATTTGGGTCAGCGATATCATTTGTGGCGATGACATTAATATTGATGGGGCTTTGGTTTAAGGCGCTCCTTGTTCGAAGAGGGGAGCAGAGATGAAAAGACATAAGAAGATTTTAGCTCCGGTATCTATAGCGCTTTATCTATTTATATATCTGCCACTGATAATAGTGGTTGTTTACTCATTTAATTTAGCCAAGTTTGGGGCTGGGTGGACTGGGTTTACAACTAAGTGGTACTCGGCATTGTTTCAGAATGAGGTGGCATTAAATGCTGCTATCACCACGATAGAACTTGCAGTGCTTAGCACTATGATTGCAACAGTTTTTGGAACGATGCTGGGCCTTACTTTGGCTCGCTCTGATTTTACCGGGAAAAAGATCAGCTCCGGGCTTCTTTACCTCCCTGTAATTGTGCCAGATATCTTAATGGCAGTTGGTCTTGTGGCTTTTTACGGAATTGTCAGGGATTCTTTAGGGCTATTTAATTTAGGGTTCTGGACGATGACCATTGCCCACATCACTTTTGAAATCCCGTTTGTGGCGTTAGTTGTTCAGGCAAGACTTCAGGGTCTAAACAAAGCTTTGCCTGAAGCAGCAGCAGATTTGGGAGCTAATCGTTGGCAGGCATTCAGGTACGTAACTCTTCCTTTAATAATGCCTGGAATAATTTCTGGCGCACTTTTGGCATTCACAATGAGTCTTGATGACTTTGTGGTCTCCTTTTTTACTACAGGTCCAGGTGCGACTACTTTACCAATTCTTATCTATTCTTCTGTTAAACGTGGTATTAGTCCTGAGATTAATGCTTTATCAACGTTAATGATTTTAGCATCTGTGATTTTGACGGTAATTGTTGCTCGGATTTCAAGAAAGAACGGCGGCGTTTTACCGGTTGGTCATTAAGGAGGGCATATGAAAAGAGCACTACTAGGAATGTTATTTGCTTTGGCCGCAACTGCTTCGGCAGATGATTGCAAGATGAATCTCTTTATATGGAGCGAGTATATCGATCCAGAGATTGTGACAAACTTTGAGAAGAAATTTAATTGCAAAGTTACAACCGATCTTTACGAAGATAATGAGAGCATGCTCTCTAAATTAGAAAGTGGTGGGGCGTCTTTGTATGATGTCGTCATTCCTTCTGACTATATTGTTCCTGTATTAGTGGCCAAAAAACTTGTGGCCCCACTTCGTTGGGAGAATATACCTAATAAGAAAAATATTGAGGATAAGTTTCTGAATCCTTCGTACGATAAGGGCAATGTTTATACTGCACCGTATCAGTGGGGTACGGTTGGATTGTATGTAAGAAAAAAACCAGGCGTTGAGATTGAAGAGAGTTGGTCCATTCTTTTTGATCCAAAGAAACAGTACGGAACATTTGTGTTGGTTGATTCAATGAGGGAGTCAATCGATTCGGCACTTAAGTATATGGGGCATAGCCTTAATACGACTGATCCTAAAGTTTTACTGCAAGCCCGCGATTTGTTACTAAATGCAAAAGAAAGAGCAATTGGTTTTGAGAGTGGCGCTGGTGGAAAGAATAAGGTTTTAGCGAAAGGCGCTACAGTCGCAGTTGCCTATAACGGTGATGCTGTAAGAGGGATGAGTGAGGATCCAGATACATATTATTTCGTTCCCAAAGAAGGTGGCGAGATCTGGGTAGACAACATGGTTGTGCCAGCTAAAGCACCACATCGTGATATCGCTGAAAAATTTATAAATTACATCCTGGATGGAGAGGTTGGCGCAAAACTTTCCGATTTTAATCAATATGCTACCCCCAATAAGGTAAGTCTTGAATTAGTTAATCCTGATGACCGGAAAAACCCAGCTATCTACCCACCACCAGGGGTGATGGCTAAACTTGAGTTACTCCAGGACTTGGGAGAAAATACCCGCCTCTTTGATGAGATTTGGACCCAAGTTAAAACGAGGTGACCTGTGGATAGTTCTGCTGCCGTAAAATTTCCGGATGTAAATCAAGAAAATGATTTTTTACGTGCGGAGTTTCACGGCCAACAGGAAGGCGAAAGAATCCTACACCGCTTTAATCAGCATTGGATTTCACTAGTTTTTGGAATTTTAAAAGTTACCTTCGTATCTGTAGTCTTAGCGTCACTCGGGCTATTTGCCAGCAGGTTTCTTCCTGCGCTAACTGATTCTATTACTCAGTACTCATACATTACTGCTGGAGTAGTTTGGTTAGTTGGTCTGTGGTGGGCTTTGAAGGTTCATCGGGAATCATCTACTGTAATTACTGATAGAAGGGTTATTAGGTTTGAGCCAGTGTTCCCCATTTTTTCTAGAAAGCGTGCGCTTTTTTGGACAAACGTTTTAAAATGCAAAGGGTTTTCTACTAATATTCTGCTGAGACTCTTTAAGATCGGTAAATTAACCGTGCACCCATTAACCGGTGAGGATGATAATATCGAGTGCAGATACGTTTACTACTACGATGATCTGGCAAATTATATTGATAAGATCCTGTTTGTGGTGAAACATACTCCAACTGAGCTTAGCTCTCTGAGAGCTTTCATTGCCAAGCCTAAGGGCTCACGGTATTAGTAAAAACTGTGCCTGATAAAACTAGAACTGTAAAACCGATTGGCTGGAGGGAGTGGGTGACATTCCCTGAGCTTGGCATTCCTGCAATTAAAACAAAGATTGATACCGGGGCAAGGACCTCGGCACTACATACATATTTTATCGAGCCATTTACTAAGGATGGAAAAGAGTGGGTTAGGTTCGGGGTCCATCCACTTAGGAAAAGAACTTCCATAGAGCTAGTTTGTGAAGCACCAGTACTTGATAAGAGAATTGTAACAGATTCAGGTGGTCACTCAGAACTTCGATTTGTAATTAAAACCGTACTCCAACTTGGTGAAGAGAGTTGGCCAATAGAAGTAACTTTAGCCAGTCGCGAAAATATGCTTTTTAGATGTCTTCTTGGGCGCACTGCTCTGTTAGGACGTTTCGTTATAGATCCTAATAGATCGTTTGTTTTTGGTCGGACACTTCGGAGAGCTTATCGTCGAAAATAAATATTTGTGGGTCAACGCGCGTGTCCCACAAAACATCATGATTGAACCTCCTTTGGACGTTCGCCAAGGAATGAGATGAACTCGCCAACAGTGACAAGAAGAAGAGCGCCCCAGAGTTCGGGTGGGATGCTTTCTCCAGCGATGACACCTACAACGGCCATGAGGATGGGTTGAAGCGCCCCCAGGACCGAGTACTGCCAGAGCGGAATCCTAGCGATTGCCTGGAATCGACACAGGAAGAGGCCGGTTAGGGCTATTCCTGCAAAGAGTCCGCGCCAAGAGAGCAGTGCTGAGCTAAAATTTGCAAAGTGTTCTGAGGACGAAGTGATCAGGAACACAAAGCCAACAAAGCAAAGCACGGTTGCTTGGCGTGAGATTAGTACTCCCTCGGCGGTTGCAATGCGCCGATTGAGCACTATCTTGGTTGTAATGATTGCGGCAGCGCTAAGGATTGCAAAGAGTGCAGCGACCAGCACGGCCCTGGATTCGAGATTACCGTAAGTCACCAACAGCCCGCCTCCTAGGAAGGCAAGTGGTGCCCCGATCATCACGTAAGTGGTGCGAGTGGGCTTTTCGCCTCGGAGAAACAGGATCGCAAATAGGAAGGGGAGAACCCCATCCAACTTTGATACTGCGCCGAAGATCGTTGGACTGGCTGAGAAGCTCAACCCCAAGAAGTAGATCACCGCAGAGGCTACGTGAAGTGAGAGCATTGCTACCCAGAGGTAGCGAGAGCTGTGCCGCTCATATGCCTCATGCGACTTCACCATTTCAGCACAGATCTTTGGTGAGCACTGCGATCTTACTGCTAGTATGAAGAAGGAGTAGAGGTACATGATTAGTCCTCCTCCACCGTAGCCAGCGTTCATGATCAGAGGCTTCAGTAATGTCGGGATCGTTGCCGCAAAGAGATGGGAGAGGAGCGCGAGCCCCAATCCCGCGATGTATGCGTTCAAGGAGAGCTCCTTTCTGTGTTTGAGAACCTAAATTGGGACACGGCGTCCCACAGGAATAGCGAAATACGTAAATTCGCTGTTCCTCTGGGGGTTATCCGTTGAACTACCGTATAAAAAAGGTGACAGTTACTCTTTTTCTTAACTTAATTAAAACAATGAAATAAAGTAGTTGAAAAAGAGTAACTGTCACCTTTTTTAGAATTATATGCAAAACGTTCATGAATTGCCACCACTGGATATCCCTAAGGAATTTTTGGGGAAATCGAAGATTGATCAGCCAGGGTATCAAGAGGAGTACTCAAGAAGCATAGGTAATCCTGAAAAGTATTGGGCAGAGCAGGCCAAAGAAAATCTAACTTGGATTGAGCCTTGGAAAGAAACGCTGAAGTTTGATTATACAAAAGCAGAAATTAAATGGTTTATTGGTGGAAAGTTAAATGTTTCAGTGAACTGTTTAGATCGCCACCTTAAAAATAAATCCTCACAAGTGGCGATTATCTGGGAAGGTGATGAGCCAGGCGAAGTAAGACGTTTAACTTACAAAGAGCTTCATGATCTAGTCTGTAGATTTGCTAATGTTTTAAAAAATCGCGGAATTAAAAAAGGGGATCGGGTTGCCATCTATATGCCGATGGTCCCAGAAGCGGCGGCAGCGATGCTGGCTTGTGCAAGAATAGGCGCGATTCACTCAGTCATTTTTGGTGGATTTTCTGCTGACTCAATAAGGGATCGGGTTCTTGATTCTGAATGTGCGATGGTTATTACCGCAAACGAAGGTCGCAGGGGCGGAAAGAGTATCCCTTTAAAAGAGATAGTTGATACCGCGCTGGAAAATACCTCATGTGTAAAATCTGTTTTAGTAATGAAGCGTACGGCAACTTCAGTAAATATGAAGTCAGGAAGAGATGTTTGGTTAGAGGAAGAACTTAAAAAAGTCCCTGCAACATGTGAACCAACTCCACTTGATTCAGAAGATCCACTTTTTATTCTTTACACATCTGGTTCAACTGGAAAACCGAAAGGGGTTCTCCATACTCAGGCTGGCTACTTACTTTACGCAGCAGTTACTCACAAAAACGTTTTTGATTACCGAGAAGGGGACATTCATTTTTGTACTGCTGATATAGGTTGGATTACTGGCCATAGTTATGTTGTCTATGGGCCGCTTTGTAATGGGGCTACAACTCTGATGTTTGAATCGATTCCGACGTTTCCTAATCCTGGTCGCTATTGGGACGTGGTTGATAGACACAAGGTAACCATATTTTACACAGCACCAACGGCTATTAGGGCTCTGATTAAGGAAGGGGAGGATTGGGTAAAAGGTCACAAGTTGGATTCCCTTAGGATTTTGGGAACAGTTGGTGAGCCGATTAATCGAGAATCCTGGCTCTGGTATTATAAAAATATCGGCAAAGAAAAATGCCCAATCGTTGATACTTGGTGGCAGACTGAAACTGGTGGAGTTTTAATGTCACCACTTCCTGGGGCCACAAAACCAAAACCAGGATCTGCATGTCATCCACTTTTTGGAGTGCAACCTTGCTTAGTAGATGAAGATGGTCACGAAATTGAAGGTAATGGAGTATCAGGTGCTCTGTGTATAAAATTCCCTTGGCCCGGACAGATGCGCACTGTTTGGGGAGACCACGAAAGATTCCGTAAAACATATTTCAGTCAGTTCCCCGGAAAATATTTTACCGGCGATGGTTGCATTCGAGATAAAGATGGCTACTACTGGATCACTGGCAGAATGGATGATGTCTTAAAAGTATCCGGGCACCGTATTGGCAGTGCCGAAATTGAAACAGCGCTTGTTGCTTCAGGTATTATAGCTGAAGCTGCAGTAGTTGGATTTCCGCATGATATCAAGGGTCAAGGAATTTTTGCTTTTTGTATACTAAGAAATGGTGTTCAGCCTTCAAATGAAAATGAAATGACAGCAAAGGATTCAGTTCGCACCCATTATGGACCTATTGGTATTCCTGATAAGATTTTGTTTGTACCAGGTCTACCAAAAACGCGTTCAGGCAAAATTATGCGTCGAATCCTTAGAAAAATCGCTGAGGGTGAGCGGAAAGAGTTTGGCGATACCTCTACACTGGCAGATCCCACTATTGTATCAGGAATTATGAATAGTTTGGCTTGAATTATTTACTAGGTTGTTCGTCAATATACCGTTATGAGACATAATCTTAGAATTATCGCTGTTTTACTCTCTTTCTCCTCAGTAGCTCTAGCTGAGGACGTTATAAATCCAATCGTGGAGGTTCCGATGAAAAATAATCCTAATGCTTGCACCTTTGAAAAGGGTGGTTGCGGTTTACCTGAATCAGATGAGGAGCTAAAAAAGTTGCTATCCCCTGAGCAGTACCGAATTATGAAAGAAAACGGTACAGAGAGACCTTTTGAAAATGAGTACTGGGATAACCACAAGGAAGGGATCTATGTTGATAGAATTTCAGGGGAGCCTCTTTTTAGTTCCAAAGATAAATTTGATTCCGGTACTGGTTGGCCTAGTTTCACTAAGCCGATAGAGAAGGCATCAATTGTTGAATTGAAAGATACCTCCCATGGGATGATTCGAGTTGAGGCTAGATCTAAATCCTCTGACTCACATCTTGGTCATATATTTAATGATGGGCCTAAGCCAACAGGCATAAGATATTGTATGAATTCAGCTTCCCTTAAGTTTATTCCTAAAGAGGAGTTAGAGAAGGAAGGGTATCAGAAGTACAAGGATTTATTTTAGTTCCTACCTATTTCATAGTGACACCCTACTTGGTACATAGTGTGCCCTTGAAAGTTCTTTACATAACTTTGCGGCGGTGTGAAAAATGTTTTTGATCCTGCGGTCATTTGAGGCAAACTTCAAGCGACTGCAGGATGGTCCTGTGGTTTTGTACCAATAAGGAGGTCGGCCATGAAGCCGATCGAGCCTCAAGTTCTGAATGCAAGCCTCCAAGTAGTGGAGACTGCGCTCTTTTCGGTGCTCGGTTCACGAAGGCCATCCTTGGCGTTCGTGCTCGGGTCCGGATGGAGTGAGGTCTTCTCCTCACTGAATCCGTTGGCAGCAATCTCGTACCAACGGATTCCGGCCCTGGCAGGTGAGATGAATGAAGGTCATGCCGGAGAGCTCCGACTCTATGAGCATGAAGGAGTGCTCTTCCTAGCCTTCTGCGGTCGAGTGCACTACTACCAGAGACAGGAGGCAACTCCCCTCGTGGCTCCGGTGTGGCTCTCTCATCAGTTGGGCGTGCGCAACATCATGCTCACAAACGCGGTTGGGGGAATCAGCACCTCCCTCAGCGTTGGGGACTTCGTGATCTTGAAGGATCTCGATTCACGAATTCCATCTCCACTACTCGGGTTCAATCAAGCGATCGGTGAGGCCGGATTCATCCGACACACCTCGCTCTCTGACCCCTTCAGCAACTTCCTCAAGGCCCAACTTCGGTTGGCCCTCCAGCGGGAGTACGGCCGAAGTGGCGGATCGACCAAGAGGCCGGAAGAGGGCGTGCTCATGGCGACTCAAGGCCCGCACTACGAGACCTCCAAGCAGATCGAGCTCTTCAGATCTCAAGGGTTCGACGTAGTGGGCATGTCTACCTTCCCAGAAGTGGAGGCTGCAAACTCTCTCAGTCGTGCCGAGGATGAGGTCCATCTTGTCGGATTGGCATTGGTTACCAACCAAGCTGCCCGTCCGGGACTCCGGCTTTCTCACACAGAGGTTGAGGAGGAAGTCAAAAAGGCCATCGGTGCGGCGTCGCGGATCCTTCTCGACTTCGTAACGGTGGTAGGTTCAGATCAAAGGGTGACAGCGTAGTTGCTGACCCAGTTGAATCTACCTCACAAAGGATTTTCGCAGCACACCGCCGCGGAGATCCCTTTTGACGCCAATAAACAATTGAAATCAATTCCACTACGCAAAAAATGTCGTAAAGTGGCAGCGTCCCCCTTTATAGATCGAGTAATACTGCGGCGATCCAAGGGAAAGCCACAGTTACGTCGCTCTGTATGATTTGAAAATAGCTCTGGGTTGAGAGCTTATCCCAGGTAATCTTTTCTTTGCCGCCTGCGCCGGAATAGGAGCCATAAGACATCGGCGAAGAGCCGATCTCTACGAATCCTGCCCAGTCGCGGACTTTTGTTAAATGAAGATCGTGCTTGATTGATGGCACCACGCAGATTGGAAAATCTGCGGCAATACCGCCACCTAATTGCAAGAATGCAATCGGATGACGTTTAGATTCGGCAAGGTACCAGTCATACATTAAGTGGAAATAATCAAGACCACTCTTCATAACGGAGCGTTTAATTGTGGGGACTCCTCTCTTTTTGTGCGCCCCATCGTAGGTATAACTTGCAAATATATTTCCCATTGTTGAATCTTCAAATCCTGGAATCACGATGGGGATCTTCTTTTGATAAGCAGCATAGGCCCAGCAATCATTTGGATTTGCTTCAGGGTCTGGTTGAATTAACTTTTCAGAGAATAATCTTCTAAAATATTCATGAGGGAAGAAACTCTGGCCCTTCTTTTCTGCTTCCTGCCACATTCTTAGTAAATGTGGCTCCATTATACGGACACTCTCGTCTTCGGGTAGGAAAGTATCAGTAATACGCCTTAATCCTGCATCACGTAGTTCTGCTTCTTGTTCAGGGGTTAATTCAGTATAGCGGGGGATGTAGGCGTAATGTGAGTGAGCTACATACCGGTAATATGATTCTTCATGATTTGCACCAGTAGCAGAGATCAGGTGCACCTTATTCTTTCGAATTAATTCGGCCAACATTATGCCGACTTGAAAAGAGCTAAGGGCTCCGGCGATTGTGACAACTAACTTGCCACCTTTTTTAAGATGATTTTTGAGCCAGAGTGCTGCCTCTAAAGTGGCTCCACCGTTACAGTGATTCAGAGTAGATTCTGCAAAAATGGAAACAGCGGAGGGTTTGCCCTTTACAAACTTAACTATTCCGTCTTTTTTTGATCTATTTTTAGAGCGGCGAGCTGAATGAAGCTCTTTTTCGTGAACGACTAATTTCTTTAATTGTGGCGAAAGTTTATTAAAGGTCTTCTGCCCCATCACGGATCCTTACGATTTCAGTTAGCAGTAAAATTAACTTCGAAGAGGGAATCCTGCTTTCTCTAGCCCTTTTACTACGGCCATTTCAAGCGCCTTGATCTTTTCAGCCCCAAGGGTGGACTCTGTGTCTCCGAATGTATTTCGGATGCTTACAGCTTTCTGTCCGTCAGGTAAAGAGAATACAGAGACAATTTTTAAATCTAGAATTTCTTTCTGTTTCAACTTTCGTACGACCTCAAGAAGTTCTCCTACTGGTACATGCTCTCCGGCGACAACAGTACAGTCGAAAACTGAGGTAGGAAATTTAGAAATTGGCTTATATTTCGTGGTTTTTTGCGCAGCTACTTGGGCTACATCAGTTACGTCAAGTAGGCCGACAGTTACGTTTCCGCGTACTTTGTAATTGGAAAGTACGGCTGGATGAACTGTAAAAATTGCCCCTGAGGATTTGCCCATAACTCTAATAGCTTGGTGCTCAATAGGGTGGATACCGCGCCATTCAGTGGGTAGAACAGAATTTTTCTGCTTTCCATCGGGTGCAATAACTTGGGCAGGAATACCAGTAAATGTAAGGAGATCCTCCATGATATTTAGTGTTTCATGGAATGTAGATCTATCTCTATCAAATATAGCAAAGGCGACCATGTTTCGCTCTTGAGAGAAGTTTTTGCTATCAGGAATATATGCTCGGCCAAGCTCGAAGAAAGAGAACCGTTCATAAGTTTTTTGATTGAGAGCGACTGCTTCTAGCATCGAAGGAATAAGGGAAGGGCGCATCCTGTCGGCATCTTGTGAGAGCGGATTCTGAATCTTAAGTGATTCATTCATGTCAGGCCAAGAGGCCCGCTTTAACATCTCTTCGCCGACCATCGGATAGGTTTGGATTTCAAGAGCGCGTGCGTGCAGCACAAAGAAGTCTTGTAGTTTACGATGTAAAACCTGTTGAGGTGATAGCCTCACTGGAGAAACATCTCCCACTGGTGCTTGAGGCTTAATGGAATCGTATCCGATTATTCGGCCGATTTCCTCGACTATGTCAGCTTCATACTCAATATCTTTAGTGGCTCTGTAAGAGGGGACAGCTACAGATAATTTATCACCAGAACCAGAAACCTTAAAATCAAGGGATTCAAGGATCTCTTTAATGCGGGCCTCAGTGACGGAGGTTCCTAAGTATCTCTCTAGGTTCCTTACTGAGGTATTGATTACCAAAGGCTTATACTCAAGTTTTGGACCAGAATACTCAAGCTTTCCTTTTATTTTCGCGTTCGGACAAAGTTTTAATACCAAACTTGCGGCTCTTAAAATTGTGCGTTCAAGAAGTAAACTATCCAGAGATTTCTCGTAGCGTTGTGAAGAATCCGTTCTGACGCCAATTCTGGTAGAGAGTTTTCGAATTTCTGCAGGTTTCCAGTTCGCCGTTTCGATAAATATATTTTTTGTAGAATTAGTAACGCCACTTTCTTCGCCGCCAATAATTCCAGCTACAACAACTGGGCCTTCACCATCAGCGATAACAGTATCGCCAGATTTAAGTTCAGCAACTTCTCCATTTAGGAGCTTTAGTTTTGCATCACTAGTAAGTCTATTCACCTTAATCTTTCCGCCACGAATCTTCTCGCGATCGAAAATATGTAGTGGGATGCCGAGCTCTAGCATCACGTAATTTCCAACATCAACCATATTGTTGATTGGTCGTAACCCCGCAGCGTTGAGTCTTTCTTTGATCCAAGTAGGACTCTCTTCAACAGTAATTCCATCAATAGATAAACCAAAATATCCAAGACATGCAGAATCTGGATTTACCTCAGGAACGATAGGGGAAGAATCCTTAGAGAATAGTTTTTTAACACTATCTGCCCATGTGGCATCAAATGGATTTTTAAGCGGAGATTTAAAAACAGTAGCGAAC
The DNA here is from genome assembly GCA_964650155.1 of uncultured Bdellovibrionales bacterium. Classification (GTDB taxonomy): domain Bacteria; phylum Bdellovibrionota_C; class UBA2361; order UBA2361; family J135; genus JAWXBT01. The sequence continues at coordinate 16,166 of CAZYRE010000036.1, forward strand.
TCACGAGCCATGCCGTAGTGGCCCCATAGATCAGGGCGATGGGTGAGGGACTTATTATCAACTTCAAGAACTGTATCTTCACCAGCACCAATCAACTCGCCTAACGTTTTACCAAGCGGTGTATCAGTTGGAAGTTCCCAAATACCGTCGTGATTGTCACCTAAGCCTAATTCAGCTACTGAACAGAGCATTCCGTGTGAAACTACATCACGGATTTTTTTTGCTTCAAGCACAAGACCATTTGGCATCGTGGTACCAATAGGGGCAAATGCCACCTTTAAGCCAGGGCGTACATTTGGAGCGCCACAAACAACTTCCTTGGTTTCGCCTTCAGCTGTTTTGAAGGTGACAAGTTTTAATTTTTCAGCATTCGGATGTGGTCGAGTCTCAAGTGTTTCAACTACACGGATAGTTTTTAAATGCATCCCAGGGGCGATAACCTGTTCAACTTCAGCCGTAGCCAAGGTAAAAGCTCTGCCGATCTCTGCTGGTGGCAGTTTTGGTACATCTACGAAATCTCTAATCCAGTTCAGTGAAATTAACATATATTATAACGATTTAAATTGAGAGTTGAATCTTAGATCCCCTGCGTGAATAAGCCTGATATCATCTATGGCATAACGCATCATTACTAAGCGGTCCAAGCCTAGACCAAATGCAAAGCCGGTAAATTCATTCGGATCGATTTTTCCAGCTTTCAAAACATTCGGATGGACCATCCCGCAAGGCAAAAGCTCTAACCATCCATTATGTTTACACACAGAGCATCCCTTACCAGCACAGATAAGACATTTTATATCAAGCTCAAAGCCAGGCTCAACGAAAGGAAAGAATCCCGGTCGGAGCCTTACTTCTACTTCTCGTCTGAAAACTTCAGTTAAGAGAGTTTTCATAAAGTAGATAAGGTGTGCGACAGAGACATCTTTCCCCACCATCATGCCGTCCATCTGGTGGAAAGCCATCTCATGGGAAGCATCTGTGCGTTCACATCTAAATACTTTTCCTGGAGCTACAAACTTAAATGGCGGACGTTTTGTCTCCATACCACGTACTTGAATGCAGCTAGTATGAGTTCGCAGTAGGTGAACAGCATCTGGAAACCAAAAAGTATCCTGCATGTCTCTAGCTGGATGATCCGCCGGGATATTTAACGCTCCAAAATTATGCCAGTCATCTTCAATGTGGGGACCATCAAGGACATCAAAGCCCATCGACAAGAAGATATCTTCAATCTCACGCTGAATAATTGCAGTCGGGTGATATCCTCCAGCATTTAGCCCTTTATCTAAATTGGAATCTTTTAGAGTTACATCTACCCAAGATTTAGCGAGCTTTTCATTTATTTCTGCTGTTTCGAGAGCGCTTAACTGCTCATCAACGATACTTTCTATTTTAACTTTTACTTCGTTAGACTTTGAGCCAAGTGCTCTCTTTTCTTCCGGCGTTTTGTCCTTAAGACTTTTAAGGATTGTAGATATCTGACCCTTTGGACCAATAAACTTAGATTTCAGATCTAAAAGTTCTGCTTTGGATTTTACTCCGGAAAGTGAGGATGTGAATTCAGAGAAAATTGTATCAAGTTCAGCAGTCATGGTTTTTAAGCCTTTAAAGGTGCGATTTATAAAAGCTAACAGATTGAAACAATGAAGTAAAAGGTAGGTTTGAAGAGTCTTTCAGATACAAGGCCGCTATTTTCCTTCAATATAACCATTAATTCTAATAGTGAGCCCCCTTCCCATAGCCAGCTGTTGGGCCGGATTTTGGGAAGGGGGTATTCCTCACTCTGTGTCGTCGTCCACCTTGCCAGTGGGTACGACTTCGACACGATCTTCCACATCGTTGGCGCCGACGACGACCATCATTTGTGTGACGGGCGCCTTGGTGACGAGGAAGGAGACGATGGTGAGCACCTTGTGGAGATCGACCTTTTCGGGTCCATTCCAAGAAGTCGCTGCCGCCATCTGCTTCTTCAGTCTCTCGATCGAGCTCACGGAGGTGCCACACTTAAGGGCATCCTTGACGCCACGAATGGACCTACGAACGTCATCCCCGGCGCCTGCGAAGATAATACCACTGAGTCCTCGTGCAGACCTGGTCTGCAACGAGATCTCATCGAGCCTTCCCAGCAGGTACGGAGTGAGATCGTGACACACTCGACGAAGGGCCTCAGGGCTCAAGCGCGACTCGAGCTTCTTGGCCAGGGCGTTATTCTTCCCGGTGACGTCTTCCTGACTGCCGTCACCATCCTCCGGCTTGGCCTTGCCAGCCGTATGCTTGGAGCCCTCTCTCGATACGGCGTCCAACATCATCTGTGCTTCTTTGGGATCCCGCAGTGCGGCATCCCGGAAGCGTTCGATCCAACTGGTCATGGGGCAACCCCTCCCGAGGGTTGTTTTCTAGGGACGAGGATACAAAACCTAAAGCGGCCTTGCATCCGGCTCAGAATCAAGAATGATTCTCAAACGGACGAAGGCAGAATTCTTCTGCTGATTTATTATATGTAAATGACCTAACCGCGGGGGCTCTTACACTAGCAGAAACATGACTCCTACTAAAGTGAAGCTGTATTACTGCGTTTTACTAATTCTGGGGAAATCTTTTGATTGGATGAGAGATAATGCCAGATCTTTTGGGTCAATAATGGCGCCAGTATCTATATTAATTAAATTATTATTGCTCGATCTGACTCTTAGAAGAGCGCGATTTTTAGTTTTAAATTCAAGCTCAAGAGAATTATCTGAAATAATCTGTTCAATCACTGCTTCGGCACGTTTAGTTTTGGCTTCAGCAGAACCAATAGATTTACGCCACCAGATTAGATTAGCCAGAAAAGCAACTACAAATATACCGAGAACTCCGGCTGCCATGTAGCCACTAATTTTTTCAACTTCAGTCCAGCCAAAAACTTTTCCTAGTAACGAGAGGAGTAGGGGGATTATAAAGAAAAAAGGCACCACGGAACTTAAATGAAAGTTCCATGATGCCTTGTGGATTTTCTCTTCACTCATGCGCAGAATCGCTAAGTATTAATACTCATAAACAATAACCTCACAGTCACGGCACTCAAGAAGTATTGGTTGAAGCTTTTTGCCGTTGATGCTGATCTGAAGGTAGTTTCCATTTTTTGCTTCAATTATTGAAGAGGTTACTTTTGCGCCCTTCTTCTGTAGTGCCAATGCCATATCCATAATTGGATTTAAGTTCTGGCTAAAAGAAGCCAAGCTAATCGGCTGAGGATTAAGAACTGGGTCAGTTTTAATTGCAAAAGCAGAGCTAACTAAACTTACCTGAAGAGCGATGATTCCTGCGATTAACTTCTTCATAAATACTCCTTAATAAAAATCTACTTACATAAAGAGTATCGAAAGATTGACTCTGAATCGGTGTGACCTAAATCACAACTTTGATAGGTTGTATTACGGTGTGATTTCAAACTGTTATGTAGAGAAATAAGGTAAATTCATAGGGCAAATGTCAAAAAAGCGGCCAATTCCACTAAGTTGATCCACTAACAATTGTATATTACATTCCCGTCTCCCGAGTGCGCTTGTAGCTCAGTTGGTAGAGCAGATGACTCTTAATCATCGGGTCCGGGGTTCGAATCCCTGCAGGCGCACCAGTTTT
>CAZYRE010000037.1:0-8035 GCA_964650155.1 uncultured Bdellovibrionales bacterium
GGGACTGGGGGAAAACGCTGAAGGGAACCACTCCCTCCCGTGCGTTTGGTAACCATTAGCTTCCAAACGGAGAGGTTAATCTTCGACTACTGAACAACTTTTGAAAGTTTCAATAAAAGGGGTCAGGCCCCTTTTAACCGTTAACGACTTTTCTCATGAAATGAGCCGGCATACCACCATTTTCCTTAATGACAGTAGCGACTTTATCCAAGACTCCATTTACAAACATAGGGGAATCATCAGCCGCATACTTTTTAGCCACTTCAATAGCTTCATTAATGCTCACATTCGGTGGAACATCTGGTAAGTAGCAGATTTCAAAAGCTCCTACTCTTAGAATATTTCTGTCCACGCGAGACATACGAGTGATGCTCCAATTCTGGGAACAAGCGGCAATACAAGCATCAATTGCGTCAAGATTAGATATTGCGCCATCAATCAAAATTCTTGCAAATTCATGCTCGGCAGGGTCAAAGGTACCTTTATGATCCCCTTCTTCCTCGGTATGAAAGGAATGGAAGTAAAGATCTACACATTCCCTCGACCAGTCATTTAATGTATCGCACTGATACAAAGCCTGAAGGGCGTTCTCTCTTGCTTGTCTCCTAGATCCCATAGCTATATTGCCTTTACCTTAATTGATCTACTAACCTCGCCCCCACGAATTTCTCGAACGATGCTTACCATTTCTATGGCTGCAATGGCGGCATCTGCACCCTTATTGCCAGCCTTTGTGCCTGCACGTTCAATTGCCTGCTCGATATTCTCTGTTGTAATAACACCAAAAATAACAGGGATGGATTCTTCTAATGAAACTTTTGATATTCCTTTTGCGCATTCACCAGCAACGAGATCATAATGCGAGGTGGCACCTCTAATTACAGCGCCAATTGCAATTACAGCATCAACATTCCCTGCCCGAGCAAGCTCTTGGGCTGCAAGTGGAATTTCATATGCACCAGGAACGTGAACGACTGTGATATTTTGATCCGAGGCGCCGTGACGAATGAGTGTATTTACAGCGCCGTCTAAGAGTTGGGATGTTATGAAACTGTTAAAGCGAGACACAACGATGCCGAAGCGGGCATCCGCGGCGGAAAGCTTTCCTTCAATTACCTTGGACATACTGACCAAAGCCTCTCCCTATTCAAAAGATCTACCGCAGCATTCCTTAACGCAAGGCTAATAATCTACTAACAATGCTGCGTCGCCTCGTTCGGCATTTTCCAACAAATTCCCCTTACTAGAAGGGTTATTGGTAGGTAAGCACTAGCTGTGCTCTGCCCATTCGCCAAAGCGGGGATCGAACAGTCTATTAAATGGTAGAGCTTAAAGCCAGTAATAATTCAGAGAAATCGCTATCTCAAATAGCATTTATTGAATATGACAAAGGACATGCATATATATGTAGTAATATTAGCAACTTACAGAAAATGCCCTAATTTAGCTCTCTTTGTCTCTAGGTAGCTCTGGTTATGTATATTGGAAGGGCAGACCAGCGGCACCCTATTAATGACTCCAATACCAAACCTTTTCATGGTCTCAAGCTTTCTAGGATTGTTGGTTAAAAGATTTAATTCTCCCACCCCCAACACGCCTAATATCTTTGCCGCTACCGCAAAGTCCCGCTCATCAGCGCCAAAGCCTAATTCAACGTTAGCTTCAACAGTATCTCGTCCTTGATCCTGAAGTTCATAGGCTCGAAGCTTATTCAGTAACCCGATCCCTCTCCCCTCTTGGCGAAGATAAAGAAGTATTCCCGAACCATGCTTTACGATGGATTTCATTGCGGCATCTAGTTGTGGACCGCAATCACACCGCTGACTCCCAAAGACATCTCCCGTCAAACATTCGGAATGGATACGAACTAAAGGTGTTACCCCCTTGGTAATATCACCATACTGAAGAGCCAGATGCTCCTTACCGTCAGCATCACTTTCAAAAACTGAGACCAAAAATTCTCCATAATCTGTTCTTTTTGATTCTCTAGAAACCTCTCGAACCAAAATTTCATTGGCGACTATATGCCGTGCTATTGTTTCGACAGAAGTGATTTTAATTTTATGTCGCTCAGCAAACTCGATTAAAGAATCTCCTCGAGCCATAGTTCCGTCTGGATTTAATATTTCGCAGATAATTCCTGAGGGCTTCAGTCCAGCAAGTCTAGCCAAATCGTAAGATCCCTCAGTTTGACCTCGTCGACCTAAAACCCCTACTGGATTAGCAATTAATGGGAATACATTGCCGGGGGTTACAAAATCGCTAGGCTTTGCCTCAGGATCAATCAAACGCCTCATTGTTTCTGCTCTGGCTGAAGCAGTCTGGCCAAAATTCATTACGCTTCTATGATCAACTGTTGCTGTGAATGGGGTGCCATATCGGGAATTATTAGTATCAACTTGTGGAAAAAGTTTTAAATGTTCGGCTACTTCACGTGCGATACTCACACAGATAAGCCCACGTCCCTCATTCATCATGAACGCTAGAGATTCCGCGGTTACTTTCTCTGTAGCGATAGCTAAGTCCCCTTCATTCTCCCTTGATTCATCATCAACGATTATAACCATCTTGCCGTCACGAAAATCGGCGATCACTTCTTGCGTGGGGGAAATAAAACTTGAATTAGCGCTCACTGGATTCCCAATTAATGGCCAAATTAATGATGCGATGGTTTTGGCGGAGAATGGGGAGCATTGGGATCTCTGTTTGGGTCTTTTGGGTCGAGTAGTCCCTGCAGGGTATCCATGAACTGGCTTACATCAGAGAATTCTCTATAAACTGAGGCGAATCGTACGTAGGCAACCTGATCGATCTCTCGGAGCGCCTTCATCACAAGTTCCCCAATTACAAGGCTAGAGATCTCTTTTTTATCCATCTCTCTGACTTTGGAATCTATTTCATCAACAAATTTATCTATAACATCAACACTTACAGGCCGCTTTTCGCAGGCTCGAATCATTCCGGCTCGTACTTTGCTTCGTTCAAATGGTTCTCGGCGACCGTCCTTCTTAATAATTAGAGGCAGCACGTCTTCAAGTCGCTCATACGTAGTAAATCGCGTATCGCATTCTGTGCAAACACGACGACGTCTGATTCCATCCTCAGTACTCCGAGAATCAATCACGTTTGAACGTTCACATCCGCACTTTGAGCAGCGCATACTTTCTCAATATTAAGTAAGTCTATGTTTATAAAGTGGGTACTTCTCGCAAAGGGTTCTAATCTCGCCACGCAATACTTCTAGTTTTTTGTCATCCCCGCGAGCATCAAGGGTGGCCTTAATCCAGTGAGCTATTTTTCTCATATCCCCACTTACCATGCCTCTAGTAGTTAGAGCTGGTGTGCCAAGACGAATTCCACTAGTTACCATTGGAGGTTGTGGATCATACGGAATTCCATTTTTGTTAACTGTAATTCCAACCCTATCCAGCCAAGCTTCAGCATCTTTGCCGTTAACATCAACTGGTCGGAGATCTACAAGCATCACGTGAGAATCCGTGCCACCAGAGACTATCTTTAGTCCTGTTTTGGCTAACTCGTCAGCTAGAGCCTTTGCGTTCTCAACAACTTGTGCAGCGTAAACTTTGAAAGATGGATCGAGTGCCTCCTTAAAGGCAACAGCTTTTGCAGCAATCGTATGCATGTGTGGTCCACCCTGAAGCCCAGGAAATACGGACTTATTTATGAGTTTTGCAAACTTTTCTTTGGCCATGATCATTCCAGATCGTGGGCCTCTAAGAGTTTTATGTGTTGTTGTTGTTACGACATCACAGCATTCAATCGGACTCGGATAAACTCCGCCGGCAACAAGCCCTGCATAATGAGCAATATCCGCCATCAAGTAGGCACCAACTTCGTCAGCAACCTCTCTAAAAAACTCGAAATCAATTTTTCGGGAATAAGCAGAAGCTCCAGTAATTATAAGTTTAGGTTTATGTTCCCTTGCAAGTCGCCAAACGTCATCAGGATCAATTAGATTTGTATCTTTGGTAACTCCGTAAGCCACTACCTTATAGTGCTTGCCACTAAAATTAACTGGGCTTCCGTGAGTTAGATGGCCGCCCATATCAAGGCGCATACCCATGATGGTGTCACCACGCTCAACTAGTGCTTCGTAAACAGCTTGGTTAGCTTGGGCCCCAGAATGCGGCTGCACGTTTACAAACTCACAGCCGAAGAGCTTCTTCGCTCTCTCGATAGCTATCTCTTCAATCTGATCTACGTAGTGGCACCCGCCGTAGTACCGTTTATGTGGTAATCCTTCTGCGTACTTATTCGTAGCTACTGAGCCTAATGCTTCAAGGACTGCTTCACTTACAAAGTTCTCACTTGGAATCATCTCCAAGCAGTATTCCTGCCGCTCACACTCGTGATGCAGAGCTGTATAAATTTCGGAATCGTAAGATTTAAGATTAGCGCGCGCGACCATACACCTCAGACGTTATAAACGAATAACGCTGCCGATTATAACCGGTCGAATCAAAGATATCCAATTTTATAAGGGATTTGACAGGAAGGGCTAAACTAACCCGCCACGGGGGAGGCTACCTCCAACCCGTGGCGGGTAAATCATTATAAGCTAAAAGATAGCTTATCCCTTTCTCTCTTTGACGTAGTTAATTACGTCGTTGACTGTCTGGATCTTCTCAGCATCCTCATCTGAGATCTCCATGTCATATTCCTCTTCGAGAGCCATTACTAGCTCAACGATATCAAGGGAATCTGCACCCAAGTCTTCGATGAAAGAAGCTTCGGGAGTTACTTCATCTTCACTCACTCCTAGCTGTTCAACTATAATCCGCTTAACGCGCTCAGCAACATCACCGCCTGATGACATCTTTTCCGTCTCCATATAGGGTTACAAACTCTACCCGTTAATAATCTAAGGGGGTAAAGGCTCTAGCCACAATCGCATAGCTGGCCTAGGAGCCCCACAAAACTAAAGAAAACTGCGCCTTAATGCAAGGAGTTCCCCAAACTAATTAATCTTAAAGTCTCAATCACTTTAAGTAATGTCGATAACTTAATGTGCTTGATACTTTAAGTTATAACGTATTGATATAAAACGTGATTATAGGGATGGCTACATGTACATGCCGCCATTAATGCCTATGACTTGACCAGTGATGTAGCTAGCTCCGGGACCCGAAAGGAACGCGACTAGGTCCCCGACTTCGGCCGCCCCACCAAATCTGCCCAAAGGGATGCCCTTTAAGTAGGTCTGCTTTAACTCTTCTGTCAGTTTCCCTGTCATCTCGGTCTCAATAAATCCGGGCGTTATACAGTTAACAGTAACAGATCTGCTGGCAAGTTCCTTAGCCAATGTCTTTGTTAGACCTATTAACCCAGCTTTGGAGGTAACGTATGCTGCCTGCCCAGCATTCCCCATTTCGGCAGTTACTGAACTTACATTTATGATGCGACCTGCTGGTGACTTCATTAAAAGTTTTGCTGCAGCGCGTGAGCAGTAAAATGTGCCGTTTAAATTTGTGGCTAATGTTTGTGCCCAGTCTTCGTCTTTAAATCGGAGTAACAATCCGTCTTTAGAGATTCCGGCATTATTAACAAGGATATCAAGTCGACCAACTTTTTCCTTGATAGAATCAATCGCTGCACTTACAGCTTCACTTTGGGCAACATCAAACCCAATAGCTTCTGCTTTGCCACCAACAGCTTCACATTCGCGCACAGTCTCAGCCGCCGCATCACTGCCTCGGTTATAATTTACAAAAACATAGGTTCCATTTGAGGCAAGTTTTTTGCAGATTTCACGCCCGATTCCACGTGAGCCACCAGTAACCAATGCAACTTGAGAATCCATATAATCTCCTTAAAAATTTATTATTTTGGAGCGGGTTTCCGACCTAGATCATCAAACCGCTTCCCCACTCTGCTCCAAACTCCATCCTGTACTGCGCTAGCTTCATCTGTCTCCATATCTCTCAATGAGGAGGCAAGCTTTCCAACCATGCCATCATCAGAGAGCATCCTAGCCACTCTGATTCCGTTCATGATCCCTCTTGCTGTCGAAGCACCGTGACAAATTACACTCACGCCATTTAGCCCAAGGAGTGGTGCGCCACCATACGCTGCGGGATCAAACTTATCAGAGAAAACTGATTTTATAGATGGCTTTGCTAACCATAGCCCAAGCTTTCCAAAGGCACTTTTATCGACCTGTGTTTTCATCGTTTCAAGTACAAGTTGCACAGTCCCTTCGATCCCCTTTAAGAGAACGTTACCAGTAAAACCATCGCTAACTATTACATCTGCTTTGCCACGCCCAATGTCGTTTCCTTCAACATAACCGACAAAATTAAGCTTTTTTAAATTCGATAACGCTACCGCGGCAGATCTTATAATATCAGTACCTTTTGTTGGCTCTGTTCCATTAGAAAGAAGCGCCACTTTTGGGCTACTATGGCCAAGCACTAGGGATGCGTAATAACTCCCCATCATTGCAAACTGAATTAATTGATAAGCGTGACAATCAATATTTGCACCAACGTCAAGTAAGACTGACGGTCCACTATCTCCTGAATTAGGTATTAGTGAGGCAATTGGTGGTCTAACCACGCCTGGCAAAACACCAACAACCATCATTCCGATGGCCATAAATGCGCCAGTGTGTCCGGCACTCACCGCACTTCCAGCTTTACCATCTCTAACTAGTTCAAAAATTTTATGGATTGAAGAATCAGGCTTCCGCCTTAAAGCTTGGGATGGAGCTTCATCCATACCGATTGATTCAGAGGTATGAAGAATTGAAATTCTGGACTCGTTTGTAGCTTTTAACTCTTTAAGGCGCGCTTCAATTTCAGGCTGGGTTCCAACCAAAATAACTGAGGCACCTATCTCTTTGGCTGCAAGAACAGCTCCCTCTACGGCAACACGAACGCCGAAATCTCCACCCATGGCATCTACTGCCACTGGCAAAGATCGTTGAGCTGGAAGATTAGGCATTACCACTTACCGCGAGCACCTGCTTGCCGCGATATTGTCCACAAGCTGTGCAAGCACGGTGTCTTAGAACTGGCTCACCACAATTTGAGCAAACGTTCGCGAATGTACGAGCAAGGTGATGATGAGAACGACGCATCTTTTTTCTGCTTACTGATGTTCTCTTTTTTGGAACTGCCATAAAATCCTCACTAAATTGCGTCTATCTGAAATTATTCTCTTTTTATTCCCAAGAAACGTAATGACTTTCAATAGGTTACGCTGCATTCGGGCTCATAAACCTACCCTAAGAGGCACTTAAAGTCAAAATACAGGGACAGTTCCCCTATTTATGGTTCCTTCCGCATCATGAACATCCTTTAATGCTGCTCCAGGAAACCTAAATAGGGGAACTGTCCCTGTATTAGTATTATGGAGTGGGCTTAAGGCGAAAATCTAAACTCTTCAATAGTAAACCGATTATTCTTAATCCCAAGATTGATAGTAAAAGACCCGCCACTCGGACAACAGTTAGCATCATCTGGAAGCCAAACCCCTTGTTCCACTGCTAAACCTGGCAACTCTATATCCATCCCATGCCAAACCTCGCCTTGAGGAAGGAGCCTAGATAATTCAATTTCTTGCCATGAGGTACTGTCAATCCTAACCCAAGAATCATCTTGTTCCAGATAATATTCATTCAAATTGGGCGCACTGGTACCATTGATCCAGAATGGGCTTTTAATAACCCTACCGTACTTAGTGTCTCCAAACATAGGAGGCTGGAGCAGATCTAAACAAGGATCGATTCGTTCATCAATCGGCTGAATGCGCTCAATAATAAGTTTTTTTGAACGAGATCCTCTCTCCTCCTCGAAAATCTTGAGCGTTTGATGTTTAGGCCCAGAATTACAAATGTCCGGTAAAAAAATATAATCATCAAATTTATAAAAATAGTCTTTGGAGCCAATCGAGGCAAAAAGCTTTAGATCTGTATCTATCGAAGCACGAGGGGAGCAAAATGCTGACGAAACAATAAGCATAATCAATAGATAGAGTATGCTGATGAAACAATTTTTACTTTTCATTACGATGA
>CAZYRE010000037.1:8135-16774 GCA_964650155.1 uncultured Bdellovibrionales bacterium
GGTGGGTATTTCTCTAGGAAATACTTAACGCAGAGGCCATAAGCTCCGAGGAAGCCGAGGAAGAAACCAAATTCAAGCGGTCCAAATGGAATTACGCTTGGGCTAATTTGCGGCATCACAAGGATGTATCTCTCTAGCCAAAGTCCAGCCAAGATAACACTTGCCATGAAACCATATAGCGCAGGGGTACGCTTAACATCGCGGCTTAATAGCACTAAGAATGGAGCGATAAAGCACATTCCCAAAGTTGCCATGCCGAGTCCCTGCCAAGGCATCTCGCGTGTTCTTAAGATCATCCATTGAGTCTCTTCAGGAAGGTTACCGTACCAGATTGGTAAGAACTGGGAGAAAAATAAGTATGCCCACAAAATTCCAAAGCCCTGTGTGAGTTTGCCGATATCGTGCTGCTGCTGTGACCCTGTCATGGCTCCGTAATTTTTGTCGTAGCACTTAAGCCCGATCATCCAGAGACCAATTACAGCCCAAGCTCCATAGATGTTTCCAACAAATATGAAACCACCAAACATAGTAGAGAAGAAGATAGGATCCATTCCCATAATCATCTCGAAAGCAAACAAGGAGTAAATCACGGCATATAAGGCCACCATCACTGGTCCCATAATAGTCATGCGCTTCTCGAGTCTAGGTGCCTCAACATGAGATCCTTCCCAACCCTTTAGCAAACAGTTGTAATCGTCATTTGCCCAGATTGAATTGACTCCGCCAATTTCACGAAGTAGTCCGACATCACGACGCAACGACCAGCGAACGAAACGGTTCATCATGAAGAACAGAAATCCTAAAAGAAGGCCGTTTCTAAGAAATGTAAAATCAGGTTGCATCCACCACTCACGTCCTGGCATCGGAGAATGTCCCCAGTACCAGATGTATTCCTTAGCAAAATACATCGACATCAAAATTAGCCAGGCATAGAGCAAGAAACTTGAACCTGCTTCTGCAATTCTTCTAACCGGAGGAGACCACTTGGCATGAGTTATCTGAAAAATTATAGCGATCATTACGCTGCCAGCAGCGAGTCCCATGAAGTAGATTAAACTTGTATAAAGAGCACCGAATAGTTGCTCATACGGATACGCTAGAAGCCCAAGTCCAAGCATGCCGACACCGAAGTACAAGCACATGAAGAAAAGGCTTGTCACTTTTGGACTAAACTTAACCGGTCCATTCTTTGCAACTTCAGCTGGGTCAATTGTAAGGGGATCTATATGAGACATAATTTTCCTACTACGAAATTACTTTCTATTCTTCTGCATCCAACGGATATAAGAAACGATATCCCAAGTTTCTTCAGGGGATAATTTGTAACCAACCCGTGGCATCACAGCCATTCCACCGAAGTGAATTGTTCCGTAAAATAATCCATCAGGTCGAGCAGCATATAGATCTGAGCCCAAATCTGGCCCAGCCATGAGTTGCTTTTGGGCAACAAGGCTCGGGGTTACTCCCTTTTCGTCCTGATACCCGTGACATGGTGTGCAGTTAACTGTGAAGAGCCTTTTTCCATTTGAAACATTTAGTGGCCCAACCTTGTTTGGATTAGTAAGAGTCAAAGCTTCCTCTTTTGATCCAACTCTATATTCATGAGCACCAATTGGTATGGTATCTGCTGGCTTGCTTCTGACTATCGAGCCAGTTTTTAGCGCGGGAGTTTCCACCATGTCGTTATTAAAAGGTAGCGCTTGGGCCATAAGTGGGCTTAGAAGCACTATCCCAGTCGTAACTAATTTGGCTATCTGTTTCATTTCACTGCATCCAAAAAACTTATTTTTAGAGACCGTCCCTAATATCAACTTCCTCTGCCCCACTCTCCATCATTTTTTTCTTAATAGAGTCAGCTTCGGTTGGGTTAACACTTACAACTAATCCAAATTTGTTGTCAGAAAACCGAGGGTCATACCCAACTTTTCTGAAGATATCCGGAATACGGCAGTAGTGAAGAAGCGCGACAAAGGTAGCGAGCGCAGCAAAAAGAATTGTCCACTCGTATCCAACAACAAAGAATCCTGGTGGAGAGACAATATCTTTAGAGCTAACTCTGAGTGGCCAATCCATCGAGCAGAGAATCGCTAGTGACCACCCTGCTGTACAACCAAGGATTCCGCCAGTTAACGTGAAACGACGGACGGGACTCTTCTCTGGCATGGTAGCATGTTCAATTTCATGACGAGCCATCGGTGAGTAAACTTTGTACTCATACCCAGCAGCTTTTACAGTCTCAACATTGCGAAGGAGGTCATCCATATAATGGAAGACTCCGACTACTACTTTACTTGTGTTTCCTCGCATAGTTCTTCTCCCTCTTAGTGCCCGTGACCTTTAGTCCGTGCAGGTGGAGGCAATAGCTCCTTAATCTCTGTTATTGAAACAGCTGGGAAGAATTTTATAAATAGGCACATGTACATGCCGAACCAACCAAATGCGCCAACGGTAATTCCCAACTCAATCCAGCTAAAATTGTATCCGCCCCACGCAGCTGGCATGAATTCTCGAGCCAGTGAAGTAAAGATGATATTGAAACGCTCAAGCCACATTCCGATATTAATAAATATTGAAACAATAAAGAGGTAGCTGATATTCCGCCTTAAAGATGGCACCCAGAGAGTTAACGGAAGAATACAGTTACAAAACGTCATGCCCCAGAAAGCTAACTTAAAGTCTCCGAATGGTCGGAACCAGAACTGGAATCTCTCAAATTGGTTGTTACTGAACCAAGCTACATAGAACTCTGTAGCGTAGGCATAAGAAACAATTCCACTGGTAAGAAGGATCAACTTAACCATTCCTTCAAAATGAAATGGGGTTAGGATCTCTTCAAGTTTAAATACTTTTCTGAGAGGGATGATTAACGTAAGCACCATGCCTACGCCTGAGAAAATAGCTCCGGCCACAAAGTATGGTGGGAAAATTGTGGTGTGCCATCCAGGAACAAGTCCCATAGCGAAGTCCCAAGACACGACGCTATGTACTGAAACTACAAGTGGTGTAGCGAGACCAGCAAAGAATAAATATGCCGACATGTAATGCTTCCATTGGGAATTACTACCTGTCCAACCAAGGGAAGTAATACCGTAAAGCATCTTTCTAAAGGCTGACTTAGCCTTGTCGCGACAAACAGCGATATCAGGAATAAGTCCGACGATGAAGAATGTTGCAGATACAGTTAAATATGTAGAAACGGCGAATACGTCCCAAAGAAGTGGCGATCTAAAGTTTGGCCACAATGCTCTCTCGTTTGGATACGGCATTAACCAGTAGGCTAACCATGGCCGACCAACGTGAATTAACGGAAATAGTCCCGCAGTTAACACGGCGAAAACGGTCATCGCCTCAGCCAATCTGTAAATCGGCATTCTGAATTTCGCGCGGAACAAAAATAATACGGCCGAAATCAAAGTACCCGAGTGAGCAATACCAACCCAAAATACGAAGTTAGTAATGTACACACCCCAACCGATCGGATGGTTAATACCAGCGACTTGAAGACCATCTAGTATCTGGATAACCCATGACACGGCACCCCAAAGGAATGCAGCTACGCATGTTAGGAACAACGCGTACCATCCTGCTCCGGGTGGTTTTAACATATTAAGCACGAGCTCAGTTACCCGTGCGTAATCTACTTTCAGCTCACTAGTAATCTCTGACGTATTCGCCATCGCCTAGACTTCCCTATACTTAATATCATTTAGATAAGAGACCGCAGGTTGGGTATTAAGATGATGATCCAGCACCTTATAAGCCCGCTTGCTATGAGCAAGTTTGCTAACTGCACTCTCAGGATCGTTAAGGTCTCCGAATGTTAGAGCTTGAGTTGGGCAGCTCTGCACACAGGCTGGCTTAATTTCACCATCCTTAACTTCTCTACCGAGATCTTTTGCTGTGTCTTTTCCATCCTGAATTCTCTGAATACAGAATGTGCACTTCTCCATCACACCAACGCTTCGTGGTGTTACATCTGGATTTAATTGCCAGTTAAGTGGCTCAGGGAAATCAACCTGAATCCAGTTGAACCGACGAACTTTATATGAGCAGTTATTGGAGCAGTAACGAGTACCTACGCAACGGTTGTACACCATCACATTTAGTCCCTCTTCGTTGTGGTAGGTCGCATAAACTGGGCAAACTGGCTCGCAAGGAGCGCTGCCGCAGTGCTGACACATCATCGGCAAGAACGAGACATGCAGCTCCTCTGCTTCTTGATCAAAATATCTCTCAATTCTTAACCAGGACATCTCACGACCCTGGTTAACAACTGTTCGACCCACAACTGGAATATTATTTTCGGAGTAACAAGCGACAACGCAAGCTGAACATCCGGTACAAGAAGCTAAATCAACTGCCATTCCCCATTTGTGATGAGGATGAGGTCTCTGTGTGTACATCTGCTTAGGTTCGTGGTGCGCTCCATGTTCCTCGCCGTGACCATGGCCTTCCGCATGAGCGGCCGCTCCGCCTAAGAATGTTGTCTTAGCAAGATCGCGACCCATCTGAGTATCGCTGCCTTGAACTTTCGGTAGATCGATTTTCCCTCTACCGCGACGGATGCTGACCTTGGTGCTCATTAGAGCAACAGAGGAAGCTCCTTCGGTAACTACAGCAGGAAGAAGCTGCATGACGTTGCCACCATTGCCTTGAGCGAATCTTCCGTACTGAGAATGACCGTGACCTATTGGTACTGCCACCACATTTGGATGAACATACGGTGAAAGCACAACACCTAAGTTAAGCTCACCGTAATTATTTCGAACCGTAACAACATCATCTTTGCCAATACCGTGCTTACTTGCAGTATCAGGATGAATCTCAACCCAAGCATTCCAAGAAATCTGACTCATCGGATCTGGAATCTCTAAGAGCCATGGACGATTCGCGGAGCGGCCATCAAAGCTACGAACTGATGGGTAAGGCATGAGCACTAACGTTTCTTCTGCTGCAGCTTTACTGTCTCCAATTTTTGCAGAAGCAAACTTAAGATTAAATGCTCCGTCTTGAACTCTAGCAGAACTACTATTTGCAGGCGCAGAGAAATACCCGCCCTTCTCTACACACTCTTGCCAAAATGCGGTGAAACTCTTTCCACTTCCTGCGCGGGAATGAATCCCCTGCCATCTCTCTTTGAGCGCTCCAAGGAAATCATCATGTCCAGCAGCAACTCCATTCTTACCAAGCTTTCGGGCCACTTTAATAAGAATATCGCCGTGTGAAAGGGTATCAAACACTGGCTTCATTGCTGGTTGCGCAAGTCCGTACACGCCGGCTTGAGGCTCAACATCTCCCCAACTTTCTAGCCCAGTGCTCATTGGTAAAATCAATTGAGCCATGTAGCTTGTCTCATCAATCTGAGAAGCCAAGCTTACGATCATCGAAACTTTTTTCAGTCCGTACTCAAATCCGAAACTTGGTGGCAGATTAAATACAGGATTTGTTCCATCAACGATAAGGGTTTCAATCTCTCCCTTATTCATCCGCTCAATAAGTTTTTTAACTGCGGCAAGATCTCCAGCGGAGCTCTTCTTAGTGGTGGCAACGTTTACTGTCTCACCAACATTACCAAGCACAACATTTAGTAAGTTTGCAGCTACTAGCAGTGGCAATGGAGTAGCTGTCATGGTGGAAGTGCCACCAGCTAAAACCACTGATGTCTTTGCATTAAATAGATGCTCAGCAGCTACAAGGATTTTTTCTTTTCCAATTCCAGTTTCCGCTGCAACCTTATCTAAGGTTACATCAGCAGTGAGTTTCTTAACTTGGGCAACAACATCACTACTTCCCCTGCCCCTCTCAATCATCAGCTTCAAGAAGGCTAAGGCCAACTGAACTTCAGTGCCGGGATTTGCCATTAACCAGGTGTCAGCATTCGCACCAGTTAAAGAGAGTCTTGGCTCAACGTGGATAACTCTTGCTGGGTGTTTCTTCCGCCTAGAATCAGCCCAACCACGAGCAAATTCACATGGGGAAACCCAGGTCTCAAGAAAGTCAGCGCCGAAATTTAAAATGACATCTGCTTTCTCTAAATTGTAGGTCGGAATTCCATCAGCGCCGTAAACAAGCTCAGCAGCTTTTGCTTCTGCAGAAGTGCTGACTGGGTTGTATGGAACAAATTCAATATTTAATTCACTACAGAAATTCTTGATTAACTCACCTAGAGCTCCAGACTTTGGATGTCCTACGTAAGCAATTTTTCCTTTACGTCCAAATCTTTCGGCTAATTTTGCAATGCCTTCATCCCAAGTAGTTGGAGTGAAGTTCCCTGCTTCACCAGCTTTTCCACTAAGTGGCTGACGAACTCTATCAGGATCGTACATGTTCTGGAGTGCCGAGTGGCCGATTGCGCAAACACCACCACGGTTAATCGGGTTATTGGAATTTCCCTCAATCTTTACAGCGCGACCTTCTCTTGTTCGAACTTGAATTCCGCATCCAGCATCACACTCAGTACAGGTACTGTTATACCAAACGGCGACACCCTTAACCTGATCATCCTGAGCTTTGACATACGGAAGCACCTTCTGTGCTGTGCTCTTGCCGCAACCAACAGCACCAACTACTGATGACTGTCCCAGAATTTTTAAAAACTTACGCCGGGATATTCCGTTTGATTCTTCCATTGTTTTCTCAACTTTAACTTCCATCGCTCGTCCAAATTCCCGATAAATCCGTTAATTTCGAGCCACTATTTGTGGCAAGTCCAACAATCTATGCTGGCTCCACGCTGACGGTGACAATCAACACACCAGCCCATCTTCATTGAAGAGGCCCGCTCGACCACTTCCATTTGTGGAACCTGTCCGTGACATTCTTGGCAAGTTACTCCGGCCTTCACGTGACGCTTATGATTAAACCGAACATAGTCAGGTGTTACGTGAACCTTCTCCCAAGGAATTGGTTGTCCATCGGCCCAATATTTTTTTAATTTATCTAATTCAGCTGATGGCTTCAGTACTAACTGTTGATGACACCCCATGCAGGTCTCAACTTCAGGTATCGCGGCAAACGCACTCTTTGTGACACTCCAGTGACAAAACTGACACTCCATCTTTAGCTCGCCGACGTGTCGCTTGTGACTAAAAGCAATCGGCTGAGTTGGCTTGTATCCTCTAGATCTCTCTGGAAAACCAAAATATCTATAATGATCTATTATATTGAGATCCCATGGAGCAGCTTGTCCATTGTTCCACACACCTGCCCTAACATCTAAAGCAGGATCTGAACTTTGTTGTGAGCTCTGTGTGGTGGCAGTCGCAGCATCAGCAGTGGCGCCACCTTGGGCACACACATTAGTTACTGAACTTAGGAGAGGCACCACGACAGACA
The DNA here is from genome assembly GCA_964650155.1 of uncultured Bdellovibrionales bacterium. Taxonomy (GTDB): domain Bacteria; phylum Bdellovibrionota_C; class UBA2361; order UBA2361; family J135; genus JAWXBT01. Next base: position 15,471 of record CAZYRE010000037.1, read on the forward strand.
GTGCATAAACTGTAAATCTAACTAGACTTTTCATTATCGCCAACAGCCTCAAGAGAAAAACGCACGCGGGTTACGGGCGCAACATATCAGTCTTATTCAAGATGTCAAAGGCGGGAAATTACTGAGAAAGCCTCAAGTAGAGACAAGTATCTAGCTTGGATAACCGATAAAAGAGTAAAACATTATTTTACAGGCTTGAAGTCGTTCATAATTCTATTGAGCTCTATGGTAGTTCTATTGAATATGCGCTGCTGGTATACAGAGAAATCCTCTCCAGCCTGCTGTGTTAAATTGATTATATTAATTCCCTGTCGTGGGGGCTGTTGTTCGCAATTACATGCAGTAGACGGATCAGCAGTAAGCGGCTCGCCAGCAAAACTTGTACTGCAGCCAGCTGGCAGCAAAGTTGCACCCTTACATAATGCATAATTTGGAGCTGATGTATCCGTAAGATCAGTTCCAACTGGGGGCCTAAGTGCCGTAAAAAGTGCGTCTCTTTGTGCATAGGGACTAGTAGGTCCGCTTGTAGGTCCGGGTAGAAATGGCCCGATATAGACCACGACCACCTCGATACCCTCCTCTACCATACGATGAACCAACTCAGCATATTCCCTTATCGCATTCGTGAATGGTGCGGGTACAGTAGCTACCCCAACTCCAAAAGAAGGAAATGAAGACGGAGTATCCAAGAAAGGGGATCGAGGGAAAAACATACATTGAAACCGACCAGCCAAACAGTCTGGAAGAGTAATAGAAGGAGTACTATTCATGTATACAACAGCTAATCTTCTAACAGCGTCCTTGTTCGGAATTATATTTGAATTCTTAAATGATTGATAAGCGCTATAGAGCGATCCAAAGGGAAAATCAGAATTATTCACTGGTGGCTGATAGTTTGGATAAACATTGCTAGCAGTGACAGGTGTAAAGTACCTCTGCATAGCATCCGCGATTTCAGGAGCAGGAAGTGCTGGTGGTGGAGGTATAGTCTGAGGTCGTGGAGCCGGATATCCTGACTTCATAATGCCACCTAGTGGTAAGGTGGAATAAGCAACTGCCGCATTTGGTGTTTGTGCAGGATCGGCAGTACAGGTGCGAAAAGGAGCAACTGCCGGAGCTGGATCTACATTAATCTGCTCACCTCCTGGCACTGCTCCTAGCACTACAGCAGGGGTAAAATAACCAGGAGCAGTATAAGCTGTACAAGCATCTCTGTACTGAGGAACTCCGGTAGGTCCAACTGAGTTAACACACTGTTGAGCACCAATACCACCTGCCCTAAAAGTGAATCCCCTTGGTGCCAG
>CAZYRE010000037.1:16874-19358 GCA_964650155.1 uncultured Bdellovibrionales bacterium
GTAGGTTCATCTAATATTTGTCCTGGATTAGCTGGAATTGCAGGATTGTTGAAATTACCGAACTGCTCAAGCATCAAATTAGGATTTGGCAAAGGAGCAAGGGAACCAGGTGGTGGTCCACCTAATGGTAAATTTAAAGTTCCCCTTGGGTTAGTATTCCAAGGAGGTGGATACGAACCTGAGTACCTTATATGGTAGGGCACATACGGCATTAATGGCACTACGCCATTTGAATAGACAGAAAATCCAAATGGATTACCCATCGCATCCAGCATATACAAAAACTGCTGAACGGCTCTCTGAAACCAATATTTATAAGGACCAAAACATATTTGTCCCAAGTGCGTTTGTGTAGAAACTCCTGCCCGGTACTGAACATTATTACTTGCTCCTGTTCCACCAAGACCTAAAAAAGTACCTCCTCCCCAAGTCGAAATATCACCTGCCATACTGCCAGTTATTCCACTCTGGTACTGAGTAGGATCAAGACTAAAGAATAGATTTGAGGGAACACCGCCAGAATAAATATTTGAAGCCACTGGCAAAAACGAAGATCTATAGAATGGATTTACAGTAAGAGCTGTGTAAACCGAATCAAGAGATGGCTTAACTTGCATGGTAGAAGTTTCACGATACGCAAAAGGCATAAAATAAGCTTGTGAAGGGGGAATAGCGTACGTAGTACTAAAGTGTGGCGTGTATGCGGGTAAATGAGATGACCACATCAATGGCAAACTGGCTCTCTGCATATAAGCGTTTGCTGGATATGCTGAATTAGCCACCGCCCCATGCATAAATGGCGGCGGTGCTAAATCATTGGCTGCTAAAGCAGCGGCTATATTGAAGACGCGTCCGAGAGTTGCAGAGTTACTAGCTGTCACAAAGGTAGCAGGGGGCTTCAGTCCTACACATCCAGATCCACCCATAAGAAATGGAGTTATCGCTAACATGGGTAAGCTTCCGGCCGTTCGTGAGCAGTCTCTGATATCAACACAAAAACTCTGAGATTCTAAAGTTGAAGCATTTATAAGACCAGGATTATAGTCAAATTTAACTTTACAACTAAATAAATTGCTCACTTCATCAACAGGAGAAAAAGTCAGACTCATTGCTCCCTGCGCATTAGCTGTACCTACAAATGTATTTGGATCACAGCTTCCCATATCTGCAGCACTAAGTTTTCTACCGAGCTGATTGCAAGCCACCTCGAACATAACACCAGGTCCGGCATCGACGTTGTTATTAGAGTTGGATCCTGAACCTGCATTAGCGGCTGCGGCGAGTGCAGAGGCAATATCTAAGTTGAACTGTGCGCGGTCTGAAAAAGTCTGTTCAGACTGCATGACAAGAAAACCGTATGAAACAATGAAAACAACACATAAGAGGAAGAACGCCATGAACCAACCATGGTCCGAGCTAATTTTGTTCCTCAAAATCTTCCACATAAAGATTATCTATAGATATTAAAAATTCCTGACATCGAAAATGACTTAAACGGTATTAAGTCAAATAATAAACCGACTTGCCCCGTACACCCCCAGACAAAAAAAGGAGCGTATTGTAAATAAATCGGAACCGGGCCTTGTCCTGCTAGTCCTCCAAACTGTGGAAGAGTATCCGCATCCAGTAGAACACGTGCCTCTTCCGCATTAACTTTTTTATTTGTCATGTACGAGGCATAATCAGACGCTGCTACAGTTATAAGAGGATCGGCAAGATGCGTAGAGGCTGAAACTAGCGGATCCGAGACTAAGAAGTACGTGCCTGTTGCTTTACCAGCGTTAGGTCCAGATGTATTAACGTCTAGATAACCAACAACGATACGACAATTAACTGTTGCATTATTAAAAAGGGAAGAACCAACGGAGGCAGTCTGCGTCAAAGAGTTACTAGACAAGGGATTATTCAAACTATCAAGTAAACCAGCATTGACCGTAGACTGAGTCCACGGAGCAATCTGATCGTTACTATCAACGGTAAAAGGTTTAAGATTAAGATCGTTGAAAACTCTATAAAGAGAAGAGTAGATATTTCTCTTCATGTCCTGAAGCGAGTGCATGGCCCAAAATCCACCAATGAGCGAGAATAGAAACACCACGCTCAATGACATTTCAATAATGCTAGTACCACTCTGATTTTTTAGCTTCACACTTAACCATTGACTATAAATCTTCCCAATAGTCAGATATATCAGATCTTCGAGCAAGACACTTATGTCTTCCAGTATGTAGAACCAGCTTGAAAACAAACATATTTACTCCCAACAATCATTAGTGGAATATTCATACAGACCTTCCAATCTGTATTAACACCGTTGGTTGGATCTTGCTTACACTGTACAGGTACTACGACCATCTCGCCTGGCAAAGGAGTAGCGCCGGCATCAACAGCTGCGGCTGATGTCCATGTGCTAGATGTTTTGATGTTCTTAGGTAGAATCCTGTTAGCTTCCCCCAAAACTAAGTTTAAGACTCTTAGTCGTTG
>CAZYRE010000038.1:0-2330 GCA_964650155.1 uncultured Bdellovibrionales bacterium
TCTTGTTTAACTGATTCTATTTGTATCTTATCAAGCTTAGATTGAAGCTCTGTACTACGAATGTGCTCTTTGTTTAAAAGGTATCCAAGTACGCTAGATATAACAAAGAGGAGAGCAACGACTATCTTCATGGAGCTACCAAATACTTAACCCACCGACCACTCTTTAGTTCATAAACGATACGGTTATGTAAACGGCTCCCCTGACCTTGCCAAAACTCAATACGATTAGGAATTACACGGTACCCACCCCAGTGAGGCGGCCGTTTTCGCTTCGTATCTTTACTAAGCTCTTCTTCGAACTTTCTAACTAACCAATCACGGGATGGAATCTTCATGCTCTGAGGTGAAATCGTTGCGGCAACTTGGGCGCCTTCAGGCCGTATGGCAAAGTATTTATCTGATTCCTTAGCATCAATTTTTTCAATACGTCCTTCGATGCGAATTTGACGTGAAAATTCAGCCCAATAGATTGCTAAGGCTCCGAAAGGTGAACGGGAAATCTCACTCCCCTTTCGGCTTTTATAATTAGTGAAAAACACAAACCCTGACTTATCGATCCCCTTAATTAAAACAAATCTAGCGCTCGGACGATTTTTACTACCAACAGTAGCTAATACCGCAGCGTTAGGTTCATAAACATCTGCATTAACTGCGGCGTTGAACCATGAACGATACTGTTTTATTGGATTAGAATTCATCTGCTTTAGGTTAAGCGGACGACCTTCATAGTCTTTTCTTAAATGTAGAGGGAATCTTTTCATTAGGCACTCACTTCTGATTCCAAATAATTCACCCCAAATAGAGAGCTGGCAAGCCTCATTAAAGATACCGGAAAGGTTAATTCAGGAGAAACCATAAGCTTACGTCCAGTAATCACTAACCAAGGTAAATAATAATAGAGTGAATGAGTAAGTGGAGCGCCCTGTTTTATCTCAATCTCTAACATTGAAGCTGCTTCCTTCCCTACAACTTCGGCAGGCTTACTTCTTTCACCATAACTCCAGGCCCCCAAATAGAAATCATAATCTTTTCCAATTAGTTTCGCAGCGAGAGAAACAATGGATCCCGGCTCACTCTTTCTTTCATAAATTTTTCTTACTTTTACCGGTGCCGCGATAGAAGATAATCCCTGCCGGATTCCAGTAGATTGACGCTCTGCAACTTCTCTATGAGCTAATGATTCACTAGCACTTGATGTACCACGAATCTCTTGGGGAGTCGGCGGAAGCTTAATTCCTAACACAGAGGAAGGAAGACTGATCCCCTTTCCTTCTACTATCAAACTTATCTCCCCACCTTCCTTGAAACACACCTTTTCAAAGTTGACTCTTATATCACCATAACTCTTAAGGGATGGAACCACTGTATCGGTAAAGAAGTAGATAGGTTCATTATCCCCCAACATCACTCCTCTAACTATGAAACGCACCCGACCTTTGGAATTAAGCGCTAACACCAATAATGCAGTCAACGTTTTAACCACTCCAAGATTTTCAGGAATTGTAATTGAATAAGTATCAGGCTCTATCTGTGTGGCGGATACTTTAACCTTAAAACCAGAGGAATCCAGAAGAAGAGCATCTGGTCGTCCAATGATTGAAGTAATCTCCCTTAGTGAGTCAATTAATAGGCGATTTTGCTCTGAAGTAACTAATAAGGATATTTCACGACCCGTTAAAGAAGAGGCCAAAAGTGCTGTTAAAAGCAGCTCTGGAGAGTCTAATTCTAACTCGGTCATGAGCCTTGAGCCTTCTTTAATTGTTGCGCCCTACGCTTACCAATCTCACCAAGAGTAGAAACAATTTTCTTTAAAAGTGTATCGCAACCAACCCCTGTGGTAGCCGAAACACATACTCCATCGAACTCAGCCATTAATGATTCTTTAATCTCAGAATTAATTCGATCGCACTTATTAAGAACAATTAGGCTAGGAACATCAATTAATTTCATCTCTGATAGAATCTTCTCTACGTTCTTTTTTCTCTCAGCAATTAAAGGATCAGAAGCATCCAATACATGAAGGAACAAGACTGCTTCGTTTAGTTCATCTAAGGTAGCCTTAAACGCTGTCATTAACTCTTCGGGAAGATCTCTAATAAAACCTACAGTATCAGTTAAGATTACAGCTTCATTTCTTGTAACATCTAAGGAAGGCAATCTTAATCTTCGGTGAGTAGGATCAAGAGTTGCAAATAGTTTGTTTTCAACCACAACTTTACTTGAAGTTAATCTATTAAAAAGTGTTGATTTTCCTACGTTGGTGTAACCAAGAATCGCTACAACAGGTAATTTGTTATCACTTCTCTGTTTTCTTCTTAAATCTCGTTG
>CAZYRE010000038.1:2430-19351 GCA_964650155.1 uncultured Bdellovibrionales bacterium
CGCCACTGCCCTGGCCGTAATTCACAATCAAAAATTATCATCTCTGCTCCCAATTTAAGGCAGTGGAGCATAACTTCTTCGAGTTTTCCTTTTCCAAGTAAAGTCTTTGGATCAGGATTTCGTTTTTGAATTATTGTATCAAGCACATGTACATTTGCAGTTCGTGACAATTCTTTAAGTTCGGCCATCGAAGATTCAATATCCCGAGTCCCTTGACCGTAAACCCCAACAAGGATGGCATTAACTTTTCCAACTACGTGGGTCTTCTCTGTGTAATAAGTTAATTGCCTTTCGATATCCTCAATAAACTCATCGAATTCTAAATCGTAGGCTCCGAGGTCAGATACGTATTCTGTCTCGATTCCAGAACTACTTCTATTCACGCTAGTAGATGGTGGAAGGATATAAGCATAAGCCATTGAGACGCGATTTCTCTCGGAACGTATGGCTGCAACAACATCAAGTCTAAGCTTTGCTAGATCCGTATAAATATCACTTTTAATTTTTAACTCATCACTACTACCAAGGTCAGTGTAGATAAGACGCAATCTTCGTAAACGACCTTGGCCAACTCTGTATCTTCCAAGATCAGGTAAATAAAGTATCTCTTTCGTGCCAACTATAACTTCTGCAACTTTTCCATCTCTTCCGATCAATAAACCGATCTGTCGATTGAGATTGGTGGCAATTTCTAAGATCTCTCTAGCAAGATCTAACGTTAAGATCTCAGACTTATCTGTACGTCTTCCATATAGCTTATGGAGACTCTTTAATTCAGAAGCCGCTAGGCCTTTAATGTTCCCTGAAATATCCTGACTCATAACGGGTAATTACCACTCGAATGATCATTCTGACAACAAACCGAATCCACCTTGAGTATCTCACCACCTAAGCTATACTAAGAGGGCTTGAATTCATGCTCTTTTCAGCAATTTATTATTAAGCCCGGTGCTCAAAAATCATCAAAACTTGCACCTATTTAGGAGGCTCTGGTGAGCTCGTTAACAGTATCTGCTTTGAATCCTGATAGTCAAATTGATGTCTCAGCAGTAACAACACTTTTCCAGGAAACTTTTGGAAAGAATTACTCAATCCCTTCCGTATACGATCCCAAATTTTGGCACAGCCATTTAGGCTCAAGATTCTTCGGTTTAGGAGTACGAAATGGCAAATCTGGCCTGCTAGGATTTTTAGCCGTAGAAAGACTTTCTAATGGTACCGTAAGATTTCTTTATCCAGCTATTCATCCAGATTCTAACGAAGAGGTCTCTGACGCAATGAGTCAAAGATTATCTTCTCTTGCTGCACGGCAAGATTGGACCCACTCTCAATATTTTCTGAGTGATGCTGATTCTAAATTTAATACAATGGTCATGAATGCTCTTGGTGGAAGACTAATTGCGGCATTACCAAATTATTTCGCGAACGGCAGTCAACTTAACCTAGCATATGTAGGGTATCGGATCTGGAACAAGCTTGAGCAGTCACCTATATACTTCCTCCCATCATCTCTCACACCGACGATTGAGAAATTATCTTCTGTTTCAGGAATTCACTACAAGATAGAAACGTCAAATAAAGGGCAGGCCTATCCTCTTCCTGCTGATTGTCAGGGATTCTCGATGACTAATTATGGAGACGGAAAACCTGTGCTCGTATATCTTGAGCCATCACTTCTATCCTCTTCAAAAAGCGCATTAACAGATCTTTCCAAGATCGATACGTCCAGACATTTTATCTTTATAAATATCAACGATCCAAAAGCTTCTGATGTCATCAGTTCGTTACTAGATTCTGGGTACGATGTCGGCGGGATCGTGCCGGGATCCGTCGGTGGAGATCGATTATTAATGTCGCGAACAACCCCTGAATCCTATACTCGCGAACCAGCTACTAAGGAGGCACAATCGCTTCTAGAAATACTCGGCTCTTCAACAACTGCCTCTAGATCTAGAACTCCAAACATCACTCAAGGTAAACTGGATAAACGTCGAGCGACTGCAGCTTAAACTTATCTCTCAAAACTAATTACTGAAGAGGCTTCCACAAAGTTCTTGGCAAATAGTGGATTTGTTCCCCAGTGTAAGAAAGAAAAGGTAGAGAAGACTTGGCCTGTTGGAGAGAAACCCTCTACCATGCTGCCTATATTCGGCTTAATCATCCGTAGGCACCGAAGCATTCTTTCTGGATTATTAACTTGCCAATCCCCAGTGGAAACTCCACTTATTGGCATATCCCGCCCACCTAAAACTGAGTCTTCCAGCAAAGTACCCTTGAAAGTCCATTCATCCTGGTCACCCTTAACAGCTAAGGTAGGAACGATACCAACACCATTTAGCCTACTTCTTCCGTCAGCTAACTGAAATTCCCTACAAAGGTAAGCAGTTCCAGAACCTTCAGAATAGATGGCGCCACCATCCTCATGGAATTTTCTTAAAGCAAACAACATAGGAGTATTTCTGATTAGATCGCTTCCGTACTCCTGAAGAAATGCTCCTGTTATATAAACCCCTCCGATTCCGCGAGGAAGACCAGTATCTGCCAGTGGAGAAAATGGAACGATATCTGCACCGTACATCTTTAAATAATCAAGATTATCCTGAAAACAGGCTCCAAAAGCATTATCCATGCTCACCGCAATCTTACACCTTCGAGATGCAGGCGTGTAACTATAATCCTCTAAGACTATGGTGGGTGCTTTCTTAGCTAAAGCCATCAATTCATCTACATCAACGCATTTTGCGACAATACTACTAAGTTCCATCAGGTACTGGCGCGACAAAGGGGAAGATTTTCTCGTCTGCATGATCCCGTAAGGTGGCAACTCCTCCGGATTTAGTATTGTTGGGATAACTCCGAGCAACGGAGACCTCTTATCTGAAACTAACGCATCATTAATTCTTTTAACTGCAGCGAGAAGACCTGCCTGATCTGCGGGAAGCCGATTGGCTATAGGCGCACCTATATCAAGATTCGGCAATAATTCAGAATGAAGCTTAAGCAGATCTAATATTTCACGATCGCTGCTATATCCATCTAAAACTGGACAAATTGGAGAATAGGCTAATCTGGCAATATAAGAATCCGGACCACCGACAAACTCCCCCCCGGCAACTTGATTCAATAAAGTACCCTGCCCTTCAATAAGAATGATATCTGCGCCAAGTCCAGCCATGTATATTGATTCAAGAATTTGACCTTGTGACTCAATAGAAGGATCTAAGGAATGCACATACCGCTCCGTCATTCCACGAAGAAGTGAGGCTTGCTGAAAATTAGTACCGACAACGCAGCAAGAAACACTAACGCCACGTTGCCTAAGTTCAGCAGCAAGCCCGATCATTATCAGAGATTTTCCGACATGAGGAACTAGTCCCGAAATTACAACTCTTGGGACTGAAATTCTTTCCATCTTTATTTACGTCTCAAAACAAGCACTCGGCTTTCTCTTCCTGAAGCAGTTGCCGCACGAGATCTAGACACCAACTGAGGAACAGCTGGTCTATTAACAATAATAGACTCGGTCTCCCAAAATGAGGTCAAGCTAGTGGCGATGGCATCTTTTAAAATCTCATCAAGTTGGACAGTTACTCCATCAATTTGTTGTTCGCAGAGCTCAAGTATCGCTCGACCACCACTTTTTAGGACTCTTGCAATCTCAAAAAGGGCGCTATTCATAAAATCAATCCAACTCGCGACATCGCCACCACTAAAGGAGAGATCTTTTGCGGCTCTTTGATCACGAGGACTTAACCCACAAAACCAAGATCTTAGCCATTGATCAGATACTCCATCACGACAGCCAATTCGAGGTGGTGCCGTAATAACTAGATCTACTGAGCTGCTTTGGATTCCATTTAAATTCCTAGCATCAGCTTGAAAAATAGAAGAGCTGCCAGCAAAATCACGAATTCGTTGACGATCTCCATCTCGCATCATCAGCCCAACTTTTCTAAGAATTCTAGGGGCCACTGCACGATACTCAGGCAGCTTCCCTCTACGATCGTTCATGTTGCGTTGGTGGTCTGGCGACACACTTACTTGTGGCAAAGAATAGGCTGATAAGTATCCAGCTGTATGTCCGTGCAACAAGCTCATGGCAACCATCTCAACAAAACGGGAAACTGGATCCCCACGGTGCTGAATGGCAGTTTTTAAATTTACGATCTCTCGGTAGGTATCAGCATCGAAAAATGGCTCAAAGCACTCCGAGTATCCGTCCAGGGTAACTGGTCGAGTAAAATTGACCCCTTGAAGGAACAAGGCGACCTCTACAAGGTCAACAGGCTCCAGCTTGGCCCTAGAAAGCCTAGTGCACACAGGATTAATGTCCGTACCGATACAACGTCTCTCAGACAAAGCCGCCTCAAGTGGGACAGTTCCTCTACCAGAAAACGGATCAAAGACTAGGTCATTTTTACCGGAATACCGCTGAATAAAGTAATGGGCTAATGCAGGACTAAAGCTATCTGGGATCGACACCGCATAGTGTAAACTATGGGCATCCTCATCGTCTGCACGCCAGAACTCCCCCTCTTCAACCTGAAATTGATTACAATTAATAAGTTTTAAAGCAACCTTCGCCATACATAATCCCTTTAGCACGCAAGCGTTCCCACACTTTCACAGACAGAAAAGTACCTGTCCGCGACTTCCCATCGCGCCTCAACCAACTTCCTTGTAGCGTCTCTCTTTGGCAGCGTTAGCTGCGATAGGTCGAGTGTATAGCGAGTCGGATTCCTTGGCTAGTCAAAATCAAATCAACAAAATCAAGGTAAAAAACAAAAACAAAACTTCAACTTGCTTATACCAAGAATTAAAAACTAATCTCCGAACTGTCGCAAATTTCTTTTTGCTTCTGAAAGATCTGGATTTAAAGCTAGTGCCTTTTCAAACTCCCTCTTTGCATCCTCATCTCTTCCTGTTCTTAACAACAATACGCCCAAATTATTATGCGCAAAAGCATTGTTACCATCGAGTTGAAGAGACTGACGCAAGGTATCCTCAGCCACAGCATGACGTCCTAATTCAAGTTGTGCCCAACCTAGCGCTGTCAGAGCCTTTGAGTTTTTAGAATCCATCTTTAGCGCGTCAGTTAGAATCTTTTCTGCCTCTATCGGATTAGGCGCTGGCTTACTCATTAGAACCACGCCTAAGTTAATAAGTGAGGCCACATCGTCATTTGATAACTTAACAGCTCTTCTAAAAGCGATTTCGGCCCTGTCATAAGCACCTAGCTTATCGTACGTAACACCTAAAGCCCTATGAACTGAGGCATTATCTGGCTGGATAGTCGCAGCACGCTCTAAAGATTTCCTGCTATCCTCAAACCGACCTGCCTTTTGGTAAGAGAGCCCCAACTGAAGATGAGAGCTAAAATGGCCATCATCAGCCTTCACGGCATTTTCATATGCAGAGATAGCCTCTTGAGATCGACCCTGCCGATCTAAGATCACTCCTAGGTTATATTGCACCAAAGCATCCCGTCCATTCAGAGTAACTGCTTTTCTAACTGACTCCTCAGCTTTTTGAAGATCACCAAGGTTATCATAGGCTAAACCGAGACCAAGAAGAGCAGGAATAAAGGTAGAATCTATTTCGAGAGCTTTTTGATATGAATCTCTAGCGCCAGAGTAATCTTTTTGATTGGACTTAATATTACCGATAGCACTCCAGATTTCTGGGCGAGAGGAGGATTTAGAGGCTTGTTCAAACTGTGCCAAGGCTTCAAGAGAATTCCCCCTTCTAGACAGAATAACGCCCAAATTATAGTAAGCCTCACCCATAGTCGGGCAGAGCTCTATTGCTCTTCGATAATAATTCTCCTCATTATCAGAGGCATCACTCAAATCGATACCGCTTCTGAAAAGCTTCCCTGCCTCTACACAGTTTCCCTGTTCTGACTTAGCTTCTGAAACGATGGCTAACGTTAGGCAGAATGCCCCACAAACAAGTTTGCTAGGTAAATTTTTACTTAGTGTCATATTTCACCCAAAAATCCCAAAGCTTCACGAATCTTATCCTCTGACAAGACTGCTGCAAACCTCATATTTCCAGAACCACGGGGGCCAAAAGCTTCGCCTGGGAGGACAGCGATCCCTGACTTAGAAAGAAGTCTCTCAGCAATCTTAAAGCCACCATCGAACTGGGAGGAGATTTTATTAGGGACTTTGGTCCAAACACAGGTTCCAGCTGCTGGCATGGTGGTTTGCCAACCTAGAGTGGTTAGCCCATCAACTAAAACTCGTAGTCGCCGAGCGTATGTATCTCTTACGACAGAAACAATGGAATCGTTTTCACACAAGGCAGAGGCAGCTGCAATCTGTACAGGTAAAAACATACCATAATCAATCTGAGATTTTATTCTCGAAATGCCATCTACAATGCTTTTATTTCCAAGAACAGCAGCGACTCTCCATCCTGGAATGCTGTAGGCCTTAGACATCGTATAGATTTCAATGCCTATATCTTTTGCTCCAGGAACAGAAAGTATGCTGGGGGATTTTCCGCGATGCACCAATTCGCCATATGCAAAATCATTTATCACAAGACATTGGTATTTTTTCGCCAGGTTAACTACCTGCACCCAAAAACTTTCGGTAACTATGTCACCACAGGGATTCATCGGAAAATTGAGTAAGATTGAACCAACATCCCCGTTTTGAAGCGTTTTAGTTAATTCAATGATGGCAGTATCTTCATTACCTTGCCAAGGGACCCTAACTACCTCCACTCTGTGATAAGAAGCCGCCGACAAATATGGTGGATAGCACGGTTCAAAAACTGCAACTTTTTTATTTGTCGATGAAATTATTTTGAACAAATGAAGCGTAGCATCCTTGCAACCGAGCGTTACACAGACCTCCTCTGTTGAATCTAGAGTTACTCCAAAAGCAGTCAGATATTTGTATGCAAAGGCTTCTCTTAGTTTTTTTATCCCTCGCGAGACACCATACTTATGGTTAAAACTTTTTAATGATGCTTGGACTAGTTTATCAGTAATTAACCGTGAAGGTGGAATATCAGGATTGATCATGGAAAAATCAAATACGGGTTCTCCATTCTGCACTCTTTCCAATTTCAATTGGTGTAATCTGTGAAGAATATTAGATTCTTTTGAGTTTAATTCAGGCAACTTAGCCAAGATTCCGTCGTTCTGCATAATTTAAAAATTGATGTTATTCCTTCAGCTATTTAAGGTGCTATAGTCAATCGATCAATTATATTTGATTGTGCATGAATCATGAGCCTCGAGCAAACATTCGATGAATTCGGACTAAAATGGCTTTCATTTAACGACGATGCAAAGATTTTGGGTGGTAGTCAAAGTATCCTTGCTTTATCAAAAACTAAAGCTCTACAAGATATCCTAAGCAGTAACGAAACCTCCAAACTGCTAATTGCAGATAATGGCGACTTCCTTCCCCTAAAGATAGAATCTAAAGAACTTTGGGCACTAGTAATAAGAAAGCCCAATCATACAAGTGGATTTATTGTAATTTCTCCAAATCAACCCTCAAGTAGTGACTCAGCCAAGTCTTTTATTAAAAAAGTATCTCACGATATTAAAAACCCTTTAGGTGCCGCTAATGCTAATGTAGAATTTCTGATTTCATTACTAGACGAGGAAGGAGCACTTCCTAAAACTCAGGACGTAGCAAAAAGAGCGGCTGAAGCGATTTCCGCTAGTATCTCCGTAATTAGAGAGGCCGAAGGTCTAATCCTAAATAATTCAGGGAGCAACAAGATTAAAAAAGTAGATCGCTAATTCAGGATTTCCAGAGACTTTCATCTTATCGGACAACATAGCTATCTGGGGATTCAGACTCCCGGCGGCAATCTTCATTATGTCTCTCTCCTCAGCTTCAATTGTAGTATCAGCATTTGAGTCTGCTGAGCGCTTTACAGAAAGTTCTGAACTAGTCCAATCGACTAAATAAGGATCGCTACCTCGTATTTTAAGAAGAATCTTCCCCTTTAACTTACTCCTTAGTAGATCATTTGCTTTAGCAGCGCGTGAGCCAAAATCCTGCATCATAAGCTCATCAATGTTCCTCGCTCGACCACGACGATCGGCTCCAGCACTAGGACGAGCCTCCTCCTCACCAGAGTCATCAAATTGGGATTCATCACCTTCAAATTCTGCCTCACCTTCAAGCTTTTCGTCATTATCGGAGGGAGTATTGTTTTCTCGGTCATCGACCATATAAATTTCCTAACTTGGCTATATCCTTCAATAGCGACATACTAGCCCCTGTGGCAGAGAACGTCAAAATCATAGTTTTAACTGGAGCTCTAGGTTCAGGGAAATCTACGGTTGCCTCGATGTTTGAGTCCTTAGGGGCAAAAATCATAGATGCCGATATCCTTGCTAGAAAAGTGGTCGAACCAGGGTCTATTGGACTAAAAGAAATTGTCAATTTTTTCGGAAAAGAGTTCCTACTAACTGATGGCTCACTGGATCGAAAAGCTCTTGGTCGGCGTATTTTTACAAATCCATCAGACAAGACAAAGCTTGAAGCAATTCTTCATCCATTAATCAAAAATCTGCACAAACAAGAGATTGAGAATATAAAGGCAACTGCCACCAAACCCACTATGGGTCTCTGCGTGATCCCTCTCTTTTTTGAAACTAACAATAAGTATCCAGAAGTTGAAAAGGTCATAGTAGTCTCGGCCCCTCGATCTGTTTCTATAGAACGAGTAATGAAGCGTGACTCTTGCAGCCGCGAGTTAGCTGAAAGAAAATATGATTCTCAGCTTCCAATTTCACAAAAAGAATCACGTGCTGACTTTGTAATTATCAATGATGGAAAGAAAGAGACACTAGGAAATCAAGTTAAAAGCATCTACGAAAAGATAATGAAGACTTAGCGTTGTTACTAAAAACACAGCGATTCAATGGAGATGTTACTAGTATCTGCCTCTTTAACTACAGAAACAGGGTCCAAAATAAGAGTTTTACCGGCCTCAATTACTAGCGCAGTTAATCCAGCTTTTGAAATTGCTTTGATAGTACCCACTCCAATTGTGGGAAGATCAAGCCGCTGATCTTGTTGTGGCTTACACGTTTTTACAACCACACCACCACGATTTTTTGTTAAATCCCCGGCTCTAGCAATAGTTGCATCCGTCCCCTCCACGGCTTCAACCGCAACTACTAGACCTTGGGAAACAACAACTGTCTGACCAACGTCAGCTTGACCGATTAACTTTGCTGCAGTCCAACCAATCTTGGCATTCTCCTTCTCCTCTTCTGTAAGAGAACGTTTAGTGAGGACACCAGAGCTAGGGACACAATCTCTAAGTAAATCAGTTGCCGAAAATACAGTGATACCGTCGTTTTCTAACTCTTTGGCAATCGCTCGTAGAATTACATCATCCCTGACGGACCTTGTCTTTGCTAACATGGCTAAACCTCTTGCGTCTGGCCAAGCATGACCTGATAAGATCTTAGGTCTAGAAATCGCTCCTGCAAAGGCAACTTGGTTAACTTGATTTGCCTTTAATATTCTAATTATTTTTCCAAGCTGTCCGAGTTTAACCGTTTCAAAAACATCTGAGTTATTTTGAAGTTCTGAATTAGTTTCGCCTTCATGGCCTATGGCTACGACAAATTTATTATCCTTCCTGGCATTAGCCGCGGCCAGAACAGGAAACTGACCAGATCCTGCGATTATTCCGATCCGATCTACCATTGTATGATTATTCCTCTGTAGTTCCCTTTGCTCTAGCACGACAAACGCCGCGCTCAGACTCTGCAATAAACGATAGCAGGGTTTCCACGCCTCTTGCTGTGCCGAATTCGCTCCGAACTCGCGCAATGCGGTCCTTCATAAGTCCAGTATCATGGAATAGTATTC
Source organism: uncultured Bdellovibrionales bacterium (assembly GCA_964650155.1). Lineage (GTDB taxonomy): Bacteria > Bdellovibrionota_C > UBA2361 > UBA2361 > J135 > JAWXBT01. The sequence continues at coordinate 12,294 of CAZYRE010000038.1, forward strand.
TGTAAATTTTCCGTAGTGTTCTAACATCAGTATCGGTAAAACCGCTTCGCTGTAAACCAATATGGTTTAAGCCTACTAATTCAGCTCTATCGCCATGAGCAGTACAATATGGGGGGAGATCCTGAGTAACCATGGCGCCACCAGCAATGAAAGACAAGTCTCCTAGGCGGACAAACTGGTGAATACCACTTAGGCCTCCGATTGTTACCCCAGACCCAACAGTAACATGCCCAGAAAGGCCCACGCTGTTGGCAATTATATTTTTATCGCCAAGAAATGAATCATGCCCCACATGGGAGTTTGCCATGAGTAGATTATTATTCCCGATTTTTGTTGTCATGCCGCCACCCTGTGTGCCAGGTTGAACAGTTACGTATTCGCGGAATGTATTATTATCGCCGATCTCAACCGTGCTTTCTTCCCCTCGAAATTTGAGATCCTGCGGCTGAGAACCTATAGATGCAAATTGAAAAATCTTATTATTAGCTCCAAATCTAGTAATACCCTCAAGCACAACATGAGGACCTACCCAACAATCGCTCCCCAATTCAACTCTCGGTCCAATAATAGAATAGGCGCCTATCACCGTCCCAGAGCCAATTTTCGCTTTAGAATCAACGAGTGCAGTAGGATGAATAGTAACACCAGAGGTCATGGTTCCCCTTCAGCAGCCGAAAGAGACCCTGTGGCTACCACTTTATCTCCGACATAAACCGTTCCCTTCATCATCCACAGAGGACGTCGAACCTTATCGGCAAACATTTCAATTCTAAGAACATCACCCGGGAAGACTGGCTTCTTAAATTTGATGTCATTGGCCGCAACGAAATAAAAAAGTTTATCCATAGCTAAGCCATTGAATGATTTTTTGGCGAAGATTGCGCCAGCTTGGGCCATCGCCTCCAGCATCATTACACCTGGCATTACAGGCTTGCCAGGAAAGTGTCCTGGGAAAAACCATTCATTGTAAGTTACATTTTTTATAGCAACTATTCTTTTAGCGTCCTCGAACTCAGTTACTTTATCGATCATCAAGAATGGATACCGGTGCGGGAGGATCTCCATGATCTGAGTATGGTCGAAGACGATACCAGTTTCTGACATATCAACCACCTATTTTAGAAATAACTTGTGAAGTTATATCTTCTGCGCCGGCACTGTACAAAACCAACGGTGAAGATTTCTCAACAACTAATTGGTACCCTTTCTCATTCGATATCTGAGCAATAGCTTCATGAGCTTTTTTAACGATAGCTGATATGGCTTCTTCCCTGACCCTGTCCACCTTCTGGCGTTCTGTCATCACCAATTGTTGTAATTCTTGGTTCTGTTTTACTAAATTCTGTTGCTTTTCTTCGAACGCTTTCTCGGAAAGAAGAGAAGCCTGAGTTTCTAATGACTTCCTCTGAGTATTTAATTCTTCCTTCTTTGCCGTTACGACCTTTTCACTTGAACTAATAGCTTCTTTGAGCTTCAAGGTTGCTTCTCTACCGCTCTTGGAGCGATCTAAAACCGCTTGCATATCCACTATTTGAATACTGGTAACGGAATAATCAGTGGCGGATAAGCCTCTAATACCGATAAGGGATATTGCAAATAATGGAAGTACTATTTTTATAGCTTTCATGTCGTCTCAAATACCGTAAATATCAGTAGAAAGCAAAAAAGTTCGAGCTATCCAGTACTTACGTTTCCTTGCATTAAGAAATACTATAACGGGGCCCCGAATGAAAATAAAGTTACGAATGAAGATTCCCCCTCCTCCTTATCAAGAGGATAACCGAACTCAATTCGAATTGGTCCTAAAGGAGACGTCCAGCGAATACCGTAACCTGCGGCATGACGGAGTTCACCAAGATCCAAACTCTCTTCATCATCATACGCCTGACCAAGATCGTAGAAAACAATCCCTTTGAGTCCAGCGCTCGTAGAGATTGGGAAGATCAATTCCAAGTTATTTACTAACTGTTTACTTCCTCCGTATTCGTTCCCTTTTGAATCCTTAGGCCCAAGTCTTCGAGCCTTAAAACCTCTAACAGAGTTTATGCCTCCGGGGAAAAATCTATTGAATAATGGAAAAGGCTCATTATCAAAAGTATCCCCGTAGCCGAATTTTGTACGCCAAGAGAAAACTAAGTTCCCTTCTCCCATTTTTGAGATCGGTTGATACCACTGTTGATTAGCTTCAACTAAATAATACTCTTCGTCCCCACCCAATCCAGCATACTCAACTGATAAGCTCTGCTTAGAACCACTGGAGGGATCAAGAGGGTTATCAATAGTGTTACGGGTAATGCTAGGTATTATTGAGGAAACAAGGGCCTTACCTTGCTCCTGTATTACGAAATCGGCAGCGTCTTCAGTATCAACATTAGAGATCTCATTCTCGATTAATTGATAACGAAGAGAGAATCTCATATCCCTACCGGACCTTCCGATTAAACTTTCCAAATCGTAGCCGGCAGTAAGAGCACCACCAACTTGGTCTCGATCGAAATCTTCATACTCACGCTCTGTCATTAGAGCATCCATACCTAAGGACCACTGAGAATCTCCCACTCTTGGATCATCTAGTGAAAGGACTAAATTATCGCGCTTATCTCCGATATCAACCTCAAGATTTGCTCTTCGCCCTGTTCCAAATACGTTATTCTCACTCACCCTAGTATTAAAAATAACGCCGTCAGAAGTTGAATACCCAGCACCAACACTTAATGTTCCAGTTGAGCCTTCTTTAACGTTTACATTGAGATTTACCTTGTCCTGATTTGGAATATTTTCAGGAACAACGTTAACCTCTTCAAAATAGCCACGACGAAGGAGTAGCTCCTGAGACCTTTTGATCTTTGAACTGGAAAAGAGATCCTGCTCAACAATAGCCATCTCTCTACGAATAACGTTGTCGTAGGTCTTCTGATTCCCTCGAACATTTATGCGATCTACGGTTACTAAATTACCTTTGGATACCTGAAATGTAACATCCACACTCTTTGCATCAGAATTTACATTTGTTTCAGGCACGACGTTTACGAAGGCATATCCGATGTCAGAAAACTTTTCACTTATCTTAAGAGAATCAGCTCTAAGTAAGGAACCATTAAATATTTCACCTTCAGTTGACTCGATTCCTTCTAAAGTAACGGCAGAATTGTTCTCAATAAGGTCTCCATTACTACTTATCTTGCCTAATTTATATTGAGGTCCTTCCTTAATCTTGAATGTTATATACAACCCTTTGCCATCTTTCCTAATTGAAGGGTCCGCCGCACTACCTTCAACGAAACCATGATTTAGTAATTCTTGCCTAATAATATTCCGATCGTTATCAAGCATCTCATGATTAAGTCTGCCACTACCGGTCAACCAAGAACTCCACCATTTGTATGTGGTTGTTTGAATTTTATCGGTCAAATCGCTTTCATCGAGAAGTGATAATCCAACAAACTCGATATCTTTGATCTTATATTTATCACCTTCAGTGATCTTGAACGTAACATCAACTTGATTTTCACCGGTCGGAATTATTGAATAATCAACGGCTGCATCATAAAATCCGCGCCCCTGATAATAACTAACTACGCGTTCCGAAGCTCTCTTTGCTTGTAGTGCGTCAAAAAATCTACCGACTCGATAATCAAAGACTGGATCTAAATCTTCTGTTGTAACGTCGTCATTTCCTTCAATGAAAACTTTTCGAATCACCGGCTTCTCGACAACATTATATTTCAGAATGGCTCGTCCACTTGCGTCTCTAGAAACAACGGCTTCTACTTGTTCAAAGAAGCCTGTTCCGAATAAAGCTTTAACGTCAGCATCTATTGTATCCTGGGAGACGCTACCTGGTTTTGCAGATAACTGAAGGGACAGTGCAGTTGCATCAGTCTTCTTGTTACCACTAACTGATACGACATTAACCTTAATTCCGCCCTCTTGTGCCTGAGCAGATCCTAGAACAACCAGACTAAGAATAATAAAAAGTAACTTACGCATTCATATCTCCCTAAAATTCTATTTGCTCAACCTTGAATTAACTTGAGTTCTCCACCCGGCATCATTTCATATACAAGATCCATCGACCGAGCTAAATCATGACTATGGGTAACTGTTATTAATAACATCCGCTCTTCTCTTTGGACCTCTCTAAGTAAGGCTCCAACCTCTTCAGCTGTTTTAACATCCAAATTTCCAGTAGGCTCATCTGCAACCACTACCCCTGGACGCCCTACTAAAGCTCGAGCAATTGCTACTCTTTGGCTCTCTCCACCGCTTAACTCTCCAGGTGAGTGTTCAAGTCTAGAACCGAGACCAACCCGTTTCAAGACCGACTCAGCTTTTAATCTAGCTTCTCCTTCGCTCATACCTTGTATTGTCAAAGGCAAAGCTACGTTTTCCCAGGCGGTGAAATCACCCATCAAATGATGGAATTGAAAAATAACGCCGATATTTTTACCTCTGAACTCGGTAATTTCATCAGAGCTTAACTTCGTAATATCCGTCCCACCAATCAGAATCTCCCCACTGTCAGGACGCTCAAGTCCAGCTAAAAGATGAAGTAATGTTGATTTACCAACACCGGATCGGCCAACGATTGCAACAGAACCACTCTCTGGAAAGGAGAATTTAAGTCCTTCAATAACAGACAATCGCCTGTCAGCATCAACGAACGATTTTCTAACATTGATAGTTTCTAATTTCACGACTTACTCGTACCTCAACACAGAAGCAGGATCGAGAGAGCTCGCTCGTCTAGCTGGATAAATTGTGGCAACAAAGCATATTAAAAATGAAGCGGCTCCAACAATAAGAAAATTAATTGGATCGATTCTTACTGGCACCTGAGATATTGGGAAAATTCTTTCATCTAAAGGAAAACCGTACTCTCTTAAGGCAAGACATCCTAGCAATCCAAATATCAGCCCCAATACAGTACCAACTCCGCCTATCAAAGCACCCTGAATTCTAAATATGTTCCCAACGGTGCTGCTTTTAGCGCCAAGTGTTCTAAGAATGGCTACATCTCCCCGTTTCTCTAGGACCAAGAGAACAAGAGTACTAATTATAGAAAAGCTTGCCATTACAATAATAAGAAGGAGAACAATAAAATATACGTTCTTCTCCATCTTAATGGCGTCCCATAAAGGCTTATTAGTTGATGTCCAATCCTGAGCGTAAAATCCGGTAGCATCATCTACTCTATTCAAAATCTCTTGAGATACTTTTGGTGCAGTATCTACATCAGCGAGTCTTACTTCTAAGCCACTCACTCCATTACCCATCCTGAAAAATTGCTGAGCCTGACTAAGATCTATGTAAGCAAGTGCGTTTTCGTAATTAACAAGTCCAGACTTATAGATAGCTGTTACAACAAACCGCTTAAATTTTGGGATCAAGCCTAGAGGAGTAGAGCCAACTTGAGGTGAAAGCAGAGAAACGGTCATGCCAGGGAAAAGTCCTAGACTTCTAGAGAGTTCATTTCCAATCACGATCCCAGGCAAAGAAACCTTTTCAAGATTGCCACCCCCAGTACTCTTATCAATTTCATCAAAACCAAGCGCCTCTGATGCCGATACCCCATCCAAATAATTAGAAAGTTGTCGACCAGCATCACTATCTGCCTTAATCCCACGTACCAATACGCCAGTAGCGTTACCATCAGCTCGAAGTAGAGCCTGAGTATAGGTGAATGGAGAAAGCGATGTAACTTCAGGAATACCTTCAATTACCTTTGCCGTCTTTTCCCAATCAGGAATAATGCCACCGAGTTTCTTAACTACGATATGAGAATCAACTTCCAAAATTTTCTTTTTTAACTCGTATTCAAATCCGGTCATTATCGCCATAGTCACGTTAATAACGACAACGCCGATAGCAACACCAAGAATTGAGATAATAGTGATAATATTGATAAAGGCTTCTTTGCGCCCAGATACTAGGTAACGCTTGGCGATCTTTGCTGCTACACTAGACATCTATTCTTTCACTCCAACCTCAACATGTTCATCTTTTGGCTTTAAGGTAGGAAAAAGGATTACATCTCTGACTGAAATTGAATTAGTCAGAAGCATAGTTAATCTATCAATCCCGATTCCCTGTCCTGCTGTAGGAGGCAAACCATACTCAAGAGCTCTAAGGAAATCTTCATCTACTTCCTGAGCTTCTTCATCGCCAGCTGCTTTGCGTTTGGCTTGAGACTCAAATCTCTCTCTCTGATCTATCGGATCATTTAGCTCAGAAAAGGCATTACTTGCTTCCATGCCACAAACAATCAACTCAAATCTGTCTGTTATCTTTCGATCTTCTTGATTAGCCCTGGCTAATGGCGAAATTGAAAACGGATGATGCGTGATGAAGGTTGGATTTACAATCTTATGCTCAACTAATTCATCCCATAGTGCCATTAGACTTCGGCCCCAATCTTCTTTGTCTTCAAGATGAATCTTATGAATAGAAGCCACCTTGTGAATATCTGATAATTTCTCAAGATCTAAATCTCGCGACACGCCACCGATCTCATAGACAGACTCCTTCATAGAAAGCCGTGTCCAAGGAGGAGTAAAATCAATCTCCTTATCTCCAAATGTAATTTTATTTGAACCGCAAACTTTTGGTACCAAAGTAGTAAAAAGTTCCTCTGTAAGATTCATCAAATCTTCGAATGTGGCATAGGCCATGTAGAACTCAAGCATCGTAAACTCAGGATTATGCTTTGTAGAGATCCCTTCATTTCTAAACACTCTACCGATCTCGTAAACCCTCTCTAAGCCACCTACAACTAACTTTTTTAAAGGCAACTCTAGTGAGATTCGTAAATGCATGTCGAGATCGAGAGTATTGTGGTGCGTATTAAAAGGACGCGCATCGGCTCCCCCAGCAACTGATTGCAACACAGGAGTTTCAACTTCTAAAAAGCCTCTCGAGTCTAGAAAATTTCGTATTTCACGAATTATCAGCGCTCTTTTCCGGAACGTTTCTCTCACATCAGTATTAGCAATCAGATCGACATACCTATGACGATACCTAGCCTCAACATCTGTGAGACCGTGCCATTTTTCTGGTAA
>CAZYRE010000039.1:0-11686 GCA_964650155.1 uncultured Bdellovibrionales bacterium
GAGATGCTAATCTCAACTATCCGAGGGAAAGTACTTCGATCTGCAGATCTAAAAAGATCGCTTGAACACCAAAGTGATCGGTTTAGAAAACGAGTTTTGCATACCTTATCTCATGAATTCAGAACACCATTAGTAGCTATAAATACTGGTAGCGAGATGTTGCTAGATGGGATTGCATCTGAATCTGAAGAAGAAAATGAAAAATCTAAAAAACTAATTGAAGCGATTCATCGAGGTGGCCAAAGGTTAGAGCGATTAGTAAACGATTTTATGATTTTGCAGCAGATTGAGGCTGGCGTAGCAGCAGGAGTGCAAAGTAAGAGAGCTAGGTTACATAATGTTCGATCTTTGGTTGATTGCGCCATTGAATCGATGAGCCATCTGGCTAATGAACAGGGAGCAGAAATTATCTGCTCAGTGACATGTCAAGCTGCGCAAGTAAAAGTCTGCGATGTACAAATTATAGAAGTTTTAAAACGGCTAATTGAGAATTCAATTAAGTTCTCTCACGAAAAGAAATTAATTGAAGTGGTTGCTGTTCAGGACAATAACGAAATTAGAATATCTGTTGCAGATAGTGGAATAGGCTTCGATCCGGGAAAGATGCAATCCTCTATCGGTGCTTTCAACCAGATTGATCGTGAAAAACACGAACAACAGGGCGGCGGCTTAGGTTTAGCAATAGCTAGCCGCTATGCTGAATTAAACGGGGGATCCCTTAGTTTTGCCTCTAGACCTCATGGAGGAGCCGTCGTGACGGTACATTTACCAGTTGGGCATTGTGGCCCATCATAACCACTTGATATAAACAAATCGCACTTTAAATTTTTGGTCATACCAGCATGGCTCTTCTAAGACGGGTATTGGCGCTTTGCCTACTTTTGCAGTTTTTTATTTCATCAAAATTAATTGCACAGACTGATGAGTCATCTAAAGCTTTAGCTGTCCTTAGACAGAATACTAAGATGCGCACGCTTCCAAACGGACTGCGGGTGCTCATGTATCAGAGAGGCCAGGCTCCAGTCTTTTCTGGGATAGTGATGGTCAGAGTTGGTGGCGTTGACGAACCTGAAGGTCAAACCGGCATTTCCCACATGTTTGAGCACATGGCATTTAAAGGCACACCTGAAATTGGCACGACTAATTATTCAGAAGAAAAGAAACTGCTTAACGAGCTAGAAGGTGTAATGAGCCAACAAAGATTTGATGGCTCACTTTCTGCAGATTTAATGGAAAGACAAGCGAACATTGAAGCAGCCTTAAGCAAGCTCTGGAAGGCCGATGATTTTGTTCGTCAATATAGAATTCGTGGTGCGGAAGATATGAATGCAACCACAGGGAAAGAGCTAACTACTTATATGTCTAGCATGCCAAAGGATAGCTTTGAATTTTGGTGTAAGACTGAATCTGAAAGATTGATAAATCCTGTACTCAGGCAATTCTATCAAGAGCGTGATGTAGTGATGGAAGAACGTCGAATGCGCTACGAGGATAGTCCAGATGGAAAATTATATGAATTACTTTTGGGTTCTGCATTTACAGTTCATCCATACCGAAATCCAGTGATCGGCTACGCCCATGATATTCGTGGGCTAACTGCCACGATGACAGAAGCTTTTAGAAGAAAATATTATGTTCCTAGTAATACAGTAGTAAGTGTTGTCGGAGATATTTCCCCTGAGAAAGATTTTCCAATTATTGAAAAGTATTTTGGCCGTATTGCCGTTGGACAAGATCCTCCCCGTTTACAGGTCATAGAGCCTGAACAACAAGGTCAGAGGGAGATTCAACTTAACACTCATGCGGCTCCTCAAGCTTTTATCGCATATAAAAAGCCTAATTACCCTCACCCAGATGATCCAGCTTTGGGTGTTATGTCAGAAATGTTGGCAGGTACAAGATCTTCCCCGCTGCATAAAGAGTTAGTTCAAAAGCGTAGAATAGTAACTGGTATTGATTATGATGAATCTCCTGGAACCGCATATCCGAATTTATTGATTTTTTACGGAGTTCCACGTGAACCTCACACCAATGATGATTTTATAAAAGGTTTTGATGAAGTTTTGCAGAAATTTAAACAAGGCCCTGTTGACGCTAATTTGCTAGAAATTGCAAAACGAAGCCTGGCCATGGATTATTTGGCTGGACTTCAGGCTAACATGTCACTAGCAGAGAATTTTGCTTCAGCTGAGCTCTTGCATGGTGGATGGGCTGCTGTTCTCGATTGGTATGAAAAGGCTATGGCAGTTACAGCATCAGATGTTCAAAATGTAGCTAAGGGATACTTAAAGCCGTCTACTCGTACGATAGGTCGAGTTGAATCTGTGGAGCTTCCAAAATGAAGATTAGTATTAAAATATATTTTTTGTTGGTGGTTGCAGCGGTAAATTTGTTTGGCTGTACCGCCACAACTAAAGAGTTCCCCATTCAACAAGACCCAAGTTCCCCCAATTTTGTCGCACCTAAACCAAAAGAGTGGAGACTTGAAAATGGAATGCAAGTCTTATTTCTTGAAGATACCGAGTTGCCATTGGTATACGGTACGCTCTATCTCCCTGGAGGTACGTACTGGCAGGGCGGCAATGAAATGGGAAGCGTTGCCAGTATGGGACAATTGCTACGAGAAGGTGGCACGCAAAAACTCTCCCCAGACGAACTTGATTCTAAACTTGATAATTTAGCTGCTGGTATTTCCAGTGGCTTCTCTCAAGAGTGGGGTAAGGTAAGCTTTTCTGGCTTAGCTAGAGATACCGATACGCTTTTTGGAATGTTTGCTGATGTTGTCCTTAAGCCTCGCTTTGATGAAAAGCGATTGAATCTTTGGAAAGGTAACAACATTAATTCTATCCGTAGAAGGAAGGAAAATCCTGGGGATGTAGCCCAGATCGCATTTCAGCAGATCCTTTATGGGGAGACACCTTATGGACGTGTATCCTCTGTTAGTGACATTGAGAAATTGAGCCGAACTGATGTCATTAGGCAATATAATAGATTCGTAAAACCTGGCCGAGCAGTTTTAACAATTGGTGGAAGTATCTCTGAGGCAAAGGCACGGGAGCTTATCCTTAAACATTTTGGAGCTTGGAAAGGACAGCCTGACCTGCCACCACTTCCAGAAATAACTACCGAGCCAAGCCCAGGAATTTATTTTATTACTCTGCCAGTTTCTCAAGCCAGTATTTTTATGGGACAACTTGGTGTTCCTAGGTTGACACCCGATTACCCAGCTATCGATAGTTTTAATGAGATATTTGGAAGCTCTGGATTTGGTTTGGCTAGGTTATTTGTAAAGATAAGAACAGAACTAGGACTAGCTTATCAAGTGTATGGCGCTATTCGAAGCGGAGTAAAAAGAGGGACAAATACTATTCTTATTCAGACAAAATCTGAATCTGCAGACGAAGCCGTCGTGGAAGCAATGAAGGTTCTAAAAGGCATCCAGGAATCAGGTGTTAATAAGACAGAGCTAGAAGAAGTTAAGCATTCCGTTGAGAATTCTTTTGTATTTAATTTTGCAACTACGTCAAATATCCTAGATCGTAGAGCTAGTATTAAGATGTTAGGGTTCCCTGATGATTTTGATCAGACGTATGTATCTAAAATCCGGGATACCTCAACAGAACAGATCCAAGAAGTAGCTCAGAAAAGATGGGATTTATCGAAGTTTGTTTTCGTTGTCGTAGGGAACGAAGACGCGTATGCTGAGCTAGAACGACGCCTAAAAGATAATCCAGATTTATTGGCTGGGCGCTCGCTTAAAAAGATTGGCTTTGATCAAAAGATAGTGTGGTGATGAAGCACGTTGTAAATATAGTCGGAATTTATCTCGTTGTTGGATGCCTTGGTGGTTGCCACTACGTACCAGGTCCGGATAAGCAAGGTGGTGGCATGCTACAGGGTGCTGCAACTGGTGCAGTTTCCGGAGCGGTGACAGGTATTCAATTAACTTCATCTACTGGACCAGGGGCCCTTGCTGGAGCCGGAGTTGGTGCTGTAGCAGGAGCGCTCCAAGGCTCTTTGGTAGATACGATCGAAGAGGATCAACATCAGCTTGGCAAAGAAATAGTTACTGAGGCTGAAATTGCGCAAGCCCATAGAGTGTTGGCTGAACATTATGAAAGAAGACTAGAGCTTCATCCTACTCGCGATATTTATCCCGCGGATTATTTTTTCTATGCTGATCAAGCAAAGCTAAATAGAATCTCGCGCCCACTAGTTAAGGAAATAGCGCGTCTGAACAAAGAAAGGTTGCCTTGGTCAAGATTAGTGATTACCAGTTACGTACGATCTAAAAATACAGATGCGAAAGACCCTAAAGCTACCGAACATATAATTGAGCCTAAAGTTGCCGAATATTCGACTTTTTTGGCTGAAGAGAGAGCAAAAGCATTAATGAATGAATTAGTGAGAAATGGGATCGAACCTAGAAGAATTGAGGCTCGAGCAATGATTATTGATGCCCCTGTTATAATTGACCCTAAGGACGACCCGATTAGATACAATCAAGCTATTGAAATAACACCTGTAGATAGGTGAGCTTTATTGAATCATCCAATTGAAGGTTTCATCTTAAATATAGAATTTTTGGAGAATATATGACCAAAGAAAAGGGCAACACGAAAACTAAAAAAGTCGAAGAGATCTCTTTAACAGATACTCCTATTGAATTAGGAACTGACATAAAGAGTGCGGATGATCTGAAGAAGTTTTTGATATCATTAAGAGATAGGATGTCCGATAGCACTTGTCCCCCCGTTTATGCACTCGGAGCTCTTGCTCATGCACTTTCCCTGTCGGGCATTTATCAGATGTTAACAGAAGAGAATCGTGAAATAGCAAGAGATGTGTGGCTTCGTCTTAAGCAGTCAGGGCTTCATGTAAAAGCTCCACCTATGTTGTTTAATGAGGATGAAAAGACTCACATCGTAGTTAGATAGCATTGAGTAAAAAGATAATAAAAAAGGGACTTTTAAGTCCCTTTTTTATTGATCTTTTTAGATAAGAACTAGATATCGTCTGGTTCATCACCAACAGATCCTGGGCCCTCATTGATAGCCTTACGTAGTAATTGGCTTGGTTTAAACTTCACTACCTTTCTTGCACGAAGTGTAATCGTGTCGCCAGTTTGTGGGTTGCGACCACGACGTGCTGGTTTTGATTTGACTTCGAAAGAACCAAATCCAGAAAGCATAACCTTCTGATCTTTATCGAGTCCTTCCTTAATCAGTTCAATGTAATCTTCAACAATCTGAGCAGCCTTCTGTTTGTCGACAGGGAGCTTTTCATAAATGGCTTCGGCTAGTTCGGCCTTCGTCACACAATGACGGGATTTATTCATAATCATTCTCGCTACAAAAATGTGATCGAACCCCAACTACTTACGGGATTCGCTACTCCCAAGACCATCTAATTCCTATCCTAGTTAAAGCTTTGTGACAAGAAATTAGAATGATATCAGGTACCTCTATGATTAAGACGCAGGTGACCCTAGGCAAAGTTTCATAAATTGTCGCCGAAGTTAATAACTTGTGCTACTTTCTTGCTGTAATTTCGGGCAGTTGCTAAATCATCTAATGATATTAAATAGTTATGCGCTTATAGATAGTGGGGATGGTGCCAAGCTGGAGCGCTTTGGGGATCGTTTAATCGTCAGACCAAGCAGCCATGCCGTCTGGAAAAGGCGAGACAAGAGCGCCTGGAATAATGTTTGGGCTACTTATGAGGAAAGCGGTAGGTGGTCAATTAGAGGGCGTTCCTCTGACTGGACGATTAGTGGAGATAGCTTCAGTCTTATTCTAAGGCTTCAGGATAATGGTCAGATCGGCGTGTTTCCAGAACATTCAATTTACCTTGAGGAAGTTCGCGCTGCTATCAAGGGGAAAACGGAGCCAACATTACTCAATTTATTTGCTTATACTGGTATGTGCTCTGTTGTCTCCGCTAAGGCCGGCGCAGTAGTTACCCATGTCGATACATCAAAGAGCGCACTTGATTGGGCGATACAAAACTTTTCTCAGAATCAGATTTCAAACATAAGAGTCATCAAGGAGGATGCTATCTCCTTCATGAAGAAAGAGGCTCGACGTGGCAAGAAATACGATGTGCTTGTGGTAGATCCTCCAGGTTTTAGTCGATCTCGTGAAGTCTCATGGAAGATAGAGGAGGTAATTTATGAAATATGTAATCTCATTACAACTCTGATTAATCCTGAGAGTGGGCATGCTTTCTTCACTTTTCATGGAAGTGAATTTCATCCAGAAACCGTGCGCAATTTATTTCTTGACACAGGTAAGGTTGCCCCTGAAGCTGTGTCTGTGAAATTACTTAACTTGTCAGACTCAGCAGATCGCAGGTTGCCTGCTGGTGCTTTAATAAGTGTTGGACCCAGGTGAGGAGATAATGGCAATATCTGGGCGGCCTCAACCAAAGAAAAAAACTAAAATTGTTGGTGGAAGTAAACAAGATCTCCCCAAGAATGCAACAGTAGAAGCTGCCGTCGAACAGAGCATCAAAGAGGAACTTTCCACGTTTGAAGGTGCAGCTTTAAGCAATATCAGTAGCGCTGATAATAGAGTCAACTGGACTAATTCTAGACAAACCGTTGAAACATTTAATCCCGTACCTTGGTATATTTGGAGATTAGTTAATTTCGCAATTGGTGGTGCAGGCGAAATTCGTTCCTATGATCACGGCATGGTCTTCGCACTGAAACGATTACTTCTTCGGGCAGCACAGGATCCAGAGGTTACTGGCATGACTGAAGAATGTCGAAACACTCGAGAAGCAGTATCTCGATTGGCGCCTGATGTTTTTGCCGCAATCTCCATTGTCCATTCGATTGCGAAAAAGATTCGAGGAAAGAAATTTGATCGAATTTCTAAGCCTATCTTAGAGGAAGCAATTTTAAGAACAAGAATTGGATTCTCCCTCGGCTCAAAATTGAAAAGCTTTGGTAGAGGACGGGGAATGTTGGCGGGATTTGCTGGGCGAGCTGGCCTAGCTGTTCAAATTGCCCAAGGAACGTTCGAACAAGCTACGGAAACCTTGGAAAGGATTGCTGCTGGTCAATCAATCCAAAGAATTGGGCGAGAGGTGTACCAAGCTGAGCCGTTGCAAGTTAGTGCCATGTTATTGGTCGCTTCAGGTTGTGGTCGTGATGCAGCCTACGGCGTGATGGCTGTGGCTGCCCCGGATCTAGTTGGTCAAATGGGACTTAACGAGGAACAGGAACGGTGGCGCACCGCATTAAGAGTAATGGAAGAAATTAGAGCCGGAAACCTTAATGGTATTCCAGAGGTAGATTGGAAGTTACTTGGCTGCGAAACTACGGAGGAAACAATGTCTCTTCGTAGTGAGATTAGGCAAGTTACTCGTCGAGGTCATAATTGGAGTTGGCTAGGAGAATAATTGAGTTAGTTTACTTGACGTTTGATTCCTCTCACGAGTAAGCTCCAAAAACTGCGATTGTAAAACTCCGGAATAATTGTGTTAACGCGCAAGCAGCTCATATTGCTTCATCTGGTTGCTCTACTTTCACTCTCTATTTTTTTGGCATTCTATAATTTGGATTCCGGTTCTCTGTGGGGAACTAAGACTGCTGTTGATGAGAGCCGACACATTCGTGTTGCTCAGGAGATGTGGCTCTCTGGTAAGTGGTGGCAACCCACGCTCGGAGGAGAACACTACTTTTTAAAACCGCCATTTAAAATGTGGCTAACTTGGATCCCAGCGCATCTGATGGGGGAATCAAATTTTAGCTATAGGTTCCTTGATGCCTTACTTTGCCAAGGGCTGGTAATAATTCTTTACTTTTTTACCTTAGAGCTTTTTAAAAGTACCGGAGCTGCCTTTTTCGCCGGCTTTTTTTTGCTCGGCAATCATCTTTTATTTTTTAATCACGGGGTGCGAAGCGCTGTTCAAGATACGATGATGTTGTTTTTAACCTCACTTGTAATGTTTTGTTCCTGGAATATTTTTAAAAGTGCTGCTGTTTTATATACAAAGAAGCAACAGATAAAATGGGGATTAATAATAGGATTACTTGCAGGCCTCGCTGCGATGACCAAAAGCATAGTGGCATTTTACCCCTTTGGAATTATTTGCTGTTACCTACTTTTTGATCACGCTGCTTTAGCTAAAGCAAAAAGGAATTATTACTTATGGGGGATTGCTGCGTTTCTTTCTATCGTCATTCCTGCTCTGTATGTCATTCCACACGCACTTTTTACCCCAGATTTTTACAAAGGTGCGGTCGATCACGAAATTATTGGTCGATTTAATATTGGTTTTCATAATTCCGACCGGCCAGATTATTATTTTAGATTGCTAGAGAAAGGACTGGTGGTTCCTCCGCTTCCCCTACTTTTAGGAGTTATATTCTTTTTTATAGTTGGATCTTTTAGAACAAAACCTGAGTACCGCTTTGTGCTGATTTGGGCAGCACTGCCTTTCTTACTTTTCTCTTATCTTCCATCACGACTTGAGTGGTACCTAAGTCCAGCATATCTTCCTTTTGCGATGATAGTAGGATTGGTAACTGCAGAAGCTGGTAAAAAATCATCAATGTTTATTGAGAATTATTTCAATAAGCCTAGGCGGTTTTCCGCAATTGACGCAATACCCATCACTCTTTTGGCGTTTTTTTGTTTTGCGACATTCCAAGGGATTAATTCTATCAACAGAATTCGTGAGCGAGTAATCATTCCAGTGCAAAGACTTGAGGTCGATCACTTGACCGAGGAGATAGTTGATAATCTTAAGACGAGACAAAAAGGAGAGATTATTGATTTTGATATCCCTCAACCAGCTACTATGGAGAATGTTTATTTCAATATGCTTGAACCCTCTGTAGTTAGGGTGAACTCGCTCAATGAGCTCAAAGAGAAATTCAATTTGGCGCGCCCATTATTTATACTAACATCTCTAATTCAAGCTAAGGATGTGATAGCCGCAACAACCCCGACTTTTTATACTGTTCTTCCTGCCTGCCACGTTGATCAAGGGTATGCCGGGGTTAAAAGATTGGATCCAATTATTGCCTTGTCGTACTTGCCCTCCGGGAATTTCAAGTTATTTCATTCTCTAGATAATGTGACGACATTTGATGAGTTGACCCGTGAGCGATTACTTTATGGATGGGATTATGATCATAGTGTCTCCGAACATATGGGCTTAATTCGTGGGCCAGAGGCTGCCTTAACATTTCACGGAGATGCCTTACTGTATCATTTAGGGGCTGACCTTGTCGTGAATATGGCAAGTGCTGAAAGAGAAGGATCTAATGCCCCGACAGTTGAGTTTTCTCTAAATTCTTTCGTGGTTTCTAGAGATAGAAAATTATCAGGGAAGCAGGAAAATTATGAATTTGCTGTTCCACACGAAGTGATTCGCAAAGGAAATAATGTTCTACGCCTCACTTTGCGTTATTCTGATAATCGCCAGATATCAAACAAGCAGAAGACGGCGCTAATTAAATCGATAAGCGTAAAGATTCCAAGATAAATGGACGGCGTTGCCGCCTCGATTAATTATTAATCAAGCATTATATCTAAAGGTGGCGATTTGATTCGAGCTAGAACAATCCAGAAAAGAAGTGGAATAAAAATTAGCGGGGCAAGCCACCATTTCTTATTATCATAGAATTCCAGAAGGAGCTGATCCACTTTCTTCTTCGGTGGAGCAAGATAAGCACTATCTGGGCTAACTTTTCTTACCTGATCGTTTATTTCATATACTGTAAAGGTGCATTCCGTATCTCCAGGTTGTAGCTCCCATCGGCTAAGCACTTTTACTTGATGGCCATCACTTAATGTATGGATTAACTCTCCTTCCCAAAAACCAGTTGTCATAAGCTCGTGATTTATTTCGCTGAGTGGAATTGGGAATACAGTTTTTAGAAGGGTGTGAGAAACATTTCCAACAGCTTGGCGACGATTCCAGCCGTAAGTCTTTTCGGCGGTTGGATTCCAACTTGAGATACTACCATCTAACCCTCTGACCATTATGCAAGGGACAGGAAGTTGGACTAAGTTATCTTGTGATTCTGTAAGATTGTTTTCGGTTTCTGAGCTCATACTCATCGTGTACCATTACCATGAGTTCTCAGCAATTGACTGAACTAATAGTAGCCCAAGTTAAGGCCCCGATTATACTCAAATTAATTAAATCAGAGTGCCTTAAAGAAACTTCACGAAGATAGTTTATTCCAACCGCGCTCCCTGCTATTTTGCTTGGGCTAGATAATTCAAACACTTGATATCTTCATGCGACCACAGCAAAAATTTCATACTCCAGAAGATGATGAAGATCAGGTCGTATTTAGACGTGAGCCAGAAATTCCACGCGAGTCTAGACGCTCAGTTCCGATAGCAAACCTTATAATTTTTGGGCTCATGTGTGCGTACTTTGTAATGTTCATACAAAGTCTACAAGGTCGCTGGTTTGATCCTCGTTGGACTAATGATGATTCCTTACAACAAGCATTTATCTTCCATGAAGTGATCGACCCTGGAGTATTCACTCCCGACGATATGATCTCTGATATGATGAAGCACTACGTGCCCCCGATCCATTATTGGATCGGTATGGGATTAACTAAGCTAACGCAGAGCCCCGTCATGACTGGGCATTGGATAATGTTAATTCAAGTAGTCCTTGCGCTAGGCTTCCTTTTTGCGGCAGTGCAGCGCGCATCCGGATTCATTCCTGCATGTCTTAGCGTTACCTGGTTGTTGCATACACGAAACACGATGCAACGCTTAAGTGGAGGAGTGCCTAGAGGGTGGGCTGTCCCACTATTGGCAGCATTTTTATATTGTTTACTTGGAAAACATCACAAATCAACTCTCTTACTTTTAGCCGTCGCCTGGTTACTTCATGCCCCTTCAGCCTTACTTATGACAGGGTGTTATGGGCTAGTCTTACTCTGGCAGTTAATTCAGAGAGATACTCGATCTGAATATGTTAAACCGTTTGGACAGTTCATCTTGGCCCTTCCACTCTTAGCATTCTTAGCAATCTACGGAGTTAAGAAGCCAGAATATCTCGGCGAGATGGTTTCATATTCTCAAGCGATGCAGATGCCGGAATTTTCTGTTGAGAATGGTCGGTTCAAGATGGTTCCTCTTTGGCCCGCCTGGACTGAGATCAGAGAGTTTGGATTTCAAGCTTTTAATACTTCTTTAACTAGAGCTAGTGATTTAGCCGAAGATTGGATCCCCACAATTGCGATTACGATTTGTGCGATGACGCTACTTACAGGACTCCTATTAAGCAGATCGACTTTCGGAATTGAAGGCATAATGTTTTTACTGACAATTTTACTTTCTTATTGGGCAGCGCGTGAGTTTGCTTTCAAACTTTTCGTTCCACAACGTTACATCCAGATGCCCCTGGCTATATTTTTTATAACTTTTCTTCCAATCGCAGTGTGGCGGTTACTTTCGAAGAGAGAAAGTTCAGCCGTGCTGAGTGGTGCGCTTAGAGGCACATTAGGTCTCTTTTTTGTCACTGCATTGGTTGTTTGGGGTTCAGGCTGGGGCCTCACGGGCGATGCTAATTTCAATATGCCTCGATTTGTAAGAGGGGACTTGTGGTCTTGGGTTAGCCAGACTCTTCCTAAAAATGCTGTAATAGCTGGATATCCATCTCACATAGATGGAGTGCAACTATTTGGTAAACGGAGGGC
>CAZYRE010000039.1:11786-19211 GCA_964650155.1 uncultured Bdellovibrionales bacterium
GTTTAGTTCTCTTCCCTTATTCAGGACCTGAATACTGCGCGCGTGGACTAGGTTGAATCTTCTTAACAGTTGCGTATTCTACCTGGTTAATTTTCTCGATCGTGCAGGCAGCAGCTAAGGTGATCATGTCGTCGATGTATAGCTGGTTCGGGATAATCTCTGGCCCAATAATATCACCAAGGCGACTGCGGTTTATTTTTGCCTTTTCAGTTCGTACATTAGTAGTGCCAGACCAAACTGTAATTCCAGCATCAACATCTATAATCTTTGAATGAATTGTTAAGTTATCAATTCCACGCATGGGGTCTACATTACCAACAAACACCAAGTCATATCCGGCCTCACGTGCTTGAGCGATTGAACCAAAGTTGCCGGTCCAAAACTCCTCTCTTTTCCCGGGCCAATCTTCTCGATTAAAAACTTCCACAATCGGAAGAGTCCCTTGTGTCAAAAATTCAGATTGAAATCTCCAGGCTAGTTCTTTGCCTAATCCTTGGTGTTGCGAATTCTGCCAGGCAAAGTTTGCCGGAGTAGAAAAGGGGATAATGGCCATACGAATCGGAGCTTTCGAGCCAAATCGACCATTTATGTATTGTTCCAGGTCTTGATCAAGGTAAGCACGCAGATTGCATGATTCCTTATGCTGCTGGGTAGTTGTGCATGAAGCGGCAAAAATTGCGACGACACAAAGTGTCAGGACTTTGACAGGGAATGTCGAGCGAGCCAGAGAACGAAACATATTGTCACCTTATCATATCGCGGGGTTAGTCATGGAAGATACCAAAACCAACATCCTACAGAGGACATGGATACAATTATTGGGCCAGAGTTTAAGCTTTTTTATCCTAGTTACCGGATTAACCTTGATGATGAGTGGTTGCAGTAACCGCTATCAAGATGTGCCAGCTTATATGCCGGTAAATTTGGGGAATCCTCAGAATTTTGGCCCCGGGACATTCAAGACCTCGTTTATAGCAGATCAAATAGATTTTTATTATCGTGGCACCTCTAATGGTCCAATTGGTGTTACCACCATTGCGAATCTTAATGATCTATATGCAACTTCGGCTTTTGGAAGAGTGTTTGCTGAACAGTTGATCAGTGAACTAGTTATGCGTGGATATGACGTAGTTGAGCTACGCCAAGGTGAGGCACTCCAATTTATGGCTGATGCTGGAGAATTTACTCTTTCCAGAGATGTTGGTGCGATTAAACGTTCACATGACTTAGCTGCTATCTTGGCTGGAACATATGTGGCTTCACCAGATACTGTATATGTAAACGTTCGATTGATTGATCCAGCTACCTCTATGATCCTTTCTTCTGGCTCTGTTGAGATTGGAAAATCAATGGAGGTAACAAAACTTTTGCGTGGCGGATCTGCTCCGATGAATCTTGAGCGCATACCTGTTCGTCATTTAGCCGAACAAACTTATCCATTGACACTTTTCCAGACCAAGTATGTCACTTCATATGACCCTGAGGAATCCGGGTATCCTTCTCGTCCAACAGCAGTTCAACCAAAAGTTGTTGATCGTTGGGACCTTTCCAAGGGAAACAAGGGAAGTAATACCGCAGCACGTACTGAGCGTGATGAAGTAATTCTTAAATAAATTTTCGCTACCCATTTGCTCTGGTGCGGGGCCACTTGGCCCCGCTTTTTGCGTTCAAGGCTATTTTTTCTTAGTGGTGCGGATTTTTCTCTGTCGACGAATTGAGTTCATAAGAATTGTTTTAAAAAGCTTTTCAATCATCTCAGAATCCAATCCGAGTTTTTTACCCCAACGTGCACGTTCTTTATGGAATTGGGCCTCTAACTTTCTATTTCGAACTGGCAGGTCTGCTAAAATTTTAGCGTAACCAATATAATCAGTCGTAATTTCACGTTCGGATAACAGCTTTAGGATTTCACGATCGATTTCACGAACTAATTTGCGTAGGTCCGAAAGAGCTGTGTCTATTCTTTTTTTCGATCTTGCCATGTTCGGATGTTATAAAGTTGTCCTTCAGTTACTCCATATCGCTCTACAACACCGAGTCGCTTAAACAATTGCTCAGGCTGGAGCTTGTTGGATAATAGATCATTATAGGCGTTTATCTTTTCACGCAATTCACTCTCTTTCTCAAAGAGGGCTTCGATCCTGAAGTTTCTAACACCTAGGGAGAGAAGTTCTGGCACAAGCCTTGATGCGCTTTGGGGTTTACCCTGAAACACGGTATTTCGACACTCCGCATCAGCTTTAAGAGGATGCAGAACTCCTTGCGGATCGCGAATTTCAACTTTGTGCTTTTCGCAGGGTCTGCCGCAATCTCTAAAACTGGATCCATTACTTAAGAAAGCTGCAAATACGCAATGTTCCATATGGAATGTTGGCATGTACTGATGAATTGTGATCTCCAGGGGAATATTTTTAGCGGATTGGCAGAACTCAATGAGTTGTTCTCGGTTAAGATCGTATGAAGGACAGATTCTGGATAGACCTTTACCGATTAGCCAGTTAGCAGTTAGTGAATTTGAGGCATTTAGGCTGAAATCACCTACTAATGAGTGTCCTCGATCTTTAAAAAAGTGAAGTGCGCCTAGATTTCTAATTAAAACTACATCAGGTTTTAATCTATCGATTTGCTTTAGATGTCCAAGTTCGCCGGGTTTTAAAATCCTGGTAGTAGCTATCCCCACTTTAAATCCGAGATTGCGTAGCTCCTCGACAGAATTCTCGTATTCCTTACCGAACTCATAATCAAGATAAACACATTCAATGTTGCACCCTTTCAGTGCAGAGATATGGGCGCTGTCCCTAATGAGTACAGAGAGGGCAGGGGTAGTTCTACTGCTAGTAGAAGTTAATTGAGAATTTAATTTTTGTAATGCGACTTCTGCTTTGGTTATGCTGATTGGGGTCTTGGAACTTCTGGTTTCTGAAAGTGCGGAAACGAATTTACGGCGTAACTCTTTAAGCTCTCGGTGATTAAGAAAGAGATCTCCGTTTAAATTAATCGAGCTATTTCTTAATTCAAAAGGTGTGGTTCCAAGTGCAGATAACTCTTCGAGTACAAATTCCCGGGTAAGAGGGGCTTTATTTGCAGAAGCTAAAAGTGAATCACTTTTTACTGTTACAGAGTTTCCTGAATCATCAGTTGCGATCACAGTTAAGGATGAGCCGACCTTTCCTGTGATATTAAGATCAATAGGAATTCGTTTTAATTGTTCGCGATCACTAAAAGATTGTCTTAATTTTTTAGTAAGGGCATCAGAGCTATTAACAAAGACCTGCATGCCTGACTTAAGATTTTGTATAGGAAAGTCAGGCAGGAATCTTACATCGTATTCAGTTGCTGATAGTTTTCTAACTGAATAAATTTTTCCGCCTAATTCTGTACCTCTATCAAAATCGACACAAAGGATCCCTTCTCCGGCAGCTAGTGGATAGGAGCTATCAACCTTAATAGATATAGTTCCAACATCAGTAATTTCACCAACATTATGGCCATGATGGTCGCTATAGCGACCATCAACTAGTTGTTGATGATCCACGCCATTTAGCCAGCCAGAGAAGTAGTCTCTGGAGTATGTGACCTTCATCTCATGGACAGGATCGATATGACTAAATGCCTCCCCGTCCACTTTGCGACGATAACTTTGGACCGTGCTCGCTACGTATTCAGGAGTTTTCAGCCTACCTTCAATCTTAAACGAAT
Organism: uncultured Bdellovibrionales bacterium; assembly: GCA_964650155.1. GTDB lineage: Bacteria > Bdellovibrionota_C > UBA2361 > UBA2361 > J135 > JAWXBT01. The sequence continues at coordinate 15,486 of CAZYRE010000039.1, forward strand.
TTATCCCTAGTTGTTGCAGTTCAGGAATTTCTGTCAGACCACATAAATCTTTTGGCGAAAGTAAATATTGCCTTGAGCCTAAATCTTTTTTCTCACCGTCCACAATTAGATCATAAGGTAACCTACAAGCTTGTGCGCATTGACCACGGTTAGCAGATCTTCCGCCTTGGCTCTCACTTGTAAGGCATTGTCCAGAGTAAGCTACGCAGAGTGCCCCATGGACAAAAACTTCTAGTTCGGCTGTTGTATTTTGACGAATTCTTTTTATTTCTGGAATGGACAGTTCTCGGGCTAATACATATCGCTTAATCCCAAGTTCAGAAACTATTTCGATTGCTTCATGGTTTGAAATAGTCATCTGAGTAGATGCATGAACCACCTGTTCAGGAGCTATCTCTTTAATCAAACGGATAAGTCCAATATCTTGAACAATCAGCGCATCTGGGCGAAGAGGTAGGATCTCTTCAAGTAATTGAGCAGCGTCCCTAATTTCCCGTTCGAAGATAAGGACGTTGAATGCAAGTAGGACTCTTACGCCATAAAGGTGGCAGTAGTTGATAATTTCTTTTAGTTCCTCAATAGAAAATGTTTTGGCTCGACCGCGGGCATTAAATCCCGGCATACCTAAATACACGGCATCGGCGCCGTTATGTACTGCGGCTAAACACATCTCCCATGTGCCGACAGGCGCTAGTATTTCAGGACGGTTAGGTTGCATTAATTCCAGCCAATATTCGAAAGCCGGAGTTTACCTAATCATTGAATCTTAGGAAACTTTTACCCCATATTGTCTAAAAAACCGCTCTATGGAGGTAGAGATTCTCGAATTATCAGGTAACTGGTCAATTAATTCACTAGGTAATGATTCTTTCTTATTTAACGCTCCGACAAGGGCTCCGACTATTGCCCCGTTTGAATCAGTGTCTCCACCAGCATTCACTACATCAATAATGCTTGAGGCAGAGGTTGGATTTTTAAGAAAGTAGGCCAAGGAGAATGGAACTGAATTTAGTGCATAACAATCACCAGATCCAAAAGCCCTGGATATTTCTTTTGGATCAGCTAAATCAATTGTTTTTAGAGCTTTAATTCTATCAAGTAAAGATTTCGTCTCTCTATCATCTGGAAAATATGTAAGTGCTTCACTTGTAGTGTCGTGAACGAAATCAATAAAATCTGATTTATTAAAGCTCGTAGGATCGTTTGCTAGGCAATAGTAAACTCCTGCCGCTTGAGCTAATCCGGAAGCTAATCCCAATCCTGTAGGATGAGTAAGGAGTGCAATATCTGCAACTACTGAAACAAACTCGCTTCTATTTAATTCTTTAAGTAATGCATGCATAGCAACTGGTGCTATTTTCATAGCCACGCCATTTCCTGTGCCTAAACTAGAGCGTCTTTTATCTTCTCTTCCGTCCCATTCTCCACCTGCGCCAACACGTTTAACCCCTTCGATTGATGATTTGCCCCAACCCTCGGGGGAATTTTTGAGTGCTTTGACGTGGAATAAAGAAATTGCGTCGCGATCGTAACCACCGGTTACGGCAAACGCATCCAAAATAGCTAATGTCAGCACTGTATCATCAGAGGTCGTGCCTAATAGGGAAGAGGAGATCCATTTGTTAGTGTTTGGCGGGAGGAAAGATTCCACGCGTGTAAATTGTTCCCTGATATTTTCAGGGGTCATAGTTTCCACCGGTAATCCAAGAGCATCACCTAGGGCAGTTCCAAAAGTTGATCCTGTAAATTTGGCTGGTTCAATACTTACTTTCCTATTAAGGATCGGTGAAAATCTTTCAAGTTGTTTCTTGTTAGCCACAAATTTTTCAAGTTCCCTAATACCACCTTCAAGTTTGCGGTCTATGATTATCCCTTTTGCTCTGTTTTCTGCAAGAAATGAGTCAATTTCCTCAATTGGAACTGTTAATACGGTGATGTGTTCGTCGCCGACTCCTCCACCCATCCCAATTTTTTTTAATTCAGTTGCTAATACGTACGAAACGGTTTCGTCCGTTAGGCCAGGTGACACCGCAGATTGACCAAGAAATTTAAAGTTTCCCGCACCGTATCCGGATTCCTCAAATAGCTCTCTCTCTGCCGCAGTTACTGCATCTTCTGCGGCTTCCGTCACTTCATCTCCAATGAGTCCGGAAGGAAATTCGAGCGTTTCTTTGTTGATAGGAATTCTAAACTGCTTTACTAAAACAAGTTCATTGTCTTCTGTTAGAGGTATAGCAGTAACTACTCCTGTACAGTTAATCCGACTTACAAATTCCCATCTTCCTCTTTTGGCTAAGCGCAGAAAGTTACCTCGCGCCAGTTCCGTTATCTCTTGGCTAGGGGCTGTTAACTCTGCGTGTAGTTGTGTTTCTGGGATAATGAGTTTTTCAATTTGTTCTCCAGGACTATTCATTTTGGGACTCCAACGTGTGATTGAGTTAACGGCGTATTGCCGTATCTTTCAGGCCACCATTCTCGTATCGATTGAGCGACATTATCAGGTAGTGATGTGTCCATAATTATTCCATGTTCAAGAGCGGACCTAATTTGTGAGGATGAAATAGTGTTGTTCCCGTTGAGCAGGTGTATTTTAAGAGATTTCTTTTGCGCCTCTGTTAACTCATCTAGTGCATCTACATCTTCTTTTGAGAATCCATCTCGAGATGTAGGTACGATGGTCGCTAAATCAAAGATTTTCTCATAATCTTTCCAGCGGTGTAGATCTTTGAGGCAATCTGCTCCCATTAGTAAGTACAATTCTGCATCTTCAGCGACCTCTGCCCTAATCTGCCTAAGGGTATCTACTGTATATGTTGTTTTCCCAGGGGTTAGATCTATTGGAGAAACATAAAAATCAGAGATTTTATCTAATGCCCCGCGAAGATGAGAAAGTCGTTGTTCGTCAGAGAAGAGAGGCAGATGTCCCTTTAGTGGATTCTGATTAGTTGGCATGTATACAACGTGATCTAAGTTAAAAATGGTCTTAGCATTTATGCCTAATTCGAGGTGTGCCATAGTAAGGGGATCAAAAGTTCCTCCTACCAATCCAATTTTCCCTTCTAGACCATTAAAAGTAGTTAGAAGTGAGTCGTGTAGTGATGGGCCCTCAGTTGTATAGATGTTACCTTGGAGAGCAGCTCTTTCACTTTGTAAGGAATCTAGTTGTTCATTCAGTATGCTCATGGCATGTAATATATATGCTATATGCATACATAAGTCAAACCTTCTTTTTTTTGTCTGGATGTTTAGTCGAAGGTAAACGGAATGATCCTAGGCTTTCTGGTGCTTTTAGGGTCTGAATAGAAATCAAATATTCGCTCATGGAGAGCTTTCTTTGTCTTAAGCTTGCAAGCTGGCACGTTGGCCCCGGAGTCGGAAAAGCAATCGGCAAAGACGCCTGTTTCCCGGTTATGAAACATAGTAATTCCCATAGCTTCGAATTGATTTGGGAAGATCGCAGCAAGAACAAGTAGTAGTAAAAGAACAGCTAGAACTGAGAGCACAGAGACTCCACTCCAAAATACAATTTTCTTCTTGGTCGTTTCGGCTAGTGCGGCCATATCCAATAATTACAATAGTTAACGCTTCTAATATCGGCGAACGTACGTTCTGGGATGAGGGGATCTCTGATGATTAGAAAAATCGGCCACTTAGAGGTTAGTTTGTAACGATATATAAGTAGGGCTAACTCCTTTAAGTTACTTAAATTTACTCTGGGCCAAACAC
>CAZYRE010000040.1:0-10308 GCA_964650155.1 uncultured Bdellovibrionales bacterium
ACCCCGATACGTAATTTGTTAGGAGCTTCTCCTAAACAGAGGGTGCAATTCATGACAATAATTAAAGGGATAATTAATAATCTCATAAATTATTTAAGGATTTAATATTCTGTAAACCTTGTTGTTAACATGACACTAGGTTTTATGAAATTACGGCTTTCCGAACACTTACACTGGCACGGCAAATGCCATGTATAGGTAGTAGGAGAGCATTTAGAGATGAAGATTACCTTCAATAATTCACTGGCAGACTTGGCCCCCAAGATAGGAGCGCCTGTCCGAAAGGATGAAGGAAAGATAGGAGAATTTAAATCATTACTTAGGGATATCTCTCCATTTCACAAGCAAGATACTAAAACAACAGGGGAAATTGCTGGTCCTGTTGAACCCAAAGGGGTGGATACTGGTCCGATGGCAAGTTACCGAACGCCCCCACCAGAGATGATGATGGCAGACTTCAATCGGTTAGATATTGATCCAGAAGTTGGGGGTGAGGGTGTCAAAACACCGACACTATTAGAGGCCAAACGGGTTCGGGTCCCTAATGCTTACCAGGGATTAAGTCAGAAAGATAAGGCGGAAGAAGTAATGAAACTAACTTCTGCCTTTGGTGCAAAGTACGGAGTTGATCCCACACTTGCTACGGCGGTTGCAGAGGCGGAATCAGGATTCGATCCAAAAGCTATTAGTAAGGATGGTCATGAGAGCAAGGGACTTTTTCAATTATTAGATGATACTGGACGGGATCTTCTTGGCAGGATTAATAAGGAAGAGGAGTATGATCCGTTTAATCCAGAGCAGAATGCAGAGCTAGGAATATCATATCTTCGATACCTCCATGATTTATTCAACGCCGAAAAGAATTTGCCAAACGGAAAGGCAACGAGACCTGCGGCAGATTCTGCCTCTTTGGAAAAGCTTGCCGTAGCCGCGTACAATGCAGGTGAGGGGAGAGTCTCCTCTGCGCAGGCTGCAGCAATGAAAGATGGATTTAACCCTGGGGACTACTATCATGTAGCCCCATATCTTCCTGAAACAACTCAACAATACGTTAGCAAAGTTGATGATATAAGGGCACGATATTCTGGCCCAGAACCTGAGCTTGAAGGCTCGTAAAATCGACTTTGTAGATCGTTCATTCGAGTTGGCAAACCATTTGCACTAGTCACTTACAGAACCGCTTTGCGCACAGTCCAAGGAAAAAAGGGACAGGTGCATGGTTCGTAATTATTTCGCTATTTCTTTTTGCCACGGAGATTAGGCTATGGGAATTAACCTACGTACCAACGTTGCATCGCTACAAGCGCAACGAAACTTAGAACAAACAACGAAAACTCTTGGTACTGCATATGAGCGGTTATCATCCGGTTTACGTATTAACAAAGCTCGAGACGACGCCGCCGGTCTAGCTATCGCTGAGCAATTAAAATCTGACTCGCGTGTAGCATCTGTCGCTATCAGAAACGCGAACGACGCGATTTCAGTTATTGCTATCGCTGACCAAGCTATTAACCAGATTACATCCGTTCTTAGCCGTCTTGCAGAACTTGCTGAACAATCAGCTAACGGTGTGTTCAGTAACGTGCAAAGATCCGCTCTACAAAACGAGTTCGAGGCGCTTAGTTCGGAAATTGAACGTATCGCCATCACCACAGAATTTAACGGCTTAAAGCTACTTTCTGGTGGTGGACAAGTGTTGTTCCAGGTAGGGTTCGATGGAACATCCCTATCGCAAGTAACATACTCAGGTGTGCAAGCTACACTTACAGCGCTTGGATTAGCCGGACAGAACCTTTCAGCACCACTTTACTCGATTCAAGGTAGTACTGAAATTGAATCCCAATCCGCTTCACGATTGGCCCTTGATGCTATCAGTAGCGCTATTTCAACTGTTACAAGAAATAGAGGTCTATTGGGAGCTGCTGAAAGCCGACTTGATATCACTATTCAGAACTTGCAAGTTGCTAGAGAAAACTTCCTAGCTGCCGAAAGCCGAATCCGAGACGTGGACGTTGCTTCTGAAGCTGCCGAGTTAACTCGACTCAGCATCTTGCAACAAGCCGGTGCATCCATCTTGGCCCAGGCTAATCAGCAACCATCTCTAGCTCTACAGCTGATTCAGTAAGATTAAGGACAGGTAGATATTTAGAGCGCCATCAGGAGTAATCCTGGTGGCGCTTTATTTTTTATTCTTTGAGTGGCAGTCCAAGAATTGACCGCCGCACTAAATCCAAAGCAACACAAGCAGAGTATCGTCTGATTCGTTCCCTTGAGGCGGGAAGAAATATTTTTTGGGTAACAATCCCTGATTTTGAAGCGCATCCTATAAAGACAGTACCGACTGGCTTTTCCTCTGTGCCCCCATCAGGCCCGGCGACTCCAGTTATCGAAATAGCATAATCCGCTTTAGTTCTTTGTCTTAGACCAATCACCATACTTTCGGCGACTTCTTTGCTAACAGCACCATGAGTGTTGATAAGCTTGGTAGGCACATCAAGTAACATTTCTTTTAGTTCATTACTGTACGAAACGACCCCGCCTAAATAGAACCTCGATGAGCCAGGAATCGCAGTGATAATTTCCCCTAACATACCCCCAGTGCATGATTCTGCTGTTGCCAAAGTTAGTTGATTTGCCAGGCAGAGATTCATTACTACTGAATCAAGACCAAGGTTTGGAGAGTCGCCCAATATAAACTCTGATCCAATTGCGGAAGTAGCCACAGAAAGTGCATCAGCAAGAACTTTCTCATCAGGATGGCGAAGCAGAACCTCTATCTCAGGAAAAATTACACGGTAACAGATCTCAATATCAGACGGTAATTTTTTATCTACTAAACGTTGACCAATTTCTGATTCAGGAAGCCCGAAAACTCTAAAGCCAACCTCTGCTCGTGGACGTATATGAGGAAACCGCGAAGCGATATTTGGAAACACTGAATCCCGGCACATATCTTTAAGTTCCATTGGAACGCCGGGTAGGGCGAAGATTGTCTTGGTAGTGCCGTGTAAACTTAGATTAAATAAAAATCCTGGGGCTGAACCCACGGGGTTCTCTATGTAAGTTGCTCCCTGAGGCAGAAAAGATTGTCGTTTATTCGCCTCGTTTACGGGCCGATTCCTGCGCGAGAAATACGATTCTATATGAGTAAGAGAGGCCTTATCTTGAATTAAAGTAACCCCGGTAAGTTTAGCAACGCCCTCCCTAGTAAGATCATCAGTAGTTGGCCCAAGACCACCAGAAATAATTACCAAATCACTTTTTTCAAATAGATTTTTCAGAGAACTAACAATTTCCTCGATCGTATCGCCACAAGTCGTAGTTCTAAAAAGTGATAATCCAATTTTACGAAGCTCAAATCCGATCCAGGTAGAATTAGTGTCCGTCACTCGACCATCAAGGAGTTCATTACCAATGGCCAGGACAGATATTTTTGGAGTTTCGTTCATTACAGCTCAAAGAGTATTTCTAAAGCCGAAGCAATCACGCAACTTCTGAAGTTCAGGTTTTGCAATCTCGTGAGCACGTGCGGCCCCACTATCGAGTACTGAGATAAGAAATCCTTCATCAGCCTTTAAGCGATTAAATTCTTCGCGAGGAGCTTTAATGTGATCGTTGATAACTCCGAATAATTCCTTCTTAGCATGACCCCAACCCATTCCGCCTTTCAGCATTCTCTCTTTTAGATCTCCGTATTGAGCTTTTGTAGAGAATAGGGAAAAGAGTTGTCCTACTAGCGATCCATCTAATGTCTTGGGTGACTCTAAGGGAGTACTATCGGTTTTTATGGACATTACTAGCTTCTCTAAACCCTTTTCAGTTGCAAAAAGAGGAATTGTATTGCCGTAGGATTTCGACATCTTCTGTCCATCAAGGCCTGGGATCATCATTACATCTTCACTAATTCTAGGTTCAGGTAGTTTAATTAGATCTTTACCGTAGACAGCGTTAATTGATCCAGCGATGTCACGGGCAACTTCTACATGCTGCTTTTGATCCTTACCCACAGGCACGATATCCACATCGTACATAAGAATGTCTGCGGCCATTAATACTGGGTAAGCAAAAAGTCCGTGAGAAGCATCCTTCCCTTGAGAAACTTTATCTTTATATGCGTGACACTTTTCTAAAAGTCCCATGCCGGTAAAGCAGGAGAGGTACCAAGCAAATTCTGCTACACAAGTTACATCTGATTGACGGAAGAAGATGTGCTTTTTGACATCGAGCCCAAGCGCTAACCACGTAGCTACTAGATCAAAAGTATACTCACGGATTTTTGCACCATCTTTTAGGGATGTAATTGAATGAAGGTCAGCAATAAAATAGATGCAGTTATACTGTTCCTGTAGTGCAAGTGCTGGCCGAATCATCCCAAGATAATTCCCAATATGAACCTCGCCGCTTGGTTGAATCCCTGATAATGAACGCTTTTTAAGTGGCATAATGGACCGAATATTCAATGTTTATTGACTAAGACTACCCCTGATCTTACAAAGGTTCAATGTGAAGGTGATAACGAATTGCCTTTCTCAATCTTGCCTATTTTGCCGCTCATTTCATGACAGATTTTGAATCACATCCTGAATCACAGGATGCTCTACAGGGTCAGGATGATTATGGTCGCGGATTTGCACCTCTGACCCCTAGCGTTGTTATAGGTCTTCTTAAGGAAGGCAGTAGAGAAGGTGTATTTAGGGCGATGCAACAATTAGAAAGTTTTGGTGAGAAAATTAATGCGCAAGCTTCCCCATATGAGCGACGGGAAATAGCTACAGAGGCATTTAGGTTAGCTATCTCATTAATGGCCTCCGATGGCCCACTCTTTGAGACTTACACAGAACCACTAGCACTTTTTGGGGCTGGTTTTGCCGGGGGAGACTTTACTACAGAACTAGTTTCAGCACATTCAAGAGTGGATGATAGTTTAAGAGCTATTAGTCACAGTAATCAAATATTAGATCACACCAATCCAAGAATTGATTTAATGATCGGGAAGGGAGAAGCTCAGCGGCATAGGTTGTGTTTTTCTTTATTAGATTTAGCAAATAACGGGGGGACAGATCACATAAGATCCCTTGCCGCTAGGATAATTGATAGATTACCGAGCGAGACCCGAGAAGAATTTTTCGGCGAGAAGGGACGTCCTTTTTTTACTACAGATCAATTTTCACTTGCTCTCTATCGAAGCATGGAGAAACTGTACGCAAAGTGTTTGCTCTCTGAACTCATAGCTTCACCGAAAGAAGCAATGATTGGAGCATTTGATCAAACTTTAGTGGTCGTCCAACGGCATTTTATCGCTAATCTATGTACAAAGTTGCATTGGATCACTAATCAGTATGCAGCTGAATTAGTGAGTAGCTCCTCAGAGGATCAGAAGAAATTTAATGAATACGTTACAGCAAAAAATCCCTTTAGGCACATCATAGAACCAGCAATTATATTTATAGCCCGAGACTTTGCAGAACGACCTGTAGGTGCAACTGCCGCAAAAATCTTACAAGCTAGAGGGTATTCCACTTCTCAGATTTTTCATCTTTGTAATATGGAATGGGCAGATGTTTACGGTAACGCCCAATTGGATTATTCTTTCCGTTAATTTACCTCTTGGGCCCATAGCTCAGCTGGGAGAGCGCGTCGTTCGCAATGACGAGGCCGGCGGTTCGATTCCGCCTGGGTCCACAATAACTATTCAATTACCTTTAATATTTCAAAAGAAGTGTTTCTCTGAGCCGGAATAAATCCCGCGCGTTTGATATGAAATGCGAGATCCTCTGGAGTCATCATCGGCTCTTTGGCAGTATGGCCACCAGCCTGAGAAACAACATTTTCTTCTAACATAGTACTTCCAAAATCATCGCAGCCCATATGAAGTCCAATTGCTGCTATATCAGGACCGCAGGATGGCCAACTGGCTTGATGATGCGGGATGTTATCTAAGAAAATTCTACTTAGCGCTATGTTCTTTAGGTATTCAACTGGACCGGCACCGAAAGTGGAAGCTCTTTTGCTTCTACCCATGGATGTATTTTCGTTGTGCTGCAGAGGCCAAGAAATAAAAGCATTAAATCCTTCATGCCCACGAGCTTGGCTCCGTTCTTGAAGACTGCGAAGTCTTTCGAGGTGATTTAAGCGATGTTCAAGTGTTTCACCGAATCCGATTACCATGGTGGCAGTGGTAGTAAGATCTAACTTCTGAGCAACTTCCATTATCTCGATCCACGCATCTGCCTTAATCTTCTTTGGGCTTACAACACTGCGAATTTCATCATCAAGGATCTCACCTCCACCACCAGGTAATCCCTTAAGTCCTGCATCTTTTAGCGTTTGCAAAACATCTTCAGCAGAAAGTCCAGAAACTTTCATCATTTGCTTAATTTCAGAGGGGGAGAATGCATTAAGTTCAATTGGGTACTTTGAATGAATCCAGGAAATCATATCGACATAGAAATCAAATTTCAGATCGTCGTTGTGACCGCCTTGAAGAAGAATGCGAGTCCCTCCATAAGCTAATGTCTCTTCGATCTTCTTCCCTAATATATCTTTTGAAAGAACATACGCTTCGGGATGTTTAGAACTTGGACGGTAAAATCCGCAGAAAGTACAATCGGAATTGCACACATTAGTGTAATTAATATTTCGATCGATCAAATAAGTGACAATTTTATTCGGATGGAGACGTTCTCTAACTGATGCCGCCAATGAACCAAGTTCAGTTACAGAAGTTTTACTCCAAAGAAGAGCGGCTTCTTCCCGTGATATTTTTGTACCACGTATTATACGGTCTTTTAGGGAGGAAAGCTCATCCATAAGGCTTAATCTTTGATCTTAATCTTAGAGAAATCAAATCCCTTCGGATCAGATTTACGCCCTGGAGGGTGCGCAACTTCGTAGTGGGGAAGGATATGTTTAATTGGGTGGCGACGAGAGATTGCCTTAATTAAAGACATTAGTGCTTCAACCTGTGGCACTGGATATGGGTCATATCCGTCATTGAGATTTACTAGTTCTATCCCTATAGAGAATGCATTAACCCCAGTTCGTCCATCGGGCATCCGAGATTCCCCAGCATGCCAAGCTTTTTTCTCTTCTGGAACGTGAGATGCAATTGTTCCGTCTCTATCGATGGTATAGTGAGCTGAAGCCTTAGCCGCAGGGTCTGAGAATTTCTTTATCACATCAGCCAATGTATTGATGACAGTAGCGTGGACAATTACCGTATCTATAACGGTACCGGCAGGTCGCGCCTCACAGTTGGGGCTTGGGTGATGATTGATATATATGGTTTTCTGAGACTTCATAGTTTACAGTTCACTGTATACTGTAAACCGTAAACATTGAATCCTGCTTTTATAAGTTATTTATGAAGACAATTACTATTTATCACTCCCCTGATGCAGATGATGCTTTTATGTTTTATGGGCTACAGAGCGGAGCCGTTAACATTCCAGGGTATGATTTCAAACATGAACTAAAAGATATTGAATCCCTTAACCATATGGCCATGAAGGGAGAGCTTGAAGTTACGGCAGTTTCCGTACACGCTTATGCATATATCGCTGATAAGTATTCGATACTTTCTTGTGGCGCCTCAATGGGCGGGGAGAATTACGGTCCGCGATTAGTTGTCCGCAGTGACGGCGAAAGAGATCTTAGAAAATTAAAATCCATCGCCATCCCTGGTGAAAAGACAAGTGCAACATTAGCGCTAAAACTTTTCCTGGAAGAGAAAGGACTTAAAGTCGAATTAGTTAATACATTCTTTGATCACATTCAGAAGCGAGTAATAGATAAAGAAGTTGATGCGGGCCTCTTAATTCATGAAGGACAGATTACCTCACATAAAGATGGATTAGTAACCATTGGCGATTTAGGAGAATGGTGGTTTAAGAAAACAAAACTTCCTTTGCCTCTTGGAGTAAATGTTGTTCGTAAAGATCTTGGTACCGAAGGAATGAGTGCTAGTTATCAAGCGTTAAATAAAAGTATTCGGCACTCCTTAGATAATAGATCAGAAGCACTTAAGTATGCGCTTACATATGGCCGCGGATTATCCACTGCGGAAGCTGATGAATTTGTCGGTATGTATGTAAATGAAAAAACCCTTGATTTAGGGGATGATGGCAGGGAATCAATTCAGTTATTCTTGGATATGGCTGCCAAATCTAAGTTTATACCGGAGTTGGTAAAGGCAGAGTTTATTTCAAAGTAGTTTAACCCATAACCTAGACATAGATAATATTAATGTGACTTTACTCACACTTATTAGGCCGTGGTTAATTTCTGTGTCAGCATCCCTAGAAATAGGGAGGCATAAATGAATAATCAAATTGAAAGAGAAGAAGAGCAGGAATTGAGTGGAATACAATCGGACACTGAGGGATCGTTACATGTTCCAGGTTCACATATTGAAAGTTTACAGAGATTAGCTGGGATAGTTACTGAATTTGAACGTCGAATTGAACTTGCCTATCCGGGGGGTGATACGCACCCGTATCATAATGTTAAACACCATGTTCGGCCTATGTGTCGAGCTGCCTTAAAAATAGCGCAAGGTTGTTGGGAATACGGACTCAATCCAAATTTACCTCGTATTAGAGCCGCAGCACGTGGACATGATGTCCTAAAAGGGATGGATCCCTTAGCGATGGGAGTCGCAACAGAAGAGGAGGCGGCAGCACTTTATTCATTCCGCCTACTTCGTTCCTTGGGGGCTCCATTAGAATTCTGTCATGGGGTCAAAAATGACATTGAGGATACACATGCCAAGGCAAAGCCTAGGTCACTTGAAGCACAAATTGTAAGGGCGGCTGATTTATCAAGCTTGGCAGAATCATATGAAGTCGTGCGTGATAATACAAAGAGGTTACATCGAGAGTTAGAGATAATTTCCAATACTAAAATTGAGTATAAGCAATTTGTTGCCAAATCGATCGGATTTCTGAACAATTATTTTTCAGAATTGATCGCATTAACCCCAGCTGCTTTTGATGAGAGTGGACGATCTAAATGGCATGTAAGATCTCTCTCTAACCTCATTCAAATGTATCAGGAGGAATTTAAAGAAGGTGAAGTTATCCTGAATTTGGGAGTTAGAACGACACTGGAACAACATGTAAATGAGGATTCGCTGATTATCTCAACAGCGGATTGCGATCTTGCCACATGTGACCGATTGCGACTTACCTTGCCAAGTACAGGGCAGGTATTATCTATCCCTGATAGGTCAATGGATAGAATTCTATGTGGCGCAGGTACGACGATGAGTCAAGAAGAGATGTCCCGTGTACTAAAACCAAATGGTATAACTACGCTCGAAGAATGAAGCTTTGCCTGAAAATTCTCAGGTGATATCGTTCAATTGGTGTAAGTTAGGCACAGGTTACAATATGAACATACTCGGAAAATTACCACCTGAAGAGATCCAAGCACTGTCTAAAATTGGCCGTACAGTTGTGGTAGAGCCTGGCAGATACATTGTACGAGAAGATGAGGATGATCAGTCCCTAGGAATTTTGCTACATGGAACAGCGCGTGTCGTAAGAGTTGGCCCTGATGGTAGTAGGTTTGTTTTGGCATTTATTGAACAGGGTGAATGCTTTGGTGAGTTGGCATTAATTTTAGGAGCTAGAAGGAGTGCCTCTGTTGAAGCTGCAACGAGATGTGAAGTTTTAGTTGTCTCTGCTTATGCTTTTAAAAAGCACTGTGAGACACATCGAGGAGTTGAACAGGCATTGCTAAAATTATTAGCTCAGCGGTTACATCACATGGCTTCAAGGGCGGCAGGAATAGCGCTTCTTGATACTACAAGCCGTGTTTTAGCTCAGCTTAAAGAGTTGGGTGAGAAGGTTAATACCCCAGTGGGATATTGGCGAAGATACGAGCTGACAAATCAGGTAGAATTCGCAGAGATTGTTGGTACTTCACGAGAGATGGTGAGTCGGGCACTAAAGCTTCTTGAAAAGAATGGAGAGATTAGAAGAGAAGGGAAGCTAATCCTTATTCCAGAGGATCCAATTTAATGTCAGATCTATATTTAGGCCTTGACCAAGGAGGAAGCGGATCTAAAGGAATCCTTGTTGATGAATCAGGGAAGATTCATTGGCAAGGAACTGCTGGTATAAAGACAGAAGAGTTACCTGATGGAAGAATAGAGCAATCGCCTGAAGAGATCTTACAAAGTTTAAAAAAATTAATAGGATTAGCCAAAGCTGAGTGTACCGGTTCAACGATAAAAGCTGCTGGACTCTCTATACAACGATCGGGAGTACTAGCCACTACCATAGATGGCAAGCCCCTCACTCCTTT
>CAZYRE010000040.1:10408-19197 GCA_964650155.1 uncultured Bdellovibrionales bacterium
AATAAGAGAATCATTTTCTAATTTTGGAACTATTGATGGAATACCTCTTTCCTCTGTTTTAGGGGATCAGCAAGCAGCTTTGTTTGGAATTAGTGGAGATGCCCCAATAATAAATATCGGTACAGTCGCTCAGGTAATCGTTAACATAAAGGATAAACCTCGATTAGAAGATGGATACAACTGTGGGGTCACATTTTCTTCTCCATCTAGAGGGATCGGTTTTCAGATGGAAGCATCTATCAATAGCTCTGGTGCTACTTTTGATCTTCTCCGTGCAAGAAATATTTATCAAGGCGGGCCAGAGAATCTTGATGGGGTTATTAATAAAAGTGAAGAGAGGCAGGGAATTATTTTCTACCCTTATGTTAATCCAGGTTCTCCAGACTGGCGAATTGATCTACCAACATTGTTACAAGGAGAAATTAATGGGCCCTCAGAGTTTGCGGCTGCGATGATTGAGAATTTAGGATTCTGGATCGGACTTAATATTCAAGAGCTAAAAAGTAGGGGAGTGATCCACGCTGCTCAGTCTTTCATCGTAGCACTTGGTGGTGGTTCAGAAGTTAAATCATTAATCAGAGTAATCTCAGCAGTAAGTGGTGTTGAAGTAAGGACGTTAGAAAATCCCCAAGGTAGTGCTTCTGGAGCAGCCGCTGGAGCTTTTTATTCAGTCAATGGAGCTCATTTGCCAAGTGACTCAAGTAAAAAATTTAAAGCTACCAGAGTAGCTGATGAGGAGCTTGTTGAAAAATTTAGAATATGGCTTGAACTGCGCACGTCCGCACTAAAAAATAAGATAACAAATTATAAAAAAATTGATTTAGGAGACCTTAAAGTTGAATATTAAAAGCGCGCTTCAAAAAGCTGCTCTCTTTGTTAAAGAAAGCAGAGCTTCTGAAGTTTTCATTTTACATCATAATGATACGGATGGACTGACATCTGGGGCAATTTTAGCTAAAGCATTTGATCGTGAAGGTTATCACATCCATCGTGGTTGTTTAGAAAAGCCGTATCCTGAAATTGTCGAGAAGATAATTAGGGACAGCTCCTCTATTTTTTTTGTATTTGCTGATTTTGCCTCTGGCATGATTGAGGAGTTAAAGAAATTTAATTGCTATAAGAAAAGAATCCTAATCCTTGATCATCACGCAGTTATTGGAACTCCTGATGATGTTGTTCATCTCGTAAATCCACTTCAGTTTGGACTTAAGGGAGAAGAATGTTCCGCCAGTGCTCTTGCCTTTCATTTTGCACTAGCACTCAATCCCTGGAATGAAGATCTTGCCGGAATGGGAGCTTTAGGAGCGATTGGTGATGGGTTTGTTCGAAATGGAAAACTTCTTTCTTTGAACAATGAGGCTTGGCAAGTAGCGGTGAAAGTTGGAGTTGGAAAAGAGCCGAATTTTCTATTTCCAGCAGAACGGGATTATCAAGCCGAAGAATTAGCAAGCGCAGTTGATTGTCTTGGAAGTATTGCGTACTTCCGTGGTGGTCCAGATATCGCAGTAAAAGGTCTTTCGGATCGAGATTACTACGGGATGACTGAACTAGCTAAGCCTTTTCAAAAAGAGTTGAGTGATGCCTTTGAAGATGCAGTAAAAAATATACCTAGAAATGAGACTGAACATTTCACTTGGTTTGATTTAGGAGAATCATTTTCAAAATTCGGAGTAAAGAGTGTTGGATTATTTTGTCAGTATTTACGTGACAAAAACCTTGTTGATGATTCAAAATACATAGTTGGATTTCAGCCAGTTCCAAAAGAGATTCCAGGACTTGGATATCTTTCCACCGACATTACAAAAATTTCAATGCGCGTACCGAGTAAACTGAAAAAAGAAGTTGAGGAAGATAAATTGCCAGATCTTACTAAGATACTCCCCGTTGCAACTCTTAAGCTTGGTGGTTTTGTTGATGCTTGTCATCCATTTGCTGCAGCAACAACAATTCCGCGGGGTGCAGAAAAGGTTTTAATTATTGAGATGGAATCATATCTTTCAACCAAATAAAAAGTAAGAATAACACTTAAGCTTATTAAAAACTTTCCTTATCAGACTTTGATAGCAAAAATATTTGTATAGAATCGGTCACAATGGGCTGATTCTATTGAAGGTAAGAAGCCGTGACTTTTCGACTAATAATTATTTCGTTCATCGGAACAGTTTTTGCAGATTATTCCGATAGTTAGGTTTGAAGTTTCGAAGAGGTTATATGGCAAATAAAATTTTCAGCTTATTCGGTTTAATTTGTTTCGGACTTTCTGTTTCGAGTAGTTCAGTATTTGCAGTCTCTACTCAGCGATCGGGTTCTGTTTATTCTTGCGAAGCCGTCACGGCAGCTTGTGATGATCTTTATTGGGCTTGGCAAATGTGCTTATCGTTGCACAAAGGTGATCAGGAAGTATGTAACGAGATGCACGATGAAGTTGATGCTTGTCAGGCCACGCGAAAGTTTGTCTGCTTGAATTAATTAAAAAAAATATGCGGGATTGGAGAGTGAACTCCAACCCCGCGTGATAGATGAACCTTTGGTCTAGGAAGGTTCCAGGAAAGCCCGTCAGGAGCCGAGCACGAAACGCGCGAGCGTTGCCGTGCCGAAACCTGAGGGATTGCCTTGGTCGAGTCCTTTGAGAGCCGGTCCGGCGACATCGAGGTGCGCCCACCGAACTCCCTTGGGAACGTGTCGCTGCAGGAAGAGTGCCCCCCACTGCGTACCCGGAGCTGGCGTGGATTTCCCCACGTTGCCCGAGTCTGCGATCGGTGACTTCATAGCCTCGGCGTACTGCGCATCGAGAGGAGGTGTCACGTACGGTTCGGCCGAGGAGTCCCCGGCCGTTGCGATGCGTGTCACCAGCTTCTGATCCGAACCGTGGATCACCGCACGATCCATCCCCGACACGAAGATCTGTGCTCCGGTGAGGGTGGCGATGTCCACGATCTCGGTGGCACCGAGCACCGTGCCTGCGTGATGGATCGCGTCCGCAAGGACGAGACGACCCTCTGCATCCGGGTGAGTGATCTCGATGAAGAGTCCTGAGGCAGCCTCGTAGATGTCTCCGGGCCGCATGGCCCGATCGGAGATCATGTTCTCGGCTGCCGGAATCACTCCGACCACCCGCTTGTTCGGCTTCAGCTTGCCGATTGCGTACATCGCTCCGATGACCGCAGCAGCACCAGCCATGTCCCCCTTCATCTCGTTCATGCTGAAGGGAGGCTTGGCGTAGTACCCACCAGTGTCCATCGTGAGTCCCTTGCCGACGAGGGCGATCCGTTGCTTGGACCGGACCTCCTTCGGTTCGTAGACGATCTCGATGAGGACTGGAAGCTGGATCGATCCTTTGCCGACGGCGTGGATCAGGTTGTAGCCATGACCCTGGAGCCAGTTGTCGTCGCGGATGGTGACCGTGAGACCGAGTGGTTCCAGCAAGGCCTTGGTACGCAGAGCGAGCTCCATTGGGAAGAGCACGTTCGGCGGTTCCAGGATCAGCTCCTTGGCGAGGGCAGTGCCCTCAGCGATGGCGGTTGCTTCGTTGATTGCATCGTCACTGACACGCCGCAGACCGAGAAGATCGAGCGAGTCGACCTTCGGCTTCGGTTTGGGATCCTTCCGGTACTTGAGGAAGTCGAAGTTGCCGGCGAGGACACCTTCGATCAGGTTCTGGATTCCCGTTTCCGGGAAGTCCAGGCCTGCGGTCACGATCTCCACTGCGGTGCAACGGTGCTCACGCGCCGTACTGCTGGCAGTGGTGCCGAGCTTCTTCAGTGCAAGGATCTGTTGAGCATGAGTTCCTGGCTTCACGCCAACAACGAGGACTCCTCCTGCTTTCCGGCGAAGTGCCGGGAAGTAGACCGGGCCGCCGCTGTCGGGCTGCCACTCCTCGATCTTGAGACGCGCGTGGATGTCACCACCCACTAGATGCTTGAGCGGATCGAAGATCCGCGAACCCGTACGGCCGCCTTTCATTGCGGCTGCGTTGACCGGCACTACTATGAGTGCCTTTTCCGACTGCCCTAGACCATCTTGTGAACCACGGACCAGCATGTGAGCTCCTTTCCCAAGAGGGAAATATGCTGCCCTTGAATGAACATGGGAGCCGAACTATCGGCTCACTAAAACATGTGGGTGGGGTTCTACCTTAAAGGGAGGTGGCAATCAATTAAAAGCAATTATTCCTTGATTTTAGTTTGTTCTAATAAAGATGGGATTTCAGTTGGAACTGGCGAAATCCAAATATTACGAAGGAATACAGTATTGAAGTTTCTAATCAGCCTAGCATATTCGGCTCGGACTTCCTCCATGATTAAGGCGTAATCCTGATATGATTCCACCTCTAGCTCGAGCTCAATATTACAATCTCCAACCTGCTCAATGTAATATACTATGTTGGGTTGATTGAGGCAGTACTCCATGAACTGTTCCCTTAACCCTAATTGATAGTCTCGAACAAATAGTTGAACTTTGAACATCTGTAGCCCGAATTTCGAAAGATCTAAATCTAGGTGGTAACCAGTTATGATTCCCAATTTCTCTAATCTTTCAATTCTATATTTTATAACTGCTGCTGTAGTATCTGTTCGTTCGGCGAGTTCAACGACAGGCATCCGAGCATCCCGCGCTAAATGTTTTAGTATATGGAAATCAATAGAATCGATGGGGTTTCTAACTGGTACTCCGCCAAGTCTATGTTGACTCCAAGGAGACTTATGGAAATAACTTCTACTTAAGCATTTATATTCAACCAACGTATATGCGGCAAAGTTAAGAACAATTTCATTGTAGCTAGAAAGAATTTCACTATGGATGCGGTAAAAATCCTCTGCATTTTCTGCAAAGATTGCGAAAATAATATCCCAAACACCATCGCACTGGGCGACCCAATATATTCTTGGGTGATTACGAAGATAATTTAAAAATTCGATAACGCGAGGTTTTCTATATTCAATGCGAATATAGGTTTTAAAAAGAGTAAGACCGAGCTTGTAAACATCAACTGAGGCGATGCATCTTCTAATTAATTTTTCTTCGATTAATCGTTCGTATCTATATTCAACTCGATCTCTTCCCTGACGAAGTTTTTGCGCGAGTGTTGAAAATGGAACCCGTGAATTTTTATCTAATTCAAAAAGGATTTTTTTATCGAGTGCGTCTAGTTTTGTCATTTAAGCATACTAGTGCATAAACGAATATTATTCACCAATAAAATGCATACTTAATTAGAATATTCTCATAAATTGGCAAAAATGACTTTTGTATTGCAAATAAAATTTAGTAGGCCTAAATGGATAATAGTTAGCACAACTGCTGTGAATACTTATAGTTTTTACACAGGATTAGGATCGAAACTACTAATTGAATATTGATTATGGATAACGCTTTAAGAGAGGTTGAAATACTAGAGAATCAAGTAGCATTTGTATTTATCCGTGATACACGTGGTTGTTTCTTTGTAGTGCAAAGAAGGATGGATAAGAAAGTCTATCCTGGTCTCTTTGCGTTAGGCGCAGGTGGCAAAGTAGAAAACAACGAATCGCCTGCGTGTGCAGCTATGCGGGAGCTAAAAGAAGAAACTGAACTCACTGCTTCTATTTACGCACTCGGAGATTTCCCATATGCGGATTCTGAAGTTCAGCACCACGTATACGTTTACGAAGCTTGGATAGATCAGCCTATTAATAATTGTGAGAATGAGTGGGCATGGTCTGGTTGGATGACGCTAGATCAAATAAGAGAACTACGAGATTCCGGTCAACTTTGTCCTGATACAGCCGTAGCCGTGGGATTGTTCAAGGCTATATAATTATTTGACCCTTTTTTCTTAACCTGCCAAAATCCCGCCTCCAATTGGAGTAGAAGTTGTATCGTGCTCTTGTGTCACAAAAATGGTGACAGTTACTCTTTTTCTTCTATATTCGAAAAAGAGTAACTGTCACCATTTTTGATGCACCAGAGTATCGAATCCAGAATGGGTTCTCTTTGGTTTTGCAGGCTAGTAACGGGAGCCTTTTCAAATCCCGCTCTTCCTTCTAGGAAACAACTGTCATGACTGACGATCGGTCAACCGCTGCAAAAGCGTTGGCTGCTGCTGGCAGTGCGGAGGCAGCGCGGGATATCGGAGCAATCGACTCCGCGTCCAGTGCCGCTAATGCACGACTTGCAGCAAGACGTGGTGGGTCCACGAGGCCGGGCCTTGTAGAGCGTCTTATCTTTGGACCACCTCCTTCTCCAGAGGAGTTCAACACGGAGTCGCGAGATAATTCCGCTGAGAAGCGTAAAGCTATCGTGGAAGTAGCGCTCAGGCTCTTGGCTTCAGGTCAGGCCTTTACGGCTGATGGCAAGCTTTCAAGAGAGCTTCGCGCTTCAGTTGCCATGTATGGAGCATATGGCATCACTGTGCCGACGGAGCTTCGTGGCAAAGGTTTGGCCTATACCGATCTGGCGCGTCTTGAGGAGGCATTGGCAGCAAACGGCTTCGGCCCTCTTGCTGTTGAGATCTCGGGACACCTCACCATCGGTGCGGGGTCACTTCTTGGCTACGGCACAGAGGAGCAGCAGAAGCTTTTCTTGCCGATGGTGGCAGAAGGCCGACTGATGGGCTTTGGCCTCACAGAGGTCGGAGTCGGAGTGAATGCCAAGAAGATCCAAGCGTATGTGGAGTGGGACGAGGTGACAGGGAGTTACTACCTCTTCGCTGATGGCCCTCGGGCAAAGTTCTACATCACAAACGCTACCTACGGTGCACTTGTTGGCATCGTAGCTAGGATCGGCAAGGGTGGAAAAGAGATGGGCCTCTTCGTGGTCGAGCTTCCGCGTGAAAATCTCGACCGCGATGGGATGCTCTTCAAGCTTTCCACTTCTGGAACTGGCGCGTTCGGTGAGAACTGCAACTCACGTCTTGAGTTCCGGAACTTCCCGATCCCTAAGCAGAACCGGATCGAAGCAGACGGCGTCGAAGTGCTCTTCTACTGTCTTCGGATGGGGCGGTGCATGCTGGCGGCGATGTCCGCTGGGTACCAGCGGATGTTCGCAGTCGATGCACTGAACATCGCCAAGGTGCGGCCGGGAGTGGGCGGACTTGTAATCTCCCACGAACTTCCCCAACTGAACTTGGGCACAATGTTGGCCGGAGCTTTCCAAGCTCAGGCACTCTCGCACCTCTCCTTGGTACAAGACTCTTCTCACGAAGATCTTGCCGGGCTTCGCGACATCACTAAGTCGGCGGCATCACGAACCGCCAGACGGTCTCTCGAAGCAGCCGAAGCGGTCATCGGTGGTCGTGCTTTCGATGAATCTTCACGGGTTCATCAGGCTCGGCACAACATGCACGTCTTCGGCATCGTAGAGGGACAAGACGATCTCATTACCATGGGTATGGTGAAGGATGTGACAGGACGGTTTACGGACCGGTACCTGGCACCTCTCCTCTCCGTGCTCGCGGCGATGAATCGGAAGTCAGATGGAACGGAGGTAGAGGCAACGGATCGAATCCTGCGCATTACTCCACTGACGTTCCTGAAAGCGCCTGGTCGAGCGTTCAAGGCAGTGGGGCAACTGCTATGTAAGCGGGGCTTTTGGGCACTTCAGTGGTGGATTCTCTCGAATCTACTGCTGGATCTCTTGAGGCTACCACTTCGGCTCATACCGACATCGTCCTTTAGTCAGTACCAGCGCGTTCCTGACGAACTACGCGGTTATGCCCGGTGGGCCGAGCGGGAAATTAGGCGTCAACGATGGGTCAACCTCATCATGAACACCTTCTACCAACTCGAACTCACCAAAGCGCAGCTTCCGTTGGTTCTCTTCGGACGACGTCTAGAGCACCTCGTTTCCTTGTTGGCGGTGTGCCATCACGCTTCCGGCAAGGGACAGGGAGATGTTCGGGCAGCAGTTGTCGCAGCGGAGCTCTTGATGCGGGACGCCAAAGCCATCAAGGTGGTCCGAGGCATTCCGTCGATTGAACGTCTGCGACGAGCTTCTACCGCGCTTGCTAACAGTGCAACTCATGGCGGAGTTCACCTCCTTCATGACATCAAGCCTGCCCCGATTCCCCAACCGTGGCAGGAGAGTTGAGAAACTCTGAGTGGTGCGGGTGTTGGTAAAGGATGAATAATTCAAAGCCAACACCCGCGCACTTTTCTCACTTAGGCATAAATCAGGTTTTTCTGGATTCGAGAAAAGGTGACGAGTTAAGCCCCTTCCTGCTCTAATTCAAGCTCTGGTTCTT
Source organism: uncultured Bdellovibrionales bacterium (assembly GCA_964650155.1). Lineage (GTDB taxonomy): Bacteria > Bdellovibrionota_C > UBA2361 > UBA2361 > J135 > JAWXBT01. The sequence continues at coordinate 18,630 of CAZYRE010000040.1, forward strand.
CGTTTACAGGAAGTGAGAAATTGCGCTTGAGCCACTGGAAAGAAGATCCTGATGTGAGGACTTTGTTGCACATCTCTCTAACCGGACCTTGTAGCTCCTCCATAATTGGCAGATCGCTATATGTATTCGCTGTAACTTTTTGAGCGGCAATTCTTTCAATTGCGGGTGCTACTTTTGCCCAGGCAACAAGTGCTGGAGTTGGATGAGAGATATTTACAATATTTCCACGCAACGCTTCCGAGATATCAAAGGATGAAGCCGAGGAGAATCCAAACATTCTTACAAGATGAGCTGCAACATGAATCCTGTCACATTTAAAAGCTTTCTGCTCAAAATCATAACTCAAGAAATGCTGCTTAGATTTTCTATAACTCTCAAACTTCTGTTCATTGCCGATTCTTAAGGTCAGTAGGGAAGCTTGAAGAATCGCTCCCAAAACCGCTCCATCTGGGGCACCTAATGCGGGAATAGATTCTCCTAGTATATATCCAAGCTCGATGTAGGACAGAAATTCATCTTCGCTGGGAGCAGATACTTTATACAGTTGAGCTATCTTATTTGACCTTCT
>CAZYRE010000041.1:0-4406 GCA_964650155.1 uncultured Bdellovibrionales bacterium
GAATTCTTCTTCACGAAGCGTTAGGACACCGGCTAGAGGGAAGTCGATTTTTATCTAGTTATGAAGGAAGAACGTTCGAGGGTCAGTTTGGTAAAAAAATAGTCGATGCAAAACTAACAATTAGAGACAACCCAACACAGAAGAAATACCGCGGTAAGATTTGTATTGGAGCCTATAACTATGATGACGAGGGCTGCCCTGCACAAGATACACTACTGGTAGAAGATGGCATTTTAAAAGGAGCATTAAGCACCCGCGCTGCTCTTTTAAAGAAAGGCTTTAAACCAAATGGACACGCCCGAAGTAAAAAACATGAGCGTCCAATTAGTCGTATGGCCGTACTGATGGCAGAAGCTTCCGAACCACATCCAATTGAAGAATTAAAAAAGATGCTTCTTGAAGAGATTAAGCGCCAAGGAAAACCTTACGGAATAATTATCTATGAAACTTCTGGTGGCGAAACTGGAACCACAAGACATGAGTTCCAAGGATTTCAAGGTGAGATAACTTATGCCACGATAGTTTATCCAAACGGCAAAGAAGTTGTTGTTACTGGTATCGATTTTGTTGGTACTCCACTTCAGGCTCTTAATAACATATTAGCGGTTGGCGACGTTCCCGAAATTAACAACGGCTATTGTGGTGCTGAATCTGGATTTATTCCCATTACTACAATTACCCCTGCTCTATTGCTCAGCAATTTAGAGCTGCAAGCCCGTGGGACAGAGCTAGTAACTCCTTATATCCTGCCAAGACCACGCACATCTTAAACTTGATGATCTTTACTAGGTAATCTATCCTCTCCTCTCTTGTTAATAGGCCCATTATTTGGCCTCTTTAGGTGGTTTATGGCTGAGCAATATATCTTTACGATGCACAAGGTTTCTAAGACTTATCCTCCAGATAAGAAAGTTCTTCGTGACATAAGCCTATCCTACTTTTATGGGGCGAAGATCGGTGTACTAGGATTAAACGGCGCAGGTAAATCAACTCTGCTAAAAATAATGGCTGGTGTTGAGAAAGATTTTATCGGTGAAGCTAGACCAGCAGAAGGAGTAAGCATCGGGTACCTCTCTCAAGAACCTGAACTCGATAAAACGAAAAATGTAAAAGAAAACGTAATGGAAGGATTAGGAGGAATTTCAAAACTCCTTAAGCGATTTGAAGAGATAAATCAGAAATTTAGCGATCCAAATTTAGATCCTGACGCAATGCAAGCTCTTATTGATGAACAAGCAAAAGTTCAGGAACAAATTGAACACGCAAATGGATGGGAACTTGATCACACCCTTGAAGTAGCTATGGATGCTTTAAGGCTACCTCCTCCGGATGCTTCCGTAGAAAAGCTCTCAGGCGGAGAGCGCCGTAGAGTGGCCCTTTGCAAATTACTGCTACAAAAGCCTGATATTTTGCTGCTTGATGAGCCTACCAACCACTTGGATGCTGAGTCAGTACAGTGGCTCGAGCAGTTTTTAAAGAACTACGCTGGAACAGTAATAGCAGTAACTCACGATCGATACTTCTTGGATAATATAGCTGGCTGGATTCTTGAACTAGATAGAGGACACGGAATACCTTGGAAAGGAAACTACACATCCTGGCTAGAACAGAAACAAAAGAGACTAGAGCTTGAAGAGAAGCAGGAAACTCAGAGACAGAAGACTCTGCAACGAGAACTTGAATGGATCAGGATGTCTCCACGCGCGCAGCAAGCAAAGAGCAAAGCTCGTATTGCATCTTATGAAAAATTACTTAGCACAGAATCTGCGCAGCGCATCGATGATCTTGAAATCTACATTCCGCCAGGCCCAAGACTTGGTGATGTGGTTATAGAAGCAAAAGACCTAACTAAATCATTTGGTGATAAGCTTTTATTTGAAAAATTTTCATTCATGATCAAGCCCGGAACAATCGTTGGAATAATTGGGCCAAATGGTGTTGGTAAATCAACACTTTTTAAACTAATTGCTGGCCAAGAAAAGCCTGATGCTGGAACAATAAAGCTAGGCGATACAGTAAAATTAGGGTTTGTTGATCAGATGAGGGACGATCTAAATCCTAATAAAACTGTATGGGATGAAATTTCTGGTGGAGAAGACTCACTTAAACTCGGGAATAGAGAGGTAAACTCTAGGGCTTATTGCGCCAGGTTTAATTTTACTGGTTCAGATCAGCAGAAAAAAGTCGGTGTACTCTCTGGGGGAGAAAGAAACCGTGTACATTTAGCAAAACTCCTAAAGGGTGGAGCTAACGTGCTTTTACTTGACGAACCAACTAATGACCTCGATGTAAATACCTTACGTGCCCTTGAAGATGCTTTAGTTGAGTTTGCTGGATGCGTACTAGTAATCAGCCACGATCGCTGGTTCTTAAACCGTATTGCGACTCACATAATGTCTTTTGAAGGCGATAGCCAAGTTGCGTACGTAGAAGGAAACTTCCAAGAATACGAAGAGGATAAAAAGAAGAGAGTGGGAGAGGTTCAGCCAACTCGAGTTAAATTTAGGAAACTGACACATTAAATTGAGGCTATCCGGGCAGAGAGGTTCTAAGCCTGTCTTCTATACCTTTTACAGTCGTTGCAATTCCCTGCGCAGCGCGGTCTATCGCCTCTAAAGCTTCTACAGTAACAGGCGAGAGTTCTCGGCCAGCTTTGGCTACATAAATCATCGCTACAATCTCTTGTAGTGGATTATTAATATCATTCCTAATGTCTGCACCTAACCGTTTAACATTATCATCTTTCTGCGCGTGTAACTCCGTATGAACTTTCTTGAATCCACCCTTAAAATACTGCTTTGAGTCATGTGTATTTCCAAATTTCGCTAACTTTGGAATCTGCTCAGCCTCTGCTTTACCTACGATTACTACATCAGGTGGGGGATCTAGCATTTCACATATTGGAAGTAGTTTTTCGATGCCACCATCAGGTAACATCGGACTGGCAACTACAACATCTATCTTCCGTCTCTTAAGAAGCCATCCTGCAACCTCAAGACCTGGCGCATACATAATCGAGCAAAGTGGCATCTTGAGAGTAATTGCCAAAGTAATTTCTTTGGCCATGGCAAAACTTGAATTTACGACAAGAACATTTGAATCCAGGACCCTTGAAGTAGAAGATTTTATTGGTGTGGCATTCTCGTTACTTTCCGACTCACCATGGGAATGAATAACTACAAATCTTCGTTTTATTGAGTTTCTTAGACTCGAATCAGAATGAGCTTTCTTTCGGGTAACGGTATCTCCCATCTTAAACTAAGGATGCAGACGGAGTGGGATTTGGTGCGTTCCAGGCGGAATTAAGCCGCAGTAGTCGATATATTGAGGTTGCTGACTCCGGATTTTTTTAAGGAATCAATCACCGTTACTACATCCTGAAAAGCGCACTCTTTATCAACAGATATTGTTACCTGATAATCCTTCGATGTGCTTACCATGGACTTCATCTTTTCAGAGAGAGCCATCGTAGAAATTGCTGTCCCATCTAAAAATACAGTGCCTTCTTTGGTAATGGTAATTGTCGCTTTCTTCACGTCACCAGGCGAAGTCGCGGCGGAAGAGGCAACAGGTAGTTTAACTTCAATATTATTCTGAGAAATTAATGGGGTGGCTACAATAAAGATAATCAGGAGCACTAGAATAACATCAGTAAATGGGGTGATGTTAATCTCGGAAACAAGTTGGCCTGATCTTTTAGAACGGGAACGGATCATTTGGTTCTCTGTAGCTGTTTAGATTCTGCCATGCTTACTAACTCTGAAGCACATAGCTCCATTTCAGAGATAAAAAGATTAATTCTTTTGACGAAATAATTGTAGGCGATTACGGCAGGAATGGCCACGATTAGCCCAGCGGCTGTACAAACAAGCGCCTCCGAGATTCCACCGATAACAACGCTAATTCCACTTGAACCAACGGTAGATATATCCCTAAATGTCTTAATAATTCCCCAAACAGTACCAAGTAACCCAATGTAAACAGCGGTGCTTCCTATCGTTCCAACGATGGAGGTTCTCTCTTCAAGGTTATTTGTTTCCACTATTATCTCTCTCTGCATCGCGTCAGCCACCTGCTTTGATTCAAGCGATGGTGCAGAAAGACCCGCCGCAATCACAGAAGAATTAGGAGAAGGAGTACTTTTACACACAGTGAGCGCCCCGCTTATATCTCCAGATAGTAGGTGCTGGCGAATCGCTAACATGAACTGAGTTCTCTCTTGCCTTGCACAGCCTCGATAAAAAACAAGGCGTTCAATAATGATGGCAACTGAAACAACCGAACAAAGGATAAGGAAGTACATCACCGTACCGCCTGTTCTGATTGCTTCAACTAATGAAAAATTTTCTATCATGAAACTCCGAATATAGTGACAGCTCCCATATATCTATCACATATAGAAATGG
>CAZYRE010000041.1:4506-7043 GCA_964650155.1 uncultured Bdellovibrionales bacterium
AAAGAGTAACTGTCACCATTTTATGTTATCTCAATGGCCTGCAAGTTGGCTTGAATAGTAGAAGAGCCGTTATAAGTGTTTATATCTGGCTTAAAAACAACATTTACAGAGGCTCCAGCTTTCAGAGCTGGATGCTCTGTCTGACGCCATAAAAATCCCATTAGAGATCTACCACCATCAGAAAACTGAACCTTAAGGTGAGCATCTTTGAGCACAGTTACTTCCTTCACGGTTAATCCTCTGGCCATCAATTGAGGTGAGGCATTCCCAACTCCGAATGGTTCAAAACCTTGCAACTCTCGAACTGTTGCTAATTTCAATTCAGTTAGAGAGATTTCTGTGTCAGCCCAAACTGTAGGATCTCTCTCTATTTTATTGAGAGATTCTTGGCATAAGGCACGAAATCCTTCCGCAAAAGCCTCAACATTCTCTGCAGAGACTGAAAATCCACCGGCACCTTCATGGCCACCACATTTAATCAAATGTTCTTTAAGTAAATTCAACGTTCCTACAACACTAAAGCCAGGGATACCTCTTACAGAGCCTTTGTAAATGCCTTCCTTATCCATTCCCATTACGGCAGATGGGCGATAATAAGCCTCGACCAACCTTTGGGCGACAAGTCCTATGACACCAGTATGATAATCTTTGTCCCAGAGAACTAATCCAGGAGGTAAAGCTCCAGCTCTTTCAATCTCTAGATGAGCTCGCTTTTTAATTTTCTCTTCAGTTTCTTGGCGTTGTCGATTCAATCTATCTAAGCGACTAGCAATTTTTTCAGCTCTCTTAGAATCTGAAGTGGTTAGTAGTTCAACGACCATATCCCCTTGAACCATTCGTCCAGCGGCATTAATTCTTGGCCCAATACCAAAAGAGACATGGTGGCAACTAACCTCTTCTTTAACCCCAACCATATTTTTTAAAGCGCGCAGACCTTCTCGCTTTGTTTCACTCATTAATTCCAATCCTCGGCGAGCAATTATGCGATTAACACCGACCAAAGGAACCATATCGCAAATTGTTCCAAGGCAAGCTAAATCAAGATAACTTTTAGGATCGATTCCAGCCGCTAGCTTTGAATACTTTCTCATTCCTGCAACTAGATACCAAGCTAGACCAGCAGCGGAAAGAATCCGATCAGCAAAACCGCACCCTTCTTGGTGAGGATTAATAAAAACATCCGCTGGGGTGACAATGGATCCAACGTGATGATGATCGATAACAATTGTTTTAAGTCCAAGCTCTCTTGCTCTTTCAAGCTCTCGGGCATTAGTTGTTCCAAAATCAACGGTGATTAACAGTGCAAACTTTTCAGCAGCAGCTTCTTCAATCATTCCTACATTGAGCCCGTAGCCATCCTCAAACCGGTCTGGCACAAAAACACGACTTTCAACGTTTAATTCCTTAAATAAAGCCTGCAGCTGAGAACCGCCTGAAAGACCATCAACGTCAAAATCACAGCAAATCGCGATTTTCCCGCCCTGCTTAATTGTGGAGTCTATTAAATTGCACGCAACTTCTAAATTCTTAAGTGCGCTCGGTTGTGGCAATCCTTCTCGCAAAGAAGGATTTAAGAAAAGTTTTAAGTTTTCATCTGCTTGGAATCCACGAGCAGCAATTACTCGTGAGGCCACAGGGCTTAAGCTAAAAGTATCAGCAATTTTTTTTGCTTCCCCTTCGCGCTGATCCCGCATCTTTATTTTTCGAACTACGTGTACCACTGTTTAATTCTTTATCATTTTCAATTTCTCTCAAGGCCCCCTGATACCCTGGCAGTCTAATAGGGTCAGTAAACTTATGCACCTCATCTATAGTACACCACTTGAAGTTCATAAACTCAGGCTGGTGTGCATTAAAATCAAAATCTTTGTCCTTCCCCTCAAAAGCCACGAGCCAGAAGGTTTGAGCCTGCCCTCGCCATTTTCCCTTGGCGTAATTTGGTGGCCGCCTAAACTCATAACTATGAGTGGACTCTAGCTTTCTTATGATGCGGAACTTTGTTCTTTCGGCTCCGAGCTCCTCTTCTAGCTCTCTTAGCACATTATCTTCTAATGAAAATTCTGGCTCCACTCCCCCTTGTGGGAATTGCCATATTCCCGGCTCCCCTTTTCTCTCGCCTAAAAAGATCTTTCCTTCCTGGTTTACCACCACCATGCAGACGTTGGGTCGTAAAGGAAGCTTTTCTGTGTTCAAACTTTCTTCTCTGGATTTTCGACTGCCTTAAGTTCAAATGCAGCCCAACCACCACCGAGTGACTTATAGATTGCTACTAGTCCAGTAAGTAGTGTCGTCTGACTCTTGGCCAACGCATCTTCGGCCTGAAGTGTCGCTCTCTCAGAATCAAGTACTGCTAAGAAATCTATTAATCCAGCCTGATATTGAGTTCTAGCTAACTTAGATGCCCGAGCACTCTCTGCTGCAGCTTCCTTAAGAAGTCCAAATCGCTCTTTTTCCTTTGTGTACCGAGATAATGTTGATTCAATATCCTGTAGCGCCGATAGAACCGTCTGTTCATAAAAGGCCAATGCACCTTCTGC
>CAZYRE010000041.1:7143-8357 GCA_964650155.1 uncultured Bdellovibrionales bacterium
GGACCATCATACGTGGGCAAAGGTTTTGGTTTAGATAATTGCTCTACTAGGGCACCTGGAAGTGCTCCCGTCAGGACAGACAATCTATAAATAGTAGCCTTCTCTTCCCCTTCTAATGTAGGAATAGACGCTAAAGTAGTTTTGTATTGAGATTGCGCCCTTGCCGTATCAAGCTCAGTAGCCTGACCACCCTTCACTAAGGCCTCTGTGATTCTGACTGTTTCAACTTGATTTTCCGCATTTCTACGCGCTACCGCAAGTTGGTTTTGAATTCCTCTGAGTTCAAAATAATTCCTAGCAACTTCACCAATAACTGAGTGAATTGCATCTTTTAATTCCTCTGCCGTACTAAGCTCTCTTGCACTTGCGCCTTCTACGCTCCGACGAACACGACCAAAAATATCTAGCTCCCAAGTGGCATCAAACCCGGCAGTATATGTTTCGTTTTCCTCACCAATCCCTGGAAATGCAACGGGACTAGATTCAGTATCTTTTACTTTTTTAACCGAGCCATTAATAGGAATGATAGGGGCCAAATCAAATTGGGTGGCTCTGCGACCAGCACGAGCTTCTTTTAATCTAGCGACGGCACGATCAATGTCTTTATTATTAGTAACTGCATCATCAATTAATTTCTGAAGTTCACTATCACCAAATGATTTCCACCAATTACTTTCAATCTCAGTCGATCCACCCAAACTAGTTAAGAAGAATTCAGGTTTAGGGACCTGTGGCTCCTTGAAATCAGGCCCGACAGCACAACCAATAAAGGTCGATAAAATCGCGCTACTTAGTAATAAATTCCTCATAATTGGTCCTTTAGTGAATTCTTCCTTCGGTAGAAGCTGCCACCGTTCCATTACTCTGTTTGCTCATTCCTACAGCTAAACCACTTCGATCTCGTGCAATAAACATATAAATAGAAGGTACGACAAAGAGTGTAAAAAGTGTTCCAATCGACATACCTGAAACAAGAACAATACCAATACTATTTCTAGCACCCGATCCCGCGCCAGTAGCAATTACTAACGGAAAGTGTCCTACTACAGTGGCCACTGATGTCATCAAAATCGGTCTTAATCGTGTAGCTGCAGCTTCTCTAATTGCTTCAAGCTTAGAGTAACCTTCTTCTTGTAGTTTATTAGCAAACTCTACAATTAGAATTCCATTCTTTGAAACAAGTCCAACTAACGTAATTAGTCCCACCTGAGTAT
>CAZYRE010000041.1:8457-10244 GCA_964650155.1 uncultured Bdellovibrionales bacterium
GTTCGCTCCACCGTTGCGAAAGTTGAAACTGGAACCTGGGTCCCATCTGCAACAGTCACATGATAATTTTTCAGCTGTTCAGGATTAAGTCGTGCGTCACGCTGAACTTGTGGAATGACTTTGTAACTTCTTCCTTGGATGTTAAAGCGGTTCACATAATTTCCACCCAACATTACACTTAAATCAGCACCAACCTCTTGAAGATTTAGTCCCAGTGCCGCGACTTTATCTCGGTCGATCACAACTTCGGATTGAGGTTGGTCAAATTTTAAATCAGAATCGGCAAACATAAAGAGTCCACTGCCGAAGGCCTCGCCCACCAATTGATTAGCAAAATCATATAGTTGCCTTGGTTCTGCAGTTGTAGAGATAACGAACTCAAGAGGGAAATCGCTTCCGCCAGGAAGGGGTGGCGGTGTGGTCACAATCACTCTAACGCCGGCAACGGAACCTACACGTCCCCAAACCTCAGGTTCCATATCTAAAACAGAACGAGTTCTTTCACTCCAAGGTTTGGTGACAATTCCTGCAAATCCAAACGTAGGAAAAGTTAACTGAAAGTTAGCAGCATATTCTGGTAAACTTCGAAATATTTTCCCTACTTCATCTGCATACATCACAGTCTGCTCGATAGATGAGTTTGGGGAAGCTTGAACAATTCCAAAGATAACTCCTTGATCCTCTCTGGGAGCAAGCTCTTTGGTTGAAAACATGTAGAACGGAACAGCCAGCAGAATCATAATGACCGCAAAAGTTGCCATCACCGCTCGCCATTCAAGGGTTTTAGCTAACGTTCTTTCATATCTATTTTTTAGTCCATCAAAAAAGTTAGTTAACCAAGTCTGAAATCGATTTGGAACTTCAACTGCGTGTATAAATCGAGAAGCCATCATCGGGGAAAGGGTTAGAGCAACGAAGCCTGAAACTACAACGGCGCCTGCCAAAGTGAAGGCAAATTCCCTAAAAAGTGCCCCTGTTAATCCACCCTGAAATCCAATTGGTGCATAAACTGCAGCAAGGGTAATTGTCATTGAGATTATAGGACCGACAAGCTCCCTTGCCCCCTGAATAGCAGCATCAATCGGCTTCATCCCATTTTCTCTAACGTGACGCTCTACGTTTTCAAGCATTACGATCGCATCATCAACAACTAGTCCTACGGCTAAAACAATCGCTAACAACGTCAAGAGATTTATCGAGAACCCAAAAAGATACATAACCGCAGCGGCACCGACTAAGGAAAGTGGAATTGCAACCACGGGAACAAATACCGATCTAATCGAGCCGATAAAGAAATAGATAACGATAATTACAATTGCAATTGTCTCTAGAAGAGTTTTCATCACCTCGTTTACAGAATCATCAATGTAACGAGTAGAATCATACGGGATTCCAAGTTTCATCCCTGTAGGAAGAGTTCTTTCTATATCAGGAAGGTCAGCCCTGACCTGTTTAATTACATCAAGAGAGTTAGCCGTTGGTAGAACCCAGATGCCCATAAATGTAGCTTTTTGGCCATTAAATTGGACATCCTGCTCATAATCCTCGGCACCAAGCACTACATTGGCAACATCTGCAAGACGCACCAACGTTCCGGCATCCTCCTTTATAACTAACTTTTCAAACTCTTCTTTAGTTTTTAAGTCCGTGTTGGCAATTAGGTTCACTTTGATCATGGAACCTTTTGTTGAACCAACCGCAGCTAAGTAATTATTTTTTTCAAGTGCCTGTGAAACTTCTCTTGGACTAACATTAAGCGCTGCCATCCGATCAGGATCCAACCAGAT
>CAZYRE010000041.1:10344-19116 GCA_964650155.1 uncultured Bdellovibrionales bacterium
TTTCCATACGGAGCGTAATTGATTGCGCTTGATGGAATCGCAAGTACTTGTCTCTGCTCACCAACGTAAATTTTTACCTTGGCAAACATTCCCGACATTAATCGCTCACCAGGGTTGGCTAGAGTGGCTTGTGCTTTTACATTCCTGGTTGAGGGAGTTACCTGCGGATCGATTGCTGTAATCTTCCCTGTAAATTCTTCGTCAGCAAAAACATCTACAGTAAACTTAATCGTCTGGCCTATGCTCAAACTTCCCATTTCTCTCTCAGGCACAGAGAAATCAAGGTACATCGGATCAAGAGCATGCAAAGGCACAACACCCCAACTCTTCTGCATATATTGACCAACGTTGACCATACGAATACCAGCACGCCCATCAAAAGGGGCGATTATTTTCTTTCGGGCAATTGTCCCTTCGATTGCTTTTACATCCCCATCTGCTGCCTTTTCCTCAGAAACTGCGTTATTTACGGCCTGCTCTGATATTGCTGATTGCTTAAATAAGGTCTGAACTCTTCGTAGATTAATTCTAGCTAATTCTAACCTAGCTTGAGCGGACTGAAGTTGGGCCTGTTCAACTGAGGTGTCTAATTCAACTAATACATCTCCGGCTTTAACGTGCGCTCCTGACTCAAATGCAATCTTTGAAACCTTGCCGTCCTCTTCAACTGCTAAAGTAACACCCTGCGAAGGGGCTAAAGAACCAACGACCTCTAGTTTCGGTTGCCACGATGACTCAGCAACAATTGTAGTTGTAACCGCTTGTGGTGGCGGACCATGGTGCGCTCCTGCAGCCATAGCTTTTGATATTTGCCAATACTTGGTTCCACCCAATACCGCTACAAATATTCCAACTAAGGCAAGCATCGCAAACATTGCTATCTTGCTACTTCCAATTTCTTTCTGTCTTTGAATTATCATAACTAACTATCCAGTCTATTTTCTCTGATTTTTTTCAATAGAATTTGCTAGGGCCTTCTCAATAAAATCTTTGCTACAGCCCAATGCTTGTAGGGTAAATCTAGCGATATGTTCCGATTTTTCCTTACAAATCTGCTCGTCGTTATAGCTACGACCATCTAAACGTTCCATAAATGGTTGATGGGTCCCGTAAAAAGAACATTGTCCTGCGATACTCGCAGCGGTACGACGTAATGTCTTTTCATCTGCATCAGGAAGTAGAATTCTAATTACGTTAACGAGATCTGAAACTACTGGACGAATATAATTTTCAACAGTTGAATCAACGAGCGCATCAAACATCTCTTTATCTCTAGTGGTATCAGAGAAAACTTCTCTAAAAACTAATCTAAATGCTGGCAGTCCACATGGACAAAGCATGTTTCGAACAAATTCGTGAACATAAGAACAGATTTTTTGTGCTGCTTCTTCTTTCGTCTTTGCACCACCACTCAGCTCTCGTCCTGCCTGTGCGCAAGCTCCGCCACCCATCATCGAGTGAACTGTTTCAACAAATAGTTTTGCTTTTGATCCGAAGTGGTACTGAATTGCACCAAGATTTACACCGGCTGCCTCTGCCAACTCACGAGTGCTCACCGCCTCATAAGCCTTTTCGGTGAAGAGCTTTTCAGCGGCAGAAAGGAGCGCTTGCTTGGTATCGTCCTTGGTCATTTTTGGTATTTAATAATTAAGTCAATCGTATGAATAAAGGATACATCAAGAAACAAATTTAAGTCAATCGTATGAATAATTGCCTATCTTGCTGATATTACTGATATTTTATACTAAAGGATTTTTTATAAGTAGGCCATCTATCCTCTGACCGTCATTCAGATCCTCTGTGTATAGAGTGGTGGCTCTGGCTTTCAGAGCTGCTGCAACAATCAAGGAATCCCAAAATGAAAGTTTCCATTTAGGCTGAAGCTCCGTAGCTCGTAAAAAAATGGATCTGTCGTTATCGATAACTCGCCAAGCTAGGTAAGTCGTAGAGATGTCCTTGGCGTGCAGTTGCTTCTCTCCCCGCTTAAGAAGAGTGGAATACAATTCATGTAGAACCTGCGTGCTAATAAAAGGAACTGTAGCTTCGCGCCAGAGTTGCACGACTAATTCTCTAGCCCGCTCATGTCTTTTCCCAGCTTTTGCATCATGAGCATATACAAGGATATTTGTATCTATAAAAATATCCTCATACTTCATAAGCTTCTTCTCTTGAGAACTTCTTTCCACTTAGTTTTGAGGGATTCTGTAAGTGCTTCAAAGCACGCAACCGTGAACCTGAGTAATCATCTTTCTGTGTAATTGCGTGCTCAAGAAGCTCCGTGAGCCACTGAGACAATGACTTATCCTCTTCAACCGCGATGTGCTTACATCTGCGAAGTAGCTCAGAATCTAACCGTAATGTTACATTTTTACTTGCCATAACACTTTGTATTAATTGATTATTTATACACATAATATCATTTACACAGAAACTGTGCAATTAGCTTCAGCGCCTTCTATCCCTGCGCCACCACTCCGTTTTCTAAAAGCTCCCTGAGCGAATCTTCTGATGAAAGATAATTTTCAGTTTCCAAACTTGAAAGAACTACCTCACTACCCCAGCTTCCTTTCCGAATTATTTCTGCTACGGCAGGCGTCATCTCTAAAATCTCTGCCACAGGAAGCTGCCCTTTGTATCCGGTGAAATCACAGGCGGCACAAGCACCTGGAGAATAAACTCGCTTAATTTGTAAATTTGGAAATTGTTTTGCAGCTTTTGTGGCCGAGAGATCTAGCACTTTGCATTTATCACAAAGTTTCGGCAGCAATCTCTGATGAACTACTAATCTAATTGCATCAGGAACTAGATTTGGCTCCGAAGAAAGAAACATGAGTCTTCGTATACAATCGAAAACGTTTCTGCCATGCACGGTTGTAAGTATTAAATGTCCCGTAAGTGCTGCCTGAATTACTGTTTCCGCAGAGGCTTTATCTCTAGTCTCACCGACTAAAATGACGTCCGGGTCTTGTCGCAATATTGCTTTCATCGCTAACGGATAATCTACGCCCTTAGCTTCATTTACCTCTGTTTGAGATATTCCAGGGATAACCTGCTCAACGGGATTTTCTATTGTAGCGATACTAACATTAGTTCCCCTTAATTCTTCTATAGCACCATACAGTGCCGTTGATTTTCCGCTTCCAGTTGAGCCTGAGAAAATTATTAATCCATCCTCTTGATGAATTGCACGACGAATCATGTTTAAGCTTTTCTTATTATACGAGAGAGAATCGAGGTCCTTGACGGCTTTCGCTCCGAGTATTCTCATAACTATTTTTTCGCCATGAACGGTGGGAAGAATGCTAACTCTTACAGCAATTTCTCGGGTAATCGCTCGATATATAAAACTGCCATCCTGTGGGCGAAACTTTACGGTTGTATCTAGTTCGCAAAGTACCTTTATTAATTGCACCATTCTTTCCAGTGTCCATATCGGACAAAGTTCGTTTTCATGGGTATATAAAAGACCATTCATCCTTAAAAATGCCCTGGCAGAGCCAGATTCTGGGAACAAATGAAGATCTGAGGCCTCGTGTGCAATTGAATAATCAAGAAGCGCTCGCAAGATCTGCGCAGCTCGCCCGTCTCCATCTTTAAGAAGCTCTTCGGTCCTTTCAGCTTTGCTCGGTGCGCGGAATGGTTGAGTTTCATTTTTTATAGAGACAAGAGAGTTTCGTATAGAAGATTCATCTCCTCTATAGTTTTTAAAAACCTCCTCCTCTACATGTTTTCTTGATGCAGGAATTAACTCTACATCTGAGTCCGTTATAAATTTTAATGTTTGAATTAGGTCGGAAGGATGGTCATCTGGCACCAAAATGGAGATTACATAACCATCCCCTTTTCTTCTTCTTGCAAGAGGAAGGACGCAGAGCTTTTCGGCTACGTCGACAGGGATGATGTCCCGCACACTATTGTTAACTCTTGTAGTCGGAGTAGACCTAAATATTCCCTTCTGTTCTGATATCGCAGAATATCTATAATGAAGCTTATCAGTTTTACCTTTATTTTCAGACACTTATCCCATCCTGGGGCGAAAACACCCGAACCAAATTTTCCCTGCTCATCTATGTATTCGCATACTTGAGGGTAAAAGTTGCTGAATTAGGGGACAGTTCCCTTAATTTCTATATTGAAATGTGGCTGGGGTTCCCTTGTACGATAAGGAATGACAATTCGCGCCGTAGATAATCCACCATTTAGATTTACCGATCGTGAGGTCGAGTGGATTGATGCGCCTCTAATCGAAATGAAAATCTTTGAGGAGGAATGTAAATCTATCATAAGCCATAACAACAGTCCTGACATATTCATGGATTACTCTGTAAATCCATACCGAGGGTGTTTTCACGGCTGCGCTTACTGTTACGCACGACCCAGTCATCAGTATCTAGAATTTGGTGCGGGAACAGATTTTGAAAGAAAATTAGTGGTTAAAGTGAACGCTGCCGAAAAGCTCCGTGCGGAGTTTATGAAACCTAGTTGGAAAGGAGATCTAATTACATTCTCTGGAAATACTGATTGCTATCAACCACTAGAATTAAAATATGAGCTAACCAGAAATTGCTTAAAGGTGTGCTCGGAGTTTAAAAATCCCGTTCAAATCATCACCAAAGGGGCGATAGTCGAGCGAGATATCGATATTTTAACTGAACTTAACAGTCGTGCTGCAGTAACAGTCATTAATAGCATCGCCTTCGCTGATGACATTATGTCGAAAGAGATAGAACCCGGCGCACCGCGACCTTCAAGAAGATTTCAAGCAATGAAAAGGCTAAGTGATGCGGGAATTCCAGTAGCTTTAGCATTAGCGCCGATAATCCCTGGACTAAATGATTCACAAATTCCCGAAGTACTAGAACGCGCCAAAGATGCCGGAGCAAAAACTGCATTTATGACTTTGGTGCGATTACCTATGGAGGTCAGTGATATTTTTGTAAAGAGAATCAACGCTTCATTCCCAACTAGAGCAAACAAAATTCTTAACGGCATCAGAAAAATGAAAGAGGGAGCACTAAATCGCTCAGAATTTAGCACTCGCATGCACGGTGATGGTCCAGAATGGGACGCAATTCACTGGCTATTTAAAAATACCTGCGAAAAATTGGGCTTAAATTCAGAAGATGAAAGTGAATATAAGACTAAGAAGACTCCTACTTTTATTAGGCCTAGATCTCAGCTTTCTCTTTTTAATTAAAGCAATTTGATACATTTAGCTAAAACCGCCAATAACAATCCACACAAGTAAAAATCAGCCAGTGGGGTATGGTCGAATTTGAAAATAAAAAAGTTACTCCTTCTACACCGGACTTATGCCTCGACTTCGCAACTAAGGTGTATCGCCTGTTCCAAGCCGCAGAAGATCCTTTGTCGCTTGCAACTGCCATTGGTGTACATGGAACAAGTCTTGAAGCCGTAGCGGAAATAGTTAGAACAGGGAAACTACCAACGGGGAAAGGAGGCACTCTTTCACAAAGTAGAGAAGATAATAAAGCTATTTATTTTTTCCCTACAGAGGCTTCAGTACAAAGCGATTTCAGTCATTTTCAAAATAAAGGGGAATATTTAATTCCGAGTGATGGTGCTATTCCAAATGCCAGAATGTACGCAGGAAAGTCAGCAGCTCTCCATGAATTTATGTCGAAAGCTAACTTATCGCTTGATAATCCAGACCATATAAAGATCGCCTTTGAAATAACTTATCCTGACGAAAGGTTTGATTTAGAAAAGACTACAGCACTTTTTTCTGAGGTCGAAAGGATAAATGGTGGAGATCCACAGGGAGCAAGGTTAAGAAAAATTCACAGCGACATTAAAACAATAGAAACTGGAGTTATTATTTATTTTGACAGGAAAACTCTTGAAACATTCACAGTCGAATCAAATGAAAATCCGGGCCTATATATTACCTGCCCTAATGGGTTTCCAATAAATTGCATTCTTGCAATCGAGCCTTTGGGGGATCGCGAGTTTCGTTATTTAGCTAGTTTAGATCCAGATAAATCATTACGAATTTAATAAGGACATTCTGGAGCGGCATTAAAGGATGTTCATGACGCAGAAGAATGTTTTTATTAAATTCACGCTCGTCCTTAATTCAAACTAGCTTTATCAACTTTCGCTAAAAGAGCATCGATAGCATTTATGCGATCGAGTTTGGATTTAGAAACTGAATATTCTGGGGTGGTGATATCTACGTTCTGGATACTTAATTCAAGAGTGGAGCGATCCTTATCGAAATCACCCTTCTTAATCTTTTCTCTCTCATCAACAGTATCAGCAAGGACCTTGAGCACCCCTTCTTGGAATTGAACGATGCCACCGGAGATAACCAAATTCTTGGTCATTCTTCCGTCAGCTGAGGTGAACTCAAGGATCCCTGTGCCTAAGGTAGCAGTGTAGGAGGCATGTCCTGGAAGAACTCCTACTTCGCCCATCTCAGTTGGCAAAGTAACAGCCTGCACTGATTCGGATAGAATCTTGCCGGAGGGAACGAGTATTTCCAGGGTAAATGCGTCCATTATGCTGCCTTAGCAAATTGAGCGGCCAATTTCTCTGCCTTAGCTCTAGCTTCTTCAATGGTTCCAACCATGTAGAAAGCTTGCTCAGGAAGATCGTCACACTTGCCGTCAGCCAACTCTTCGAAACCTCTAACGGTATCTTCAAGCTTAACGTACACGCCAGGTGAACCGGTAAAGGCTTCAGCAACGTGGAAAGGTTGAGACAAGAAACGCTCAATCTTACGAGCTCTTGATACAACAAGCTTATCGTCTTCTGACAACTCATCCATACCAAGGATGGCGATGATGTCCTGAAGATCCTTATATCTCTGAAGAATCTGCTGAACACGACGAGCAACTTGGTAGTGTTTCTCACCAACGATACCTGGCTCAAGAATCGTTGAGGATGATGTCAACGGATCTACAGCCGGATAAATCCCCTTCTCAGCAATAGCACGATTTAACTCAGTGGTTGCATCCAAGTGAGCAAACGTTACTGCTGGAGCTGGGTCAGTATAGTCGTCAGCAGGCACGTAAACGGCCTGTACTGAGGTAATAGAGCCCTTAGTTGTTGAAGTAATACGCTCTTGAAGCTGTCCTACGTCAGTAGCCAAAGTAGGCTGATAACCTACGGCTGATGGCATACGGCCCAAGAGAGCTGATACTTCAGATCCAGCTTGCACGAATCGGAAGATATTATCGATGAACAAGAGAACGTCTCGGCCCTCTTGATCTCGGAAGTACTCAGCGCAAGTAAGAGCTGACAAAGCAACTCGGAAACGAGCACCTGGAGGTTCATTCATCTGTCCGAATACAAGAACGGTCTTATCAAGCACGCCACCGTCCTTCATTTCATGCCAGAGGTCGTTACCTTCACGAGTACGCTCACCTACACCACCGAACACAGAGTATCCACCGTGTGCTTTAGCGATGTTGTTAATGAGCTCCATGATGATAACGGTCTTGCCTACGCCGGCTCCACCGAAAAGGCCGATTTTACCGCCTTTTACGTATGGTGCTAGAAGGTCAATAACCTTGATACCTGTCTCAAGAATCTCTTTTGAAGTTGATTGCTCTTCAAAGCTAGGAGTCGGACGGTGAATCGCCCAACGGGTCTCTGAATCAATGGATCCTTGCTCATCTACTGGACGACCAATTACGTCCATGATGCGACCAAGTGCCTTCTGTCCAACAGGAATAGAAATCGGTGCACCAGTATCAATGACCTCTTGTCCACGAACTAGACCCTCAGAAGAGTCCATCGAGATACAACGCACTCTGTTGTCACCAAGGTGTTGAGCTACTTCAAGCACCAGGTTGTTTGGAGTGTTGTCGATTGTGCTGTTTGTTGTAAGGAGGGCGTCATAGATACTTGGAAGACCCACTTCCTTTGCGAACTCTACGTCGATAACGGCGCCAAGGACTTGGACCACCTTGCCTTTTCTACCGATACCTTTATTGTTACTCATAACATTCTCCAGTAAAATCAATTAATTAACAGCTTCTGCTCCGCCCACGATATCGAGAAGCTCTGATGTAATTCTGCTCTGACGTAACCGGTTGTGTTGAAGCTGTAACTTCTCACGTAACTCACCAGCGTTCTTAGTTGCTGAATCCATCGCGGTCATTCGCGAAGCATGTTCACTAGCTTTTGACTCAAGACTTGCTTGCTGAATCTTCATCCGCATTAGTCTTGGAATTATTCTAGCGAAAACTTGATCCCGACTTGGTTCAAAAATTGTCAAACCACCTGCAGTTGCAGAGGGATCAATTTTTGTATCTTCGATTGAGAAAGGAAGTAGTCGCTCAACTTTAACTCGTTGAGACATAACACTTCGGAATTCAGTAAAGACGATATGGACTTCATCGACTTCACCTTTAACAAATGCAGCCTCAATATTCTGAGCGATCTCTTGAATCGGCCACTGATTTGGATCTTCGGCCAATTTCTCGTAAGAATTTGAATAACTACGCTGTGTACGACGGAAATACTCAGAAGGTTTTCTGCCAACCAGTACTGAACCAATCTCTACACCGGCTCCTTTCTTCTCACGATAGAAAGCTTCAATCGCCTTGTTCACGTTGGTGTTATAAGCGCCACAAAGTCCACGACTTCCGCCAACAACTAGTAATAGAACCTTTTTGACCTGCTCTCTAGCTTGCATTAACGGGTGACTTGTCTCTCCAGTAGATATTTCTGCCAAAAGAGAGGTCATTATTCCACTCAGTGCAGCAGAGTATTCACGAGACCGAGCAACAGCTTCTTGAGCGC
>CAZYRE010000042.1:0-8336 GCA_964650155.1 uncultured Bdellovibrionales bacterium
TCTTCTAAACATTCCTAATTTTAAATGAACGCCTAAGGCACTGTATCGCTTAGCAAATTTATAATAAATACAATATCAAAATTATATACAGCTACAGGTTATGCCTCCTTCCTTGAGTAGGGTGCCCTTATCGTTCATAATACTGATACTTCAAACAGTGATTTATTGGCCAAGATTTGCGGTCGGGGAAAGATTGTCTTCATTAACACACGATATGGTGCATCAGAGCGGTTTAACTAGTACAGGAACACCGTACCCGGAGGATCCGACTGGCACTTTGCAGCAACCAGCTAATACTTTGTCTCAGTGGATCCTGACAGACGGCCCACATGCAGGCATTGATGCAGTTTCGAAAATTAACTCTCTCAGACATGAAATTGCACTTTTAAGACGGGGAGGAGTAGCGGCACTTAGAGAGACTCCTGATCTATTTTCTTTAGACCCAAAAACCACATTAGCAAATATTGGCTCAACAAATGTTCCAGCTGGTTTAGATCCAGATATAATTGGCCCAGAACTTCCCAAATTAAAAGATCAAAAGTCAGTGAATTATAGCGAAGATCTAATCATAGCTATTGATGGAGTATCCGGAGCTGGTAAAAGCAGTGTTGCTCGAGCAATTTCCTTGGCTCTCGACATCCCATACTTAGAAACAGGAGCTATCTATCGTTCCTTAGGAATAATGGCTGAAAGAAATCCAGAGATAGACCTTAATCGATTGGCGGAAATTAGAAGAGAATTAAAAGCTACCAACTTAGACGAAAAGCAAAGAGTCACTTTATCAACTGAGCAAGGATTGATTGAAGAAAAAATTACTTCGTTGCTTGATAATCTACACGTTAAATTTGAAAAGCCGCTAGAAACGGATCCAACTCGTAGACAACGAGTAATCTTAAACGGTGAGGATATAACAGAGGCAATAAGTGGCGAGAATAAAGAACGTGTTGGAAAATTAGCCTCCTTAGTATCCCAGATCCCATCCGTCCGTGAAGAATTAAAACCTTGGCAGCAAAGTTGGGCTGCAGATCATGGCGCATGCGTAACTGAAGGTAGAGATACTTGTACTGAAGTTTTCCCAGCCACTCGCTTTAAATTCTATTTTGATGCCTCACCCGAACAACGAGCCAAATGGCGAGCCAAAGAAATTTTGGGCGGCCTAACTCCAGATGACGAGCTCCTGGCAGAAATTGCTAGACAGATGAAAGAACGAGATGATGAGGACCGTAATCGTCCTGTTGCACCTCTAAGGCAAGACCCCGATGCTATCGTCATTAATTCTGAAAGTGGTGAAATAAGAGACCTAACTCTTCAAATGTTTGGCCATATAATCGCCAAATTAGAGAAATTTAGAGCTGAATTAATTCACATAGATACAATCGCTCAATAATCCTGTCCTCACTGCCGATATCGAGGTGAGGGATCAATGGAAGCAAAATTCATAACTAGAATACTTTTAAGTATTTTTTTACTTAATTTCATCTCCACGAACTTTTGTATAGTTCTGACGTACGCAGATGATTATCAATCTTCACCTGCATCAAAAAGCAGTTACCTTAGTAAAAAAACTCTTTCCAAGATCAATTCGTCACTAAGTAAGTCAGGAATCTCTTCCTTGCCAAGTTCTAGCAGCATAGTCTCGTCAAGTTCGTCTTCTTCATCATTCTCTGTTGATCCATTTGCAGTTTCTGGAACACCGCCAACTCTAAAAGAAATAGCTGCGCTTCCAACGATTAAAAATCTTTTCTGGAGACTTGGAATTATTGATGCAATTGCAAGCACACCAACTGTACCTCAATGTGGCGAATATTTTTACGGAATGCAGGATGGTCTTTCTGGCGGACAAGCCGCATGTAGAATGGCTGAAAACGTAGGATTCTCATTTCAATCAATATTAGATGGGGCACTCTCTGTTTGTTATATGCAGAAGTTTCCTACTGCAGAAAATTTGTCATCAGGTGGCATAACATTAGTCAGTGGAAAATTTCCGAATAACGACGTCACTAAGGTATTTTCTATTCCAAAGAATAAAAATCGAATCGTCAAAGTGAACATGAGCGATTCTAACGGTGACAAGTTAATTTTTGTTAAAATAAATTCACAATCCAAGAACAAATCTAAAGGTGATTTTTACAAAGCTACACTTTGGTTCTGCAATCCAAATACCCTTCAACCAGACGGATTTAATATATTTGATATCGGTGATAACGGACTTTTTAAGTCGATAACTAGCCATAATAAAGGTGGTGGAGATAAATTTACCTCTACTTTGAAGGGATACCTCAAAGGGACTGGAACTCTTTCATTTAACGAAAACTTTGAACGTACAGCACTATTTGAACGAGAAGAAGGTGGTGGTGGTAATTTTAAATCCTTGATTAAAGTAAAAGGGAATTACATAACAACAAAAAGCTTCGATACTATAGGTAATTTCACCAACAAAAGTTATGTAAAAGCAGAGATTAGCGGGACTGACTTTGATGATTTAAAATTTTTACAAGGAGCTTTTAAAAACTTCCGCTCAAAACCAGGAAATGGGGAAGAATCTTTTACTGGAGCATCTGAGTGGAGAACATTATCTTATCTTTCCTCTCCACAGAACTCATTAATACAAGATGTAGATGATTTTGAAATCGACAATGATGATTTCTTTTTAACTGAAGGGAATGTCGATATCAATTTGACGAAATATTCATGCACAACAACTCCAGATATTGAAGTCAATGTCGACAATGAAAATTCAACAGTGGCTGCAGCAATCGCAGACTGTTCTGGGTTGCAAGTCCAAGGGATGCACTTCTGCCACGACGACACTCAAGTGCAGAATGCAGAGCAAAACTTCTTTAATGTTTGTCCGCATCCGTAATATCGGGACAGCTCACTATATTTATTGCTCTGCAAGTTCGACTTCTACGGCGAATTTGGTAGTTCCAAGGTCTTCTGCTGGGATTAATTTCGTGCCGCCTTCTACTACGCTACCGGTACGAGTAACATCATCTATCACGGTCTTAAGAACAGTTAGATCTGTAGACTTGGCTTTAATAGTAAGAGACTTAACTCCCCATTTTTGACCCTTCTGGGCGGTGGTCTTTGCACCACGTATCGCTGATAAAACTTCTATAGCAGCGCGGAAAGCAGCGGCGTCTCCCTGAATTTTAGCCACCTCGTTTACACTTGGCCAAGCGGCAGTGTGAACGTAGGCATCCTTTCCACTACCAGCAAACTTCCAAGACCAGATCTCTTCCGTAATATAAGGAGTAAATGGCGCAAAAAGTCTGGTGAATGTTTTAAGTGTCCAGAAAAGGGTTGCGTGCGCGGATTCCTTATCTGAGGACGGGACTTCACCGTAAGATCTAGCTTTTACAAGCTCTAAGTAGTGATCACAAAAATGCCAGAAGTTCTCTTCTGTAATCTGAAGCGCTTGAGCATAATCAAATTTATCGAATGACTCTGTCGCCTCTCTAATAACTTCTGAAATAACAGAGACAATCGCTCTGTCTAAAGGATGAGATATCTTTTCAACACCAGGAACAGGATCTTTTAACTGCATTAATACAAATCGACTTGCATTGAAGAGTTTAACTACTAATTTACTACCAATCTTAAACACTGTCGGATCAAAAGCTGTGTCAGTGCCTAACCGAGCCCGTGCTGCCCAATACCTAACAGCATCAGCTGAGTGCTCATCAATGAGTCCATTCGGTGTAACAACATTACCTTTAGACTTACTCATCTTTTTCCGGTCTGGGTCAAGAATCCATCCTGAAATAACTACATGCCGCCATGGAATCTCATTTTCATGCATCCAGGCTTTTACAATAGTACTGAATGCCCAAGTACGGATAATTTCGTGGGCTTGGGGACGAATATCCATTGGGAAAAGTTTCTTATGTTTGGTTGGATCTAAAAGCCAGCCAGTTTGAATTTGAGGAGTAAGGGAAGACGTTGCCCATGTATCCATCACGTCTGGATCGCCAGAGAATCCTCCGGGCTGATTCCGCTGCTCTGGCTTATAGCCAGGAGGGGTATCTACATAAGGATCAACAGGGAGAGATTTCTTCTCAGCATAGATAGGTTTATCGTAATCAATCTCACCGTTTTGTTTAACAGGGTACCAAACTGGAAATGACACACCGAAGAATCGCTGCCGACTAATACACCAATCTGAATTGAGTCCTTCTACCCAGTTTTCGTAACGAGAACGCATGTGTGCTGGGTGCCATTCAATCTTACGACCCTGGCCAATTAGAGCCGCTTTGTGCGTCATGGTTTTAATAAACCACTGCCTTGTAGTTATAAACTCAAGTGGCCTTTCCCCCTTTTCGTAAAATTTTACTGGGTGAGTTATCTGCTTTGGTTCATTCTTAAGAGCAATTCCTTTTCCATCAGCAGTACTTCCTGGAGCCGCCAACATTTCAGCGACTAACTTGCGAGCCTTTTTAACATCGAGCCCAACAAGTTTGCCGTAATTCTCTTTTGCTGTTGCTGGATCTGTAGATTCAAATGGGGCTTTCCCGTATTCAACATCTTTGATTGTCCCCTTAAGAGATATGATCTGCTTTGCAGGTAGACTAGATCTCTTCCACCACTCAACGTCCATTACATCGCCGAATGTGCAGACCATTAGAATACCGGAGCCTTTCTCTGGATCCGCATGCTCAGCTGCAAGAATAGGAACTTTCGCTTTAAAAAGTGGAGTAATTGCGTATTTGCCGAATAATTTCTGATACCGAACATCAGAAGGATGCGCGACTACAGCAATACAAGCAGGGAGCAATTCTGGACGAGTAGTAGCAATTACAAAAGAACCACCACCTTCGATTCCAAATTCAATATCATGGAAGGCTCCCGGAATCTCTCTATCTTCAATTTCTGCTTGAGCAACTGCGCTTTTAAAATCTACATCCCAAACAGTGGGGGCTTCGACGTTATATACGTGCCCTTTATCAACCAAATCTAAAAATGAAAGTTGGGAGATATGTCTGCAATGACTATCAATCGTTGCGTAAGTACGACTCCAATCTAAGGAGAGTCCAAGATGCGTCCACAACTCTTGGAAAGCCTTCTCATCTTCAACAGTTAAAGCTTCGCACGCTTCAATAAAATTCTGCCGAGAAACTTCCTCAGCTTGCTTCTTCTCTTTACTATTAGGATCGACTTTTGTTGGCTTCCATCCCTCTTTGTAAGGAAGCTTTGGATTACACTGAATATTGAAAACATTCTGAACGCGGCGTTCCGTCGGAAGTCCATTATCATCCCATCCCATAGGATAAGAGATATTTTTGCCACGCATTCTGTTGTAGCGAACTAATAGGTCTTGCTGGGTGTAACTAAAGACGTGCCCCATATGAAGGGAGCCAGAAATGGTAGGAGGAGGAGTATCCACTACAAAAGTTTCGTCCCGTCCACGGGTTGGGTCCCAGCGGTAGATGCCAGCCTTTTCCCAAAGCTCCATCCACCGATTTTCAGCGCCCTTGTGATCGTACTTTTCTGGAATATTTGCAGTCATGTGGTCGAGAATCCTCTATGCATAATTCAAAATCAAGGTGCGAAAGAAGAGGTATATAAGTGAGATATGTGAGCCATTTTCATATATTTTTGACTTAGATCGATAATACATATTGACACTGTGTAGTTTGCATATTTATAATATGCATATGAACTACGATATTCCTTACGTCATTAACGCGCAGGCTCTACGAAGTGCCATGGCACTTAAGGGATTTAGTTCAGTTGATGAGCTTGCAAGCGCCTTAGGACTACACAGAAATACAGTGGGAAATTATCTCCAAGGCATTACTTCCTTGCCATCAGCTCTTAATAAAATTCTTTCGGCTTTAGAACTTCCACCTGAAGCGGCTTTTAAAGGTGGTCAGCCAAGGCTAAAAGTCCCTGGCCTAAAGATTGCTCCATTAGTTGATTCTTTATTAACTAAAATACCTGATAGCGGAATTGTTCTATATGGATCTCGTGCAAGAGGGAAACATAAACGCTACTCGGATTATGATCTTGGCATCTTCAGAGCTAATGCGATCACATTTTCTGATTTCTCACCTCTATTAACTTTGGTGGACGATTACAATCAGAGTAGCCTGGATCAAGTTCAACTTACCAATCTAAGCTTGGCAGATGCTGATTTTCTAACTAACATTAGGGAGGATTTTTTATTCCTTGGTGGCAGTCTGCAAGCATGGATAGCTCTACTCTATCGTGCCGGTATAACCTTATATGAATAAGGAGAATCTTAAAGATCAAAAGCTCGGCAAAGCACTAAAGCTTTTAACAGCTAGTCTAAAATCTTACAAAGAGAGTGAGAAGGATCCAATTTTATTTGCTGCGGTGAGTAAGGCTTTTGAAGTTTCCTTTGAATACGCCTGGAAATCTATCAAAAGAAGATGCGATACAGCCGGATTGGAGGTCTATAGTCCTAGAGATGCTATTAAAGCGGGTGCACAGTTGGGACTGCTCACAGATTTAGTACTTTGGGATTCTTTCTTAAATGCCAGAAACCTTTCAGTCCATGATTACGTAGGTATCAGCGATGCTGATTTTATTGTTGTCATAGAGAAGTTTGAGAAAGAGATGAAAAGAACTGTACTTAAATAATCTCAATCTCTCTCAAATCTTGATAAAAGCACATAAGCACAAGGAACTACGTAGAGGGTAAATAATGCCGAAACCATTACCCCACCTAAAACAGCAACTGCCATAGGAATACGGCTTTCCGCACCTGGCCCAAGGGCTAAGGCTGGAGGGATGGCTGCCGCCATTGTTGAAAGTGTCGTCATAGTGATAGGCCGAAGTCGCACAGGCCCAGCCTCTAAAATTGCTTCAGTAGCACTCTTTCCGGCAGCTTTTTTTGTAGAAGCAAATTCTACAAGTAAAATAGAATTCTTCTTAACAATTCCCATAAGAAGAACTATGCCGATCATACTGTAAAGGTTCAGCGATAGGCCTGAGATCCAGAGCGCAGCGATCGCTCCAGTCAAACTAAACGGCAAAGCAAGAAGAACTGTAATGGGATGAATAAAACTATTAAACTGTGCGGCAAGAACCATGTAAGCGACTACTATTCCAAGCCATAGAACTAATTTTAAACTTTTAAATGATTCTTTAAATGTCTGCGAACCACCTCCCAGAAACAACCTATATCCCTCAGGTAAAATTTCTGTGCCCATTTCCTGTGCTTTATCTAAAGCCTCTCCTTGTGAGCCGTTAGGTGCAACGTTTGCTGAAACAGTTATAGATCGTTCCCTATTCCGTCTTACTATTGTCTGAAGAGTTGCGGTTGGTTCAATTTTAACCAAATCTTTTAGTGGTACGAGTTCGCCATGAACGTTGCGTACCTGCAATGTATTTATAACTTCAGGAGTTAGTCTCTCTTCTTTAACAAGTCTAATCCTTACGTCGTACCGTCTTCCATCAGCGGTATATTTACCTTCTCTTATCCCACCGACTGCGGCACTTATAGTCTCGGCGA
Organism: uncultured Bdellovibrionales bacterium; assembly: GCA_964650155.1. Taxonomy (GTDB): domain Bacteria; phylum Bdellovibrionota_C; class UBA2361; order UBA2361; family J135; genus JAWXBT01. Next base: position 7,478 of record CAZYRE010000042.1, read on the forward strand.
TTGCGGACATCGTTACCCCACGACGTGCCGCTTCTTCGCGAATTGGCCATATTTTAATTTCAGGCTGACCAATTCTGTAATCTGTATCAACATCTGCTACCAAACCTGTGGCTGATAATTTAGTGATAATTTTAGAGGCTGAATCATTTAAAACATTCCAATCTGGTCCACGGATGTTAAATTCTACTGGAAACCCCCTTTGTGCTGTAAAACCACGCATAGAAAGATCTTGAATGAATACTTTTATATTTGGGATCTTAGCTAAGTCTTCCCTGTAAATCTGCATTAATTCACTTTGGCTTTGCTTTCTTGTCTCTGGTGGATTCAGACTTACAAATAAAATACCAGTGTTGACCTCTCCGCCACCAAACCCTCCAATAGCACCGAACACTCTACGAACTTCTGATTTAGCAGTTAAATATTTTTCAGCTTCTCTTAATGTTTCACTTGTAAATTCTAATGAAGATCCCACAGGGGTCTGAAAACGGATCATAAAAGAGCTCTGGTCTTGCTGGGGGAGAAACTCTTTTTTAAGAGTAGGCATTAGTCCAAGCGAACCAGCAAAAATAACTGCGGCACCAATTAACACTAAAGCCTTATGATTTAAGGCTACTTCAAGAGTATTATGGTAAAGTCCAGCAAGCCTTGTAAAAAGCCGATTCATATATCCAGTAATTATTCCATCCTCCTCCTTTGCCTCGCTCATATACGCACAACGCATCGGAGTCAGAGTTACTGCTTCAAGGAGAGATAAGGCCACTGCCACAGAGATAGTAACGCCAAACTGGAAAAAGAATTTCCCGATAATTCCTTCCATGAAAGCGATCGGTAGGAAGATAGCCATAACCGCAACAGAAGC
>CAZYRE010000042.1:8436-19029 GCA_964650155.1 uncultured Bdellovibrionales bacterium
AATAGCCAACAAACAAATCCTGTAATAATCGCTGATAAAACAAGGGTAAATTCAGTTTCGGCAACAGCTTCTTCAACGAACTGTGTAGTATCAAAATTGATACCAATCTCCATATCTTTTGGAAGAGTCTTCTCTATATCTTGAACTTTTGCTTTTACAGCTTGTCCGACTTCAACAGCATTAGATCCTCGCTGTTTTTTGATTCCGATACCGAGTCCAGGTGCGCCGTTTATCCTTGAAAGTCTGCGAATGTCACTAAGTCCATCCTCTATCTCTGCCACATCACGGAGTCTAATCTCAGCTCCAAATATTGGTCTCCCGCCTCGCTTGTCAATTAATAAATCTCCAACCTGTTCTGCGGTGAAGCCTTCTCCCATCACTCTCAAATTAATTTCTTGTGTACTATTCTCTATTACACCAGCTGCAACCTCGATATGTCCCTGAGCAATAGCTTGTCGCACATCACTCACAGTTAACTCATGCTTCTCTAATTCTTTCTCCTTCACCCAAATTCGAAGGCTTCTATCGGTAAATCCACCTAGAAAAACTTCGCCTACACCTGGAAGTACTTCAAATTGATCTTTTAGAGAGAGATCTACATACGAAATTAAATCACGAAGAGAACGCGTCTTACTGGAGATTCCCACCCAAATAATTGGTTGATCATCAGGATTTGTCTTTTTAATAACTGGTGGATCAACATCTAATGGCAACTTAATCTGACTTAGGCTTGATTGAACTTCCTGCAGTGCGGCATCAATATCTCTGTTCAAATCAAACTCAAGAGTAACTGTGGCTTGACCCTGCCTGATGCTTGAAACAATTTCCCGCACACCCTCAACTGAAACTACTCGCTGCTCTATTTTATCAACGATCTCTGTTTCGATAACTTCTGGAGCAGCCCCTTCCCAAGTCGCAGAGACAGAAAGCACCGGAAAATCCACATCCGGCATCTGACTCACTCCGAGCCTATCGAAGCTAATCGCTCCAAAGACAATCAGAAAAAGCATCAACATCCATGCGCCAACTGGACGATTGATAGAAATCGCCGGAATGCTCATGAGGTCACATCTCCTGTAGCGACTTGTAGTCCTACATCTGCTAGAGCCGCTTGCATCTCTGCTTCAATTAATCTGCGTCGTGCTTGCCTGTAATCTTGAAGTGCTTGAAGCACATCTAGGTTATTAACAATCCCCTCTTTATAATCACGGCGTTGTGCTTCGTAACTCTTTTCAGTTGCCGCAACAAAGGTTTTGATTTCTGACAACTCGTTTCTTTTTGTTTGTGCAGAGATAAAAGCTTCCCTTACTTCTCTGTCCACCATGCGTTGTTGTTGAGAAACTTTTAATTTTGCAGATCGAAATTGTGATTCTTTCTCTGCTATCCTGCTCTGGATCCTTCCGGAATCAAAAATTGGCATTTTAAGATTAAAAATTACATCCCAATCCCGATTTGAATCTGGGGATTGGTCAAGGTAACTATTCCCCTCCATCGATATAGTTGGCAGATATTCTCTGGTAGTTGCTTGGCTTACCTTCTCTGCTGAAAGTGCTAGGTTTGCTGTGCTCTTTAAATCAGACCTGTTACTTGCCTTATCTAGATATGTCTCAAGAGTTTCTAATTTCTTCGTACCAAAATCTAAATCATGACTAAGGATAAAATCTCTTTGTCCTATAAGAAACGCTAACGCCTCTTTTGAAGCGGCAATAAGTCCTAATACGCGTTGTTCTATTACCCTGGCATCAGCAAGAGCAGCCTCGGCTGCCAATGCTTCACTTGCCTTTGATTTACCTAGCTTTTCCCATTCTCTAAGTTCTTTAACCCTATCTAATAAAGCTTTAATTGTAGCGTCAACTTCTTTCAGATCTCTTTCATACATTACAACTTGAAAGTAAGAGCTAGAAACATCCCTATATAAGATCTCCTCTTCTCGCTTCTTCTGGAATTGGGTGGCTAGCTCTTCTGCTTTAATGGCACGTGCTAAAATGAAATCTCGAAACCCAGCGAAGATCGGTTGTGTTACTTTTATTCCAGCTTCAAATCTATCGGTTCGAGTGCCGACAAATCCACCCAATGTATTTGAGCCAGTTACTTGAGCACCTTGATTTGGAGAATTACGGAATCTCTCTGAAACATTTAAAGTAAACTCAGGAAATAATGCTCGCAGAGCACCTTGATATTTAGCATCTGCTGTTTTTATTGCTTCCTCAGCTATGCCAATGTTTTCACTTCTTTTTAGAGCAAACGCGTAACAATCTTTAAGCGTTAAGGTGGTGCGACTAAGGGGTGATTTATTATCCTCCGCAAAACCGAACTGAATAGCTCCAACTAGAGCCACTAAAATAGTGAAATATCCGATCGGTAACTTTATCAATCCATCTCCGTTAAAGTTTTGGAGCGAGCACATCTATGACGGGTCGTTCAAAGATAGAGATCATCGTAACATTCTTCATGAACGGAGAACCACCAAAGCCAGCATCATTGAGTCCCTTACGTAGTATCTCTAAGGCTTTGTCAGAAATGGTTTTGAATTTAGTTTCGTCTTTATACTTAAGCTGCCCTTCCTCATTAATCTCGAAGGTAGCATTAAAATCATCGGCGTACTTCTCAACAACTGATCCAGCTAACTGACTGACAAACTCGTAGTACGCGTAACACGCAACGCTATAAAGGTGGTTTTGAAATTTTGGTAACGACTCCTCAACAAACTTAAGCGCTGCTCCTTCTGTTGGTGCAGACATGACAGTTCGCAAAGATTTTGCGAACTTTTCTGCAGGATCGCCTTTCTTAACTTCTCTCTTCAGAAAATTTTTGATTGCAGAATTAATATTTGGAGCCTTCTTTAGGCATTGAGCGATATCTTCAGCTGTACATTCAAGCATAAATTACCATTGTAATAGTTAGAAACGACTACGTGTTTCGGCCGATATTTACACACATTATTTGATTGTGCCACACTTCGGACCGTGGTCTCTCAACTTGGACTGTTCCAATCACCTCAAAGCTCATCCGACCCTAAAGTCGCGGTAGAAAAGGTCCCCGTGCCTGAGATTCCCGTTCCGAAGTGGAAAGATCTCCTTAAAGAAGAGCTCGAGGCAGAATATTTTCAGAAGCTTAAGAACTTTGTTAAAGCAGAACGATCTCTGGGGAAACGAATCTATCCAGCTGACAATGAAGTCTTTAACTCTTTACACTACACACCCCTTGAAAAAGTTCGAGCAGTAATATTGGGACAGGATCCTTATCACGGCCCTGGACAAGCTCATGGACTTTGCTTCTCTGTTAAGCCCGGAATTCCTGCACCACCTTCACTACAAAACATGTTCAAAGAAATTAATAAAAGCTTAGGACTACCAATTCCAAATCACGGCTACTTAGTTAAATGGGCAGAGCAAGGTGTACTTTTACTTAATGCGGTCTTAACCGTAGAAGAGGGAAAGCCCGGATCACATGCGAATATGGGTTGGGAAAGGGTCACTGATAAAATTGTCGAAGCGGTAAACTTACATCAACGCGGCGTAGTCTTCCTACTTTGGGGTTCGTATGCTCAGAAAAAAGGGGCAATTATTGATCGAACTAGACATCACGTTTTAACCGCACCACACCCTTCACCCCTCTCAGCACATCGAGGTTTTTTCGGCTGTAATCACTTTGTCGAAACAAATAAAATCTTACGCCAACAAGGTCATACCGAGATTAACTGGGGGCTCTAAAGAAGGCTCCTTCTCTGCTTGTTCAGCCGCTTCTAAGGAACGAAGTAGGGCAACGATGCTATCCATTAAGCGTGGCTCTTTAACCCAACCAAACTTCAACTTAAGAAGAGCAATTAACTTGGCCCTCTTGGAAGGACGAATTTTGTGAACGATGCTGCGGATAGCATCTGTTATCGCCTGCATTACTAGCACATCTGTAGAATTGAGAGAGTCAATTAGAATCTCGTAAGCCTCAACCTTGGCTAATGCTTCTGCGGCTGCAGTAATAAGAAGAGCCTCCTCAGAGCGTAAAGCGAATCTAAGAGAAGGAGCAGCTTTTTGAGCCATTGGTCCAAAATCACCAATAAGCTCTATAACTTCACGCTTAAGGGAAACTATCTCACGGATCTTCTGTTGGTTATTCTCTAAGATCTCTTCCTCTATCACACGCCCAAGGTCCATCAGCACTTCAGGATCAAAATGTCTATGGACCCTAAGTGCTACTGCACTTTCCCGACGACAGATCGGATTTTCTAGAGGATTTATCACAATTGAAGTCAGATCCCATCCAGCTATCATTGCTCCTGGACCCATACGCCCAAGGGTTTGTGCGGCGACAACTCTAATGTCGCCATCACAATCCCTTAGTCTCGCGCGCACAACAGAAGCTGCCTCTGGCAACTCCCTTCCAGCCTTTTCTATTATCTTGATCAAATCAGCAACTAAACGTCGATCCCCTTCTCCGATTTCGAGAAGATGGACGGCTCGGGGAACAAGATCGGTCAAATGCTCAGGTGAAAGCTCGGCTAATGTCCTCCCTACCTCACGACGCACCCCGATAGCAGGATCTGTAAGACGACTGCCAAGCACTGAGGCCAAAAACTCAGCTTCAGGTTTCAATGCATCTAATGCTTGAACTGCAGCTGCCCTAACAATGGCTGACTCATGATGAACTAATCTAGAAACACTTAAGGAAGAATGGGAAGCGGTCTCACCGTATTGAGCTAATGAGCGAAGTGCAGCCTCTAATACGAATATGTTTTCACCTGGAGTAAGTATGGCCATTTCTAGGGCTGGAATAACCTTTGGGTCACCTAAATAGCCAAGTGACATTGCTGCAAATGTCCTCTCTCTGGGATCCAGCGCACTAGACAATCCAGCAATCAAAGATTCATGTCCTTCTGGAGATCTTTCACGAACAACTTCTTGAGCTGCTTTAAAATCTAAATCGAGTGAAGAATCTCGAGACGTGGAGACAGCAGCACCCAGAGCTTGGGTTTCTAGAGGATTTTTATTTGTATCTACTTCGAACACAGCTATGTCCAGACGAAAGTTTTTTTACTTTACTGATGAGCGAGTAGAGAGTCAAACCCTAAACGAGATTTTATGTTTTACGCTCTCGATCCAATCGCTGCAGAGCTATGATGCTCATTGCATCTGTGATCTCTCCGCGGTCTACCATATTCAAAGCTTCCGCAAATTTCATCTTGCGCAGTTCAAGAACTTCTGTTTCATCGGGTGTCGCGGGAACCTGTCTAAGATCCTCGGCTAGAAAAAATATTGCTCGTTCAGAAGAAAAGCAATTGCTGAGATGGACTTCACTTCCCAACTGCCGCCACTTCTTGGCTTCAAGGCCGGCTTCTTCTTTCAGTTCCCTCTTGGCAGTGGAAAGTCCTTCCTCATTCGGATCTCCGCCACCTTCAATAATTTCCCAAGAATACTGACAAAGTGGATATCTCCATTGTCCTACTAAATAGATCTCATCATCTTCTGTTAATGCAATAACTCCAACTGCCAGCCTTGTATCAACTACACTATAAATCCCCTCCTCTCCGTCAGGTCTAATGACCTTATCTTCACGGAGGCGCAACCACGGATTCTCATAAATGAGCTTGGTTGCAAGGGTTTTCCAGGGATTTTTTGACATCTAAGTCCTTGTGAACTGATCTAAGTGCGGGGCGAAAGTTTCAAAGTAACTTTGTTATTTTTAACATCAACCTTAACATCGCCGCCGCCTTTTAACTTACCAAATAGCAACTCATCAGTCAGTGGATCTTTAATTTCTTTTTGGATCAGTCGAGCCATGGGCCGAGCGCCGAGTTCTGAACTGAATCCATTTTCAGCTAACCACTTCCTAGCTTCTTTAGTTAGTGAGATCTGTACCTTTTTGGCTGTAAGCTGCGTCTCAAGATCCTTAATATTTTTATCTACGATCTGCTCCATAATTTTTTGTGGCAACGGAGCAAATTCTACAATCTCATCGAGCCTATTTCTAAATTCTGGTCTGAATAATTTTTTTACAGCGGCTTCTCTATTGCTACCGGCTTCGCCACGACCAAAACCCATCGTTCTAGCAGCATCAGATCCAGCATTCGTTGTCATGATTAGAATTATGTTTCGAAAATCTGCTTTCTTGCCATGAGAATCTGTAAGTGTGGCCGAATCCATAACCTGGAGTAAGATGTTAAAGATGTCCTGATGGGCCTTCTCAATTTCATCTAAAAGTAAAACTGCGTATGGCTGTTTTCTAACGAGGTCTGTTAATTGTCCTCCCTCATCATATCCAACATATCCTGGAGGAGATCCTATAAACTTAGCTACTGTGTGCTTCTCCATGTACTCGCTCATATCGAAGCGATGAAATGGAACGCCGAGTAAACTGGCTAATTGCTTGGCGAGCTCTGTTTTGCCTACTCCTGTCGGACCAGCAAAAAGAAAACACCCTACTGGCTTATCTTCTAGGCCAATATTAGCTCTTTTCCGCTTAATGGACCTAACAACGGCAGAAACGGCTTTGTCCTGACCAAAAACGAGCTTTTTAAGATCTTCATCAAGATTTTTTAAACGATCCTCATCTGAACCAGAGATACTGGTGATGGGGACCTTAGCTACTGCTGATACAATAAGTTCTATATCGTGAGCTGAAATAGTTTTCTTCCGCTTTGTAGCAGATAACAAATTATTTGCGGCGCCGGCCTCATCGATAACGTCAATAGCCTTATCTGGAAGGTGTCTCTCTGTTATATATTTTGCGGAAAGTTCGGCGGCGGCTCGTAAAGCTCCACTTGTGTATTTAATTTTATGATGGTCCTCAAATCGAGCCTTGTTACCCTCAAGGATCTCCACTGTCTCTTCAACACTCGGCTCTCTAAGTTCTATTGTGGAGAAACGTCGACTTAGTGCGCGATCCCTTTCAAAGCTCTTTTTATAATCTTCATAGGTAGTGCTTCCTATGCAACGTAATTTCCCAGAAGAGAGTGCTGGTTTTAGTAAGTTTGCAGCATCCATGCTACCAGTTCCTGTAGCGCCTGCCCCTACTATCGTGTGGATCTCATCAATAAAAACTATTGCTTTGGGGATTGCGGCAAGCTCTTTGACTACTGCCTTGAGCCTCTCTTCAAACTCACCTCTAAACTTTGTTCCAGCGATAAGATTACCAACATCTAAAGAGAACAGCTGAGCTCCTTTCATTAGATCAGGAACCTCTCCTTTCATAATTTTCTGGGCTATGCCGTGAGCTATTGCGGTTTTGCCAACTCCGGGATCTCCCAAAAACAACGGGTTATTTTTCTGTCGTCGGCAAAGTATTTTAATTGCCCTAGTGATCTCTGCTTCTCTTCCGATAACTGGATCTAATTCATCATCTGCAGCTAACTTTGTAACATCTTCGCAGTATCTACTTAGTAAACTCTTTTTTGAGCCAGCCGATGGGGGCTCTTCTGAAACAGCAAAATCATCATCTTCGTCCTCTATATCTCCTCTTATTGGGGCATCAAATCCTTCATCTTCAACCTTAGAAACTCCGTGAGAGATATATTCAGTCACATCTAATTTAGTAATTCCCTGCTCAGCGAGGAAAAATACTGCATGAGATTCCTTTTCTGAAAAGATGGCGACTAAAACATCTTTACTAGTAATTAGCTCTTTGCCAGCAGAATGAGTATGAACGATCGCTTGCTGTAAAACTCGTTGGACTGCCGGGGTTTGTACTGGGTCTATATCGTGTGGAGAATTTGTAGCAGTCTCCTCAAAAGATGTCTTTTCAATTTCTGAATCAAAAAAATCTTCTAATGCTCTTCTGAGTTCATCTAAATCAGCACCGCAGTGATACAAAATCTCTTTTACATCGGCATCAAAAAGGAGAGCATACAAAAGATGCTCAATACAAAAATAAGCGTTCTTTCTCTGAGAGGCTTCTCGAACAGCCGCTTCAAGCGTGTATCCCAAGCTCGTACTAAACATCATTAATTAAGCCTCCTCCATTGTCGCTCGTAATGGAAACCCATTCTCTCTTGCTTTCCGATGAACCGCTTCAATCTTTGCTTCAGCAATCTCCTTGGTAAATATTCCACAGACTCCGCTACCTTTCTGATGCACACTAAGCATGATCTGCACGGCTTCAGCAGGACTTTTTTTAAATACTGTCTCTAGAATCATGACCACAAAGTCCATACTCGTATAATCATCATTTAAGAGCAAAACGCGAAATTGCTTAGGACGCTTCGTTTTGGTGCGCTCTTTCTCTAGTATGCCTGTCCCAGATTCTGATTTGGTTGCCATTCTTACTCTTTAGGTCGGAATCTTTAGTATATCACTATAAGAAAAAGGGGTCAGACCCCTTAATTATATTAAGGTATCTGACCGATTTCCCTCAATTCGTGTATAATCAGGGGATGGCTATACGGAACTTCCCGCCAGTCGACTTTGCGGATGAGAATGGTCTTTTAGCTATTGGGGGAGATCTTGAGCCTCAATCACTACTTCTTGCTTACAAGAACGGTATCTTTCCATGGCCTCACGAAAACTATCCTTTACTTTGGTTTGCTCCTCCTACAAGAGCAGTGATTTTTCTTGATGAAGTTCATATTTCTCGAACTCTTAAAAAAGAATCAAAAAAGACTCAGTTGAAATTTACACAAAATACCGCTTTCAGGGCTGTGATGCAGAGCTGCAGTGAGCTGACAAATCGTCCTGGGCAACGAGGCACTTGGATCACACCTCAAATTATTGATGCCTACGAGGAACTTTTTCATCGCAACTACGCCTATAGCGTGGAAGCATGGAATGGCGATGCCCTAGTTGGCGGATTTTACGGGGTTCATATCGGAAAATATTACGGCGGTGAGTCCATGTTCTATCGGGAGCCAAACGCTTCAAAGTTGGCATTCCTATATTTTATTGATCAGCTCAAGCAGAAAGGTATCCCTTGGCTTGATTGCCAAACTCTTACCCATACTTTTGAAAATCTTGGTGCTCGTGAAGTTTCTCGTGAAGAATTTATGAAACTTCTTGGCATTGCACTCAAGGAGAAGGGATAATCCCGCTGTGAGCAAACCCGCGATCCCTAGAATACTACTAACCGGTGCAACCTCGGGTATAGGCCTAGCCATGGCACGAAGACTTTGGAATTCTTCCTATAAAGTCGCCATAACGGTAAGAGAACAATCCCGACACAAAATTTCCACTGAACCTTTTAAAGAAAATGATCGGTTCACCATTATTGATCTCGATATTAACTCGGCAACAGGTCGCGTTAAGGCACTCGATCGGCTATCAAAACTGTGGGGCGGAGTTGATGTTTTAATTAACAACGCGGCAATAAGTTACAGATCAACTATTGAACATGCTACTCATGAAGACGATCTTTTACAGCTTCAAACAAATTTTTTAAGTCCGTTAGAACTTATCAGACTTGCTCTTCCTCATATGCGAAAGCAGCAATGGGGTCGAATTATTAATCTCTCATCAGTTGGTGGCATGATGGCTATGCCAACTATGGGACTTTACAGTGCTTCCAAATTTGCACTTGAAGGAGCGAGTGAGGCGCTCTGGTATGAACTAAAGCCATGGAATGTTTCTGTCACATTAGTTCAGCCCGGATTCATTAATTCAGAATCATTTAGAAATGTAGCTCTTAGTAAAAAAGCAAAGATCTCTGCTGAGGGAAATGATGAATATACCCCTTATTATAAACACATGAGCAAATTCATTGAAAAGCTAATGACCAGTGCTTTTGCTACTCCTGATTCGATTGCGCGCAAAGTTGTAGGGCTCATTGATCGAGAATATGTGCCACTAAGAATGCCAGCGACAATTGATGCTCACTTCTTCTCATTTATCAGAAGATTTATGCCTAGATCGTTTTATCATGCTCTGCTTTATAGAAACTTACCGGGCATTTCCCAATGGAAACAAAATGAATAAAGACATCATCGAACTACTTTTTAGAATTTTCTTTTGTATAATATTCGTGGGCCTTGGTGGTGAACATCTGTTTTCAGATCAATTAATTCAAAACTTAATGCCTGCTTGGGTGCCATATCCTAGAACTACTTCTATATTATGCGGACTTTGGTTGATTTTTTGGGGAGGACTAATATTTATTGGCCTCTGGATCCGTCCTGCAGCAGTAGCGCTGTCAATTTTCTTAGTAGTAGTTACACTTGGTGTTCACTTACCTGGAGTTTTAGAAATTCCTGTAGAGGTACCTGCTGGTGCTGAATGGATGTGGGTGGTGCTGCAACGTTCTAACTTGGTCAAAAATCTCTGTCTCTTTGGCGGATGTCTACACTTTATGACTCATGATCTAGGCAAATATAGTCTTAGTAAGTATCTAAAGGAACGCGGCATCAATATTGATCCGTGGGGATAAACTCTTTATGAATGATAAGATATTACTCCCAAAGGGAATCTATAGAAGACGACTTCTGCGCTCCCTAAGTTTTGGGGCTTCGATTGTGCTTGTCTGGTTACTGCTAGGTATTTTGGGCTACCACCTTATTGCGGGATTTACTTGGATTGATTCCTTTATTGAAGCCTCTATGATTCTGTCAGGCATGGGCCCAGTTGGAATGCTTAATTCCACTGGAAGCAAAATATTTGCCGGAATTTATGCCATTTT
>CAZYRE010000043.1:0-2098 GCA_964650155.1 uncultured Bdellovibrionales bacterium
ATGGTTCATTTTGCTATTGCGCGTCATTCAATGTACCGCCAAGTTTATCACCACCGAGTGCTTTTATCTTCTGAGACTCTTAATAAAGCGATAGTTGATAGAGCCAGGGATCTTGGTCCAGCACTACAAAATGGTGATGCCTATGTGCGGGAAGTATTAAAGAGCGATACCTCGTTAGATCTCCCCCTTGATACTATATTTGCTATGCGTGAGCCATGGTGGCGGTATCACGTATTTATGTGGACTAAGGAGAAAGATTCAATTCTTCGCGATTTGTCTGAGCGATTGTTGAATAGACGAATTTTAAAGACAGTACGCGTAAGTAAAGGTGATGATTTTGAGAAGGTCTGGCAAGAAGCGGAGAAGGCTGTTGCCAAAGCTGGGTTCGATCCTAAGTATTACCTTCATCGCATAGGCACCGAAGATGTGCATGCAGGTGATGTTAAAAGCCCTATGAAGGTCCTACTTGATGATGGACGGAAGGAGTCCTTGGGTAAGGTCGAACCGCTCTGGGATCATTTAACTCGTGAGGCCGGACAAGCCGGACGCCGTTGGATAGCGTTACCAGCAGAAGCTAAGGCAGTAATGGGGCGCAGCCGGTAAAGAGAATCCTTGCCCCTTCTCGGGGCATTAAAGGATGTTCATGAGCCGAAAGGCTATAAGGGATAGATCTATTTGCGAACTATATTGAATTACTTCGGTTTGAATATCGCCGAAATTTTGCTCTCAAGCGCATCAGGAGTAAACGGCTTCACTACGTAGTTGGTTACACCAGCTTGCACCGCAGCCAAAACCTCCTCCTTCTTTGCTTCAGCTGTAACCATCAAAAATGGTAGAGCTTTTAGCTTGTCATCAGAACGAACCGCCTTTAGCAGATCGATGCCTCTCATATTAGGCATGTTCCAGTCAGAGATTATGAATTGAAAATCGCCAGCTTTTAATTTTGTTAATGCAACATCGCCGTCTTCAGCCTCTTCAATGTTGTTGAATCCTAGCTTTTTTAATACCCCACGAATAATTCGACGCATCGTTGAAAAGTCATCTACAACAAGAATACGGATATCTTTAACGTGATCTAAACCTGACATAATTACTTCCCTCCCGAACCTCAAAAATATCTTCTACCGGGGCCCATCCAAAATATCGGTCGGAGTCGCTCATAAATTGAGTGAAATAAAACTAGCCATTAAAATGAATTGATTCAAATAATTCAATATAATCAGGCAGTTGGAGTTTTGCCCAAGCAAGCATTGATACTGGCTGCGGCAATTTTTTCTAGATGCATCACATCGCATGCGGCTCCAACCTCAATGGCCGCTCGCGGCATACCAAAAACCACGCAAGATTCCTCATTCTGGGCGATTGTGTATGCACCGGATTGTCGTAGCTTCAGCATTCCTTGTGCTCCGTCAGCTCCCATTCCGGTTAACATTACTCCAACGGCGCGATCTTTAAGTATGGATGCACCTGAATTAAATAAAACTTCAACAGATGGACGGTGGCGGTTTACTAAAGGTCCCGCATTTAAATGACAAGTTAACCTTGGCCCGTCTTTTTTTAAAATTACATGTGAATGGCCCGGTGCTATCAAGATTCTGCCAGCTTTAACCTCATCTCCCTCTGCCGCCTCCCTGACTTCTGGCTTATAAATACCATTTAAGCGTTCGGCAAACGCAGCGGTAAAACCAGGAGGCATGTGTTGCACGATAACCGTGGGCGGACAGTTTTCAGGAAACTGTTTGACTAATGATTCAATCGCTTGAGTGCCACCTGTTGAAGCACCAATCAGGAGATATTTTGTGTATGTTGAGCTTGTCTGAGTAGGGACAGAAGCAGATACTGTTGAAGCATGAGAGATGCGTTGTAGTTTCTTAAGATCTACTTTAACTGCCCCTTTGACCTTATCTCTGAGCTCTATTAAGGCTTCCTCAAGTTTTAGGCTGCCACTCGGTTTGGTCATAATATCGACCGCACCTGCCTGGATAGCAGCAATCGCGGCAGGAGAGCTTTGTTTTGTAAGTGTGGAACAGATTATTACTGGAATCGGATAATACTTCATTAAGCGGGAGAGAAACGTAATCCCATCCATTCTGGGCAT
>CAZYRE010000043.1:2198-3340 GCA_964650155.1 uncultured Bdellovibrionales bacterium
TGCTCCTCGGTAATTGGATCGTCCGTACCTAGCAAATTATGGGCGAGGCAATCAACAAATTGACTTTGACAAAGAATGGAATAGTTGCCATTCATCGTCCCTCGACCTTTAAAATTAACTATAGAAACATAATAATTCTCACTTGGAGTAAACATCTTTTTTGCATCAGTAGTTTCATCGACAATCATCATGCCCCATTCTTCTAGGATCTTTGTCGATACTTTTTGGAAAATTTCAATAAAATCAGCCATTGCTTCCTCCAAGAAGTTCATTCACTACTTCTATCATCTGCTCAGGTGTTACTGGTTTTCTTAGGTATTTTTTTACAGCTAGCTCTTTCATCCGATCTATTCTTTCTTGGCTACCCTCAGTTGATACAACCACGACAGGAAGCTCTTTAAATGCAGGATCTTGCCGCAGCTGTTCCATGAATTCCATGCCGTTCATAACTGGCATATTGATATCAAGAAAAGCCAAATCGACCCATGATGAAGAAAGCTTTTCTAGTGCTTCTTTGCCATTTGTTGCTTCGATGATCTCGCTAACCTCGATACCAGACATACCGATTGTCTTTTTCAACATTCCTCTTACAATCGAAGAGTCATCAATAATCATAAATTTGTACGCCATAGTATTTACTCCTAGGCTAGTTGCTTAATATTACCTTGTGATCGCACTGTAACCTCTCCGGTATCGATGCGTAGAGAGAGAGTTCTAGCGAAACTTTCCCCTACATCTTCTCCTTTTATTAGGAGATTATTCTTCCACATCAGTTTCCGGAAAATTGTATGATTCTTCTTGCCGATCTCAAAAACGTTATTTAGATCATTGATATTAGAGCAGCCTGCAGCTGTTATCACTAATTTATTTTTTCTCGCCCCTAGCTTGATAATTTCGTTTAGGAAATGACTCACTCCTGAGTCGACGTACATTAGTGGATTATTCTTGGCTTTCTCAGTATCCGCTTTGGAAAGTGGTAGCAGGCAATGAATAACACCCCCAATCTGCTTCTCTGGATCATAGACAGCCAATCCAAGACAGGATCCAAGATTTGGTGCCACCAATATGTCAGTTGGATTTGAACTGATAATCATTTCAGCTATGCCGACCATCCTTTGGGTGCCCGGCTTGCTAGAGGCTGT
>CAZYRE010000043.1:3440-18611 GCA_964650155.1 uncultured Bdellovibrionales bacterium
TCAATCATTGAAAAATATTTCTTTTTGAGATCAGATGGGATTTTTGATAATTGCTCTTCGGTGTAATGACCGCGTAAAGCTTTGCGAAGCACTGTTGTACATATATCAGTGGCAAGAATCTTAGTTTTAATCTGCTTTGTATTTACGTTTTGTAAAACCGTGAGTGCCAATGTGTAGGGCTCCTCGCCACTTGATGAGGCAGCACACCAAATTTTGAGTTCTTTCTTGCCACTGGCAACATGTTTCTTTAAAAGGTCGCTAAAAATCTCGAAATGCTGAGGCTCTCTGTAGAAGTGCGTTGTGTTAGTAGAGACGGCATCGATTAAGTTAATTAATTCTTCTCCGCTAGCATCAGTCTCTACGATTCTTAAATATTCACCGGGAGTACTAAGATTAAGGGCTCTAAGTCTTTTGCCAATACGACTAGAGAGAAGGGGTATCTTTTCTGAAGAAAGAGTAATTCCTGATTCTTCGTAAATAAGACGCCGAAATTGTTCAAAAGTCGAAGTATCCACGTATCCTCTCCTTAGTGTAGTGACATCGCGGATTGCGTTTTCTGAATAGGTTCATCAGATTCAATGATAGTGGTAGCTGCCCCGACTGTGCCACCGTTGTAGCGCCGCTCATAACTTGAACGTGCGAGTGCGACCAAGGATCTGCTATCAAGGATTAGGCCGACATTACCATCAGCCATGATTGCGCAGCCAGTTATTCCAATTGTGTCAGAGAATAAGCTACCGAGACGTTTTATCACGATCGATTGAGTTGTCAGAACCTCATCTACCATTATGGCAACAAATTCTCCTCCTGATTCAATCACCACGATTAAGGCATCTACTGGATTTGTATATTTAGGAGGAGTGCCGTATAGATCCCCAAGCCTAAACAATGGCAAGTATTTTCCTCGAAAGTGAAATGTTTCTCCGTCTTGTAGGGTTGTAGATATCATTGATTGTTCTGGTCTCATTAATTCTACAATTGATAATGCAGGAAGGATGTAGCTCTCCTGACCTACTCGAACCTCAACTCCATCTATAATTGCCAGTGTAAGAGGCAACTCAATTGTGAACGTTGTACCTTTACCAACAGCTGATTTGATATCAACACGTCCACGCATGCTCTCAATATTTTTTCGAACAACGTCCATACCGACGCCTCGTCCTGATACGTCAGTGACTACTGCGGCAGTGGAGAATCCTGGTGCAAATATAAATGCAAAAATTTCCTGTTCACTGTACGTTACATCTTTTTGCGCAACGCCTTTCTCGATGGCTTTTGCTAAAAGCTTAGTTGTATCTAATCCTTTTCCATCATCGATAATTTGAATGTGAACAGAGCCACCGGCATGGTAAGCACGAAGTTGTAATGTGCCCATTCTTGATTTGCCGCTAGCCTCTCTGTCTTCTGGCTTCTCGATGCCGTGGTCTATGGCGTTACGAACCATGTGCATTAAAGGATCGGCCAGCTTTTCAATAAGAGTGCGATCTAATTCGGTGTCTTCACCCTCCATTTTAAAATTTATTTGCTTACCTAATTTTTTCGCTGTATCCCAAACAAGTCGAGACATTTTTTGGAACAGTCCGCGAATAGGATCTAGTCGCATCGACATGCCGATGTCTTGTAGCTCTCGAGAAATCTTTTCAACTTGATGGATATTTTTGTTTACGGCAGCAACATTGGGGATGTATTGCCGACACATCTTAATAAGCATCTGATTGTATGTACACATCTCTCCAATGGTATCGATTAATTGATCGAGACGATTCGTTTCGACTTTAACGAATGATTTGATATCAAGCTTCTTATCTCCAGCAGCATCTGGTTTAGAGGCACTCGAAACCTCAGCACTTTTCTCTTTACTTTGGCTTGGCGCAGGACTTTCAGCTTCTTGAGCCTCAACAGGAGTATTTTGAGTTGCAGCCGTAGGAGCTGGTGCATTTCCTTCGTTTACATAGTTTGCAAGATGATTCAAATAAGTGAGAGTTTGATCCATTCTTGTAAGGGAGCCACCTTGTGCTGCTGCCTTTTTTGCATTGTTTATTAATTTTTTCTGTAGATCTATGTACGCAAGCATCAACTCAGTAAGACCTGCATCAAATACACGTTGATTGCTTCGTGCTTCATCAATTAAATTTTCAGTTATGTGCGAAGTCTTAGCGATCTCTTCTAACCCGAAGTAAGCGGAGGCTCCTTTAATAGAGTGTACGCAACGAAATATCGCATTGATTTTATCGTTATCAAGATTGTCGGCAGAATTTAATAGGATATCTTCTGTAACGTTTAAGTGTTCATCTGCCTCAGAAGCAAATTCACTTAAAACCTCTAAATCACCCGCTAATGCATAGGTAGCTGCGATCTCAGGTAGAGCATGAGCTCCAGCAGATGTTTGCTTTACAGCGACAGGCTTTTCTGGAGTTTTAGCAACAACAGGAGCAGGTGCTTCTTCTTTTACTTGTGTGATGCTCGCTTTAAGTCTGCTTATAAAAGTAGCCGCATCTACCGAAACGTCTTTTCCTATAGAATGATTCTTAAGGCAGGACCCGCACCATTCCCTAAACTCTCTCATAGGTTCAATCAGGGATTTGATCGGGAAATCATTTAACAGATCTTCAGTAGCATGTGTTCCCTTTTCTATCGCATGTAATCCAACGATAGCGGCTTCGCCTTTCAGATTATGAAGGTATCCTTTTACGTAGCTCTCTAACTGTTTGCAGGCCTGATCGTACTGTTCTCCGCTCGCAGAGGCTAATTCATTATGAGCTTCGACCAATCTGTTTTCAAACTCTTCTAGACCAGAAACATGCTTCTCAATAAATTGACCAAGAAAGTCACGATCGACACCAACTAGATCTGGCAATTCTGAATTTTGTGTTTGAGATTCGCTGGTAGTTGTCTCCTTCCCTTCGTTTGGAAAGATAACCTCACCACTTTTATTAAGAAAAGTCTGACATGAAGACACAAAATTATTAAATACTTTTACGAATTCATCAAAAGAAAATCCATCCCATTTAGAAGCTAGATATTCACAAGCGACTCCAATCCTTTGATATTCAGGATTGCTTTTGCACATCTCATTGAGCTCGGCACATGATTGTGACAATAAGCTTTTTGTGTCTTTATCCTCAGGTCCACTCATGAGAACGATCATGAGTGACATCTCTTCAACTTTTTTAATAAGTAGTTCTGCAGACATAAGTTTCGCTTTCTCTATTGCTTGCATGAGTTTTAGGTCTCTGCGTCGATGCAGATCCCCTCCCGCTCTGATAACGGCAGTTTAGTAAAAATTCTTGCGTTGAAAGTTTAGATACCAATCGAATGACTTTAGAAATTCTGTAAGGGTGTCGATTTAGACCTAGTGTGAGGAACAAGTAGGAAGCAGTACTGCTAGATCCCCAATAGATTTCGATAGTTAGGAGAGGAAAGATGGATAATCAGAGTGCCGTAGCTAGCCAGGGTTCAGGTTTAGGACACCTGGCCGGTAAGTATCTGACGTTTTCTCTAGGCCAAGAGAAATACGGAGTGGAGATTTTAAAAGTTCAAGAAATAATCGGTGTTATGAATATAACCCGTGTACCGAGAAGCCCTGGCGCAGTCAAAGGCGTTATTAATCTGCGTGGTAAGATAATTCCTGTAATTGATTTGAGATTAAAATTCGGGATGGCAGAGAAAGAGTATGACGGCAAGACTTGCATCATAGTCGTCAACCTTGAGATTGCCGGAGCAAAGCTGCCAGTTGGTATCGTGGTTGATACAGTTTTAGAAGTTACTAACTTCTCTGCTCAAGAGATCGAGGCTGCGCCTGATTACGGCACAAGTGTGAATACTAATTTTATACTTGGCATGGGTCAGACACGGGATGCCAGTGTTGCGATTCTAGTAAATATAGATCGAGCTTTGAATGCTGAAGAGTTGGCAGGAATTCAAAAACAGTGCGAAGCTAACGCATAATTTACAATCAAGTAAATAAAAACGGCCGCCAAGTTAAAAACTTGGCGGCCGTTTTCGTTATATGAGAACAATTATCCGATGTTCTCGTCGTTGAAGAATGTTCCAACTAACGAACGAAGGATAAAAGCTCCAACTGCTACGACTAGTAATCCAAGAGCAGCTGAATAACTACCGAGAGCAGCGGCCATAATAGCGCCAAGTCCAGCAGCTACCATGATGAGTGCTCCGAAAGATCCTTCAATGTATCCAAAGATACGATTGACAGCTTCTGCTACACGCTCATCGTTGTATTCACCAACGAGGTCAGATGTAACATCACCTTGAGCTAACACATCCAAGTGTAAGCCTGCTGACACTAAGCCGATTCCGATTAAGAAAAGGCCGATTTGAATTTGAGCTTGAGTAGGAGCGATCATCATTGCTGATACTCTTTGCCCAATGGTTGTAAACGCGTTTCTAACAGACATGGTTGTCTCCACAATTAACTTATTATTTTATTGGAAAACCAAGGACAACCTGAGATGAGAACTGAACTGACAGTTGTAAGAAATACAACTATCCCCGTAGTGCCAGTGTTATTAGATACTTATTTCGAAAGGTAACATACTGATCTTATTAAATTTAAAGCTAATAAAATCAATATGTTAAATGTAAAAAGCCTACGACCATTTTGGGGCCGTAGGCTTTCTTTGTACAGTTGAATAGGATTTTTAATTATCCGATGTTCTCATCGTTGAAGAATGTTCCAACGAGTGAGCGAAGGATAAAGGATCCGATAGCAACTACAAGTAGACCAAGAGCGGCACGGTACTGTCCGAAGGCAGCAGCCATAATCGCACCAAGTCCAGCAGTAACCATGATGAGAGCGCCGAAGGAGCCTTCAATATATCCGAAGATACGATTTACAGCTTCAGCGACACGTTCGTCATTGTATTCGCCAACTAAGTCGGAAGTAACATCGCCTTGAGCAAAAACTTCAAGGGATATGCCACCAGTTATGAGCAATACGCCTAAAACAAAAAGAACAGCCTGTGACTGTGTTCTTGTTGGAGCGTTGAATGCTGCAGATGCATTCTGACAAAGTGATACATAACCACTCTTAATTTTCTTAGAGAGTGAGTTGAAATTAATTTCCATCCGTAACTCCTAAATTTTAATAGTTACTCAAACAATTTTGTTACGACAACTGATTCTGAGGAAGTGCCTAGGTCTTGGTATCAGTGAGGATAGTCTACACGGAGTGAGAATTAAAACCCAAATCCGTATGGCTTTTGCCACACTGAATAAAAACCAGGGCTTACCGCCCAGGGACAGTCGTCCCATGCTTATTCAGTTATAGTTATTGTGCTTTCGCTTCGTTGTGTAACATAGCGTTTCTTTGAAGGAAGTAGTTATGTTACACATAACATCCTGATCTTGCTATTTAAAATAAAACGCCGACTGAAAGCCGAAGTAAGAGAAAATCGTAGTTTTAAGGAGTTACTTTTTAGCACCGCTTTTGATGAGCTCTAGTGCCCGTTCCTCAATTGCTGCATCACTCTCAGTGCTTGAGGAAGGTTTTATCCGTACGGTAGCAGAGGGACTAGATGCCCCAGTTGGTCCGAATGCCACATCGGCAGCAGAGATCCAAGCTCGTGTTCCTGATCGGTTAGTGACCCTAAACCAATCACCTTGTCGATCGTCCACTCTTAGACGAGTCCCTCTATCTACTTCCACAAGCTTTGTTTCGTTTTGATTGGGGCCAGCACGAAGTACAGATTGTTCTGCTACAACAGTTAGTGTCAAATCATCATTCTCTGTGGAGGTAGTCTCAACCTTTTTCATTTTTGCTGTGGCATCTAAATCAGCAGGAATTCTAGATTTAGTACTTAACTGAGCTCTCTCTCGACCTTGATTTTTAATAATGCCGGTTAGTCTGTCGATCTCAGTTTCAGAAACTAGCAATTTGTTTTTTGTTTCTTGTAGCTCACGCTCCATTTTAGATAGACGAGTTTTTAGTTCATTTATAGAGCTTGCTGTATTTGCACTTTCCACAGTGGCCTTTTTTGCTTCTGCTTTTGTCTGTGCCAATTGCTGCAAGGTCTTTTCATGCTCCTCTTTGAGAATTTCGTAATTTTCATCTGTATTAGCTATAGCTTCACGAGCCGCATCCAATCCGTCGCCGGCTACAATATTACTTTCAGTTTCATTATGATTAGCTTTTTGAGTTTCAGTTGTGACAGTTTCTGGGAGAGCTTCCGGTCTAGTTTCTGTTGCTGCTTTGGCAAGTGCTTGTTGCTCTGCCTCTAAGAGTTGCGCCCGCATCTTTTCAAATTCTTCTTGCTCTACGGCAAAAGCATCGTCTCCCTGCGCAGCATTGTCTTTTATTTGCTCTATCTTGTTCTTGATATTGGTTACTGTATCTTCTGCGAATGAGTAGGGGACATCGTGTATGCCAACAACTAAGGCAAGTAAGGTAAGTTTAAGGAAACAATCCTTAGTCATAAAACCTCCAAAAACCAAAAAATCAAAAAACTATTCACCACCAACGGCTTGCTGAGTCACTTCCGAAGGTGTTGTTCGACGTAGTCTTCTATCCCTTTCTTGCTGAATAAGATTTTTCAGCTCTTTAGGCATAGCTATTCCGTCAAAAAATATTTCTATTCCACCAGTGGCAGCGCTACCAATTGCAAGCGTACCAACATTGAGGGCGCGTTCCATCAGGCTCTGCATTAACTCGATACTTCTTATGTCTTCATATCTTATGCGGGTGATATCTTGATGTAGAGAGAGAATCCCAATGCGCGTTTCAAGTCCGCGATTATCAATAGTGAATGACCCATCATAAACAGGAAGCATTAGGTTAAATAGCCCAAATAGAGGCAGTAAACTAAATAGTGGAAGAACCAGTATTACCTCATGACTCCCCCAAGGAAATAATTTCCCTTGAATAACACTTTGTGGAAAATATGATGAGAGGAAGATGCTGGCAGCTGATAGTACAAGGAATATGATCATTCGTCGCCACTGAGAGCGCCATGAACGACGAACTACTATTCCTCCTTCGATCATAACTTACCTTAGCCCTAAGCTCCGCTCGATATCGTCGAGCTTTTGACCAGTTCTTTTGCTGCCTTGAGATGCGGTCCCAGTTGTTCCTTGACCGTTAAGCATATCTTTTAAGAGATCATCTTCTTGAGCTTTGGTTTTACTTGGTGCACTTTCATTCGCCGAATCTTGACGCAACTGCTTGAGATCATCAGCAGGTGAGGGGGCATATTGATCTGCGAACTTTTCAAATAGTGATGGCTCAGAGAGAGGTTTTACCATCGGTACTCTAGTGCCTTTTGGAACGGTTCCTACTGTTCCACCTGACAGTCTGTAGACAGCAAAAAATACACCTATCAGAATGATGGCAATTAAATTCCGCTTATCTATAAGCGGTGCTACAAATGAACGTGCTGATAAGACTCCCATAAGAACCTCACTCTAACCTGGAAAAACTCTAGTTGCCAGTATTGTAATGTCTCCATCTTCCTTGGCGAACTTCAACAACGGCTTGGTGCCCACGTCTATAGTAACGCCCCTCTGGATCAAGGCCTGGTGGAACGTCTACGACGTCAACCATTGGTTCTTCCCAGACATACTCAACAACACCTGGCGGCTTTTCCCCAGGTACTTCTACTGGGACCTCACGATAGACCGTACGAACAGATTCGCCCCCATAGCTATTTGTTGAACAGCCAGTAAGAGTCATGAGTCCGCAGCTAACTATAGCTAAGGAAGTTATCCTCATTAAGTTGTGTTTATTCATACTATTGAGCCTCCTGATTTGGATTTGCATTCTGTGCTTTATTAAAAACTGAATTAATTGCCGAAGATACAGATGTATTATCTTGAGCTCCTTCCTGTGCTTGTTGAAGCGCGGCGCGGTATTGAGCAAATGCGCTAGCTCCACTTGGTGCAATCATAGCAACTCTTTCAAGTGCAGCTGTAAAGTCACCATTGCACTCTTGAAGAACTGATTGGAACAACTGGTTGTCGTCACCGTTGTTGGTACTTACCCAGTAATATGCTGGTTCAAGTGGTAAAACTAACGCAGCTTCACCAATATCTGAGAGTAAGTAGAACTGTGACTCTACTCCTTTAACCGTACGGAGCCTCATAATAACATCACTCTGTTGTTCATTTAGGTTAAAGGCCTTAGCAGTGAGATGGAACTTGCTTGGATCCTGACGTAGGAAGATCTTATGGGCGCTATTCTGTACGATGGCTTGTCCACCAGCGCCAACATAGAAATCTTCACCGGATTGAGAAGCTGCGATAACGATACCTTTACGTTTTCTGTAAAGTCGGAAAGCAGATTCGATAACACCGGAAGATGTTTTACCTATCAGATCATGGGCTTCGTCGATTACAAGGATCTTACGAGAATCAAGCTCGTTTGGATCGTTCATCACTTCATCTGCCCACAACATGGCAATTTTTAGGAATACTCGTTGTAGATCAGGATTTCGGCTTAGGCCCTTTAGATCAAATACAATAAAACGTTCCCGTAATTTGAGTGCTCCTGGTCTATCAAAGAATCGTGCGTAGGTGCCTTCGCCGTAATATTCCGACATAAGGAGAGCAATCTCGATTCTTCTTGTAGAGGTGGATTCATCTTCGTCAACTCGTTTTGGAGCGCGAAGTACAGCCACAACGTCACTTAAGATAAATTGTCGCCTCATTGGACCAGCACGGTAAATTCTATGGGCTTCAAGTAAGGCTGTGATGATATCGCCAGTTTGAAGACGAGAAAGTGGGCGACCATTCTCTGATGCCATATCTGCAATGATGTCAGAGCATATATCAACAAGATCTTTAAAATCTTCATTTGTATTGTCATGCGGACACTCACCAAGGCGAGCCAAGAAGTTCATGGCTGGAGCCTTTGATGGTGTTGCTTCGTAAATACGTCCGCCAAATAGGTGGGCGATCTTTTCAAAGCCGCACGGCTGATTCGGCATGCCTTTATCAAATACGAAGGTAATAGGAGGTTTCTCAACTTTTGCGCCAGTCGCAAGTGTGGAGAAGTGACCTCTGTTAAGTGTGATTAAGATAAAGTTAAGGAGATAACTTTTACCGGCGCCTGATACACCGCTTATTAGAACGTTCGGCGCAATATTTGAATCGAATAAGTCGAAACCAACAAGTTCACGATTCCAAAGGTTTGGTAGTAAGAAAAGTGCTCCACGACTTCCCTTCCAGTTACCCCAGAGAGGTAACATGCGTACTGCTCTAGAAGACTGCATAGTGACAGTCCAGCCTCGACCATCAAGAGACGGATCGTAAGCTCCAGGTAAGGAATGAATCATTACGCCTAGATCTGAGATTTCATGAACCATTCCGCGTGCACCGTTTAATTGCGGAAATGTTGCCATGGCTTCGGAAGTAGCTCTAATCGCTTCTTCTTCATTTTGACAGATAAAGGTTTGATGAATTCCGGTTCGTACAATTTGAGCAGCATTGTTATACAAAGCTTCTCTGGCCATTCGAATTGAGCGAATCTGATGCTGGATCTTTTGATTACTTCGACCGAGACTTGTAAATTCTCTTAGTCCTAGTGTGCTATCTAACGCATCGAGGCGCTTGATCTGTGCCTGCATCGGATCTTTAGAGTAGGTAACACTAATGATGTTTTCATAAGGAGCTGATTGAAGTGGAGCGATCATTAATGGGAAAGCCTGGTTTGGTGGCTTCACCATTGAGACGGTTCGATACACTCGACCGTCTTTTTTAAGAATACCGTTGCTTGGGTGCTCCACCGGAGTTTCGGAAATTTGGTTTGCTAAGTAATCTTCCGGATCGAAAGTTGGTACAGGGATAGCACAAGAGCTGCCCTTTTTGAATTTTCCACCTTTCACGCTACGGCGATTAAGTAAAGGATATAGAAGATCAATCAATGATTGACCATCAAGCTTTCGCGGAGAAAATCCAAGATCTCTTAGACGAGAAGCTTTACCTTCCATCTCGCCTTTAAACTTGTTGGCGTAGTTAAGATACTCTGCGCGACGTGCATCAGCTGAAAACCCAACCTGCCCTTGTACAAGGACTGATATTGCGCGCTTTAATTCCTGAAAGAAATTTCCTTTGCGCCATGGCGGATCGTAACGGAAAGCCACGATGAGTCGCATTTTACGAGGACGCTGATGGATATTGCCGGAGCGGGATGTTTTCTTAAGCATCCGATTCCATCTGCGGGCCATCCAACCAGATACGCCACCAAGTGGATACTGTTCTAAAGATTTTTTGAGTACATCATCAACGTCAAATGTTACAACCCAGCTAAACTGTGAGCTAACACTGTTATCTAGTGAATCAAGCATCTCCTGAAGATTTGAGCAGGTTTGATATGCTGAGGCATCAGAGGTGGCAGTAATAAGAAGAGGTTGAAGTTCGTATATCAGCCAAAGTGAAGCGTCAGAATGGATGAACACTCCTTGTTCTGCGTCATAGCGAGCATATGGAAGAAGCTCATTGAAGAGCGCTTCATCTTTGTAGAGCCGTTCTCTGGTGATTCTATCTATGCTCATCTGGTGCTACCGCCTGATCGTAAAACCTTGTATCTGTTGCCAAAGCGCGAGGCACGAATCGCACCTCTCGATTTGTATGATCGATTAAAACCTCAACACCTGAAATTCCAGATATTTTGTTTGCAATTTCATGAATTGTTCCTAGCATCTCAAGAGAGATCTTGTTGTTTGCAAAGGATGGATCACAAAATGCTTTATATCTTGAGCTAGCTGCGAGCATCTGAGCAGCCTCATTCAGCGTGCCATCGGCTAATTCAAAATGTATTACTGGGAACATCATTGGTTGTTCCAGATTTGCACGAGCGCGAGTTGATTGAAGTTTGTCTTGACCAGCTCTAGGCATCACATCTGGTAAGTGTACCCAACGAAGTCTGTTATAAGTTGGTTCTGGCGCAAGTTGACGCTTAGCAGTCATGAAAGTATCAGGAACAGTCGGAGGCTTTACTTTAGGATGAGAACAGCCGGTACCGATCATGGTAAAAACCATGAGGCATAGTCCTATAAGTTTTTGGCTCTTGTTCATGATATCTCCCAACCCTTTCTATCTGCCTCTGATTGTTTTTTTGTCGTCGCTGTAAACAAACGGCATATTTGTAGGGTCTTTGCTTTGCCCAAGTTGTTCTTCGAGTTCAAAAGCATCCTGAACTGCCCAACGATCACTAAGTACTTTTAAATAATAATAGTGAGCTGGAACTAGATCGCCACTTTTGTTTAAGTGATCCGGAACCCACATAAGTCTTACCACTGCCGGTTGAACTACCGGATCTACTGGTTGCGGATACTGAGTGCGACGATAACTAGCCATTGCATCTAATGCCTGGCGAGCGGTGTCTTGTTTATTTTGGGTTTCATTAAGAGCGTGATCGTTTCTTTCACCTAAATAGGCAGTTGGATCTGTAGGCTCTTGAAATGGATTTAACTTGTCGCCAATAGTGGTACAGCCAGTTATAAAGCTGGCAATAGCACCCAAACTTATTACTCGTGTTAATGTTACCAACCTATTCATAATATACTCCATGAAATCAATTCCTCTTTAATCCAATGATGCGAAAGCAGCAGAGTCATCCTCTAAAGCTTCAAACAAGCCATCGATAACAACTGATTTTGCAAACACAGCTGTACCTTCACGGCCTGATAAAACTTCGACATGTGGAACTAATTGGTCTATGCGATCCTTAATGACATCTCCCCATGCACCTAATCCTCCAGCCAATGCGCTGGTGCCAATTAATGTAGCAGTATCGCCGGATGCTAGTTGTGTCAGAGATCCTTCATCGGTAATGAACGAAGTTGACTGCGATGCCTTAACAGCAGAAGTAGCACCCTCTGCGCCACCGATTGCAGTAGCAGCTCCGATTGCTTTGCCAAGGTGATCGATTAGGTGGCCTTTCATCCCGCGCACGCCATCCTCTCCAACAATCCATCCATCTACTTTGTATGTACGACGTTGTCCGTCAGGTAAGCGGATGCTTAGATCAGTTAATCTAAATAGGGCACGAGAATCAGAGAGAGAGCCCTGTGCAGCAGCTATCAATCTTGCTTCTCCAAGAGGTAATCTTGATCCATCTGGGCCTGTTACATCATCATTTAATTTGAAGACAACAGGATATGGTGTGCCATCAGTTGGGGCATTAACACCTGCCAAAAGTTTTACTCTCACCGAGTCGCCAACGGCAACAAAGGCTGATTTTGCTCTAGGAGGTAGAGGTGGAGGTGCTGGTTCGGAATTGTCCATTCCGAAAGCCTCAATCTCTTGGGAAACGGGAGCTAGACCATTGGCTCCGGAGCCAGAAGCACTGCCGTCAATATCCACTGGAGCCATAGCCCCAGGTGCTGAGCCGCTTCCACTGCCGACATCCCCGTTATTCATCCTTTCAAGGATCTTGGTAAAAATTGCGGCTGTTTTTGCGTCGTAATCCTGAAAGTTTTTATCCTTTTCTACGAGCTCAGTCTGAAGTTGTTTTACGTTATCTTGTAAAACGCGAACGTCTTGAGCAAAGCTAGAGATAAGGTCTTGATAAGCTTCTGCAGTTCCAGCGCCACCAGTGCCAAGCTTTGCTTGGTCCGGACGCTTTCTCTGCTCAGTACGTGGAGGTGGAGAATTAAAAACAAATGCCACAAGCAGTACAAGGACTGCCCCTGTGATCATCTGTGTCTTACGATCCGATTGTAGGAGCGTAATGTAGTCTCTTACTTTCTGTTTCATACGTCCTCTTTTATCGTGCTCGCGTCACAATATAGATCTTTGTTTTGTCTTTGCCTGAAATCTGTTGCTCTACATTGAAAGGTTTAGGAGCTAGCTCCCAGTTGCTTGCAGAAACAGCCCGAGTGCCATCCAATCTGAAAGAAGCTGGATTGATTCTTTGAGTAGTATTGAGCAAGTTCTTGGCATCTAATACATAGCCCCAAAGATTTGACCCGATATATATAGAGTCAATTGTTGCTAGGACTGTGCCATCATCAAGAACGACCTGTCCCTTGTATTTGTCGCTCTTTCTGTATCCGGCAACGGATGATTTTCCAAATTCACTTAGTAACATCATCTCGCGCATTAATCCGGAGATCTGACTTGGTGGAGCGTAATTAAAACTCTTTTCCTTATAAGCGGGTTCTTCCTCTTCTTTGGACATGACGATTGAGCCACGGCTATCAAGGATATTTACAAAGTCGTCTCTCACATTGTCAGCAGAAGCTTTCTTGGCTCGGATGGAATAAGAACGTCCGTCTTCTAATCGAACAATAAACGCTTCGCCGTTTGAATTAAGACCTTGATTTGCAAACACGATCAGATCTTGATCTCGTTTGTCTAACACAATAGCTGCGTCTTTCTTTTTGTATCCACCAGCGACCATGCCAGGTAGTTGTACCTGAGTTGGCTCACCTGGGTTAACGTAGATTACAATTTCGCCACCACCAGGATTGTATTCAACATCCCGTGCGAAAGCTGATGTATTTGTAACTAGAGCAGTGAAGCAAAGTATTGCTCCACCGATTCTTTTTAACGATCTAATCTCCATATTCCTTCCTCCCATGAGACTTACTCCTCAACGTTCTTTAAAGAGACGTTAGTGATTACAATTCCGTAAGGGTTAAATTTGTTTTTTGGTATCGTTGTCATAACAACTGTGAACTGACTCTTCACCGCAGGCATCTCTTTGCCAGCAATGATCTTGTAACGATCTCCAGTCAGATTTGCGATAACTGATCGACCATCACGAGACAGCGCAATCTTTGTAGGATCGACAAAGAAGATCTGTGTTCGTTTTGTGTTCTCGATAGCTCTAAGTTCAGTCGCCATCATTTCTGTATCAAAGATCTGAATCATTTGATTCCAGAGCATCCGACGTGCTTCTTCGAACTGTCTTCGTGCTACGGCTGGTTGGTATGTCGCCACAAGATTGACGTAATCATTGGCAAAATCTACGAATTCACTATCTGGTATATCTTGAGCTGCATAAATTCCAGGCAAGGGCTTGGCTGGAACATTAAGGGTAATATTTCTTGTGGCCCAAAGAGTAAGCGCCATGATTAAGGCAACAAGAGTAATTGGAAGTTGTAGTAATGAAATTGAACGCCACAAGGTAGCCTGTTCACGATGGCTTTCCCATAAACGAATGGTATCATTTTCAGAGAGTGGGCGTCTTAGCTCACTATCTTTTAATATCTCAGCAACTCGTCCCATATCTTACCTCGCGTACAACCTTTATTGCCTTGCCATCCGTGGTGTAAATACCGGTGCGGTGTCGTCACTTCCCGGTCCGTTTGTTACTACTTCATCGAGGCGCAAAGTATTGTAATGTGCCTCTTTATGAAGTTCTCTCATCGGAGCACCACTCCAAAGCGGCCTAAACTTCGCTGGAGCTGGTAATCCAAGTGGAATAAATCCAAGTGCTGTTGTCACAGCGTTGCGAAGTCCTCTCTCTTCATCAGGGAAAGATCTTCGTGCAGCAGCCAACAGAAATGTCGTTACCACCCACAACAAAAGCAGGAGCGGCATCGAACGGCTAACTTTATCGAATAGCTCTGAGCTCATAAGGAAAACAACAAAGCCAGACATCCACTCCGGAAGTGTTGCTCCCGCAAATGTCCAATCTTCATTAAGAGCTACGATTACTTCGCCGTTGTCCATCTTCTCTTACTGTTCGTTAAAAGTGCGCAATAACTCCAAAGTGTTATGAGTGAGTCCTACTTGTTGGTAACATTGAGTAAACTGGTGTCTGCTTCGAACTTAACACCGCCCTTTGTTACCCGTGGTTGAGGAGAGAGAATTCGCTCTAGATCCTCAGCCCTGGAGACAAGGGAACTTCTCCATTCTTCTGAATCAAGGATTGCATCGGGCTTTGCCGTTCTTGCGCCACGGTCAAATTCTCTAACAGCTTCAATAAGTAAGGCTCTGGCGCGGGCGTAGTGTCCAACTGCTTTGGCTAATGTCTCTCCTTCGGCAGCTTCAAGGTTGGCGGAAGCTTTCGGTCCTTGGTTTGCGTATTCGCCGTCTGCGATTGCAAAGCTTGTAATTCCTAGTAGAGCTACATTTAAGATAATGAATTTATTCATATAAGTGTCCTTTCAAATCCAATTTGCGAAAAACTGCCCCTAACCAATTCGGGATATTTCACTACTTTGCTCCCTAAAATTAATGGCTAAGACAACATTTCAATAAGTTAGCTAC
>CAZYRE010000044.1:0-4462 GCA_964650155.1 uncultured Bdellovibrionales bacterium
GCAGGCTTAGCTAGATAATTTTTTGCGCCTAACCTAACTGCTTCCAGGGCTGTAGCTACACTTCCATACCCTGTTAACATTACAACACAGGTACCTAATTCTCTAAGATCACTTATAAGATTCAGTCCAGACTCTTCAGCTAGCTTTAGATCTAATACGGCATGTGTTGGAGCGAATGCAGGTATGATTTGTTTCGCCTCTGCTATAGATCCTGCAACCCGCACCTCGTAGGATCGCTCCGAAAAGGATCTGCCGAGGCGTTCAGCAAATGGAGTATCGTCATCAACTACAAGCACCCTGGCATTCATGCTGGAAACTCCAAAAGTGCTTCGGTGCCGTGATTCTTTTCAGATTTAAGTAGTAACTTACCCCCGAGCTGTTCAACAAAAGTCCGCGCGAGGAACACTCCTAAGCCCATCCCGTGATTTTCTTTCTTAGTAGTAAAAAATGGTTCGCCTACTTGGTTAATTATCTCAGTTGAGATTCCAATTCCATTATCTCGAACTATCACTCTTTGCTTTTCTTGATCCCTGTACGCGCTCAATCTAACTTCAGGAGAAGCACCTGATTCTAGAGCATTTTTTATTAAAGCTGATAGCGCCTCAACAAGAGGTTTCCGTGGGGCACGAATGCAAAGGTCACAAGATTCTTGATCGAGAATAAATGCTTCCTTACTATTTTGTCTCAACTTGGAAGCAACCTCTTCTATTAAATCTTCAAATGGGATCTCCTCGGCGACTTGTCCTTCTACTTCACCTGCATCCTTTCTTAAATTTTCTAGGATGACACTGCATCTAGAAACCTCCGCAGAGATTAATTCAGCGTCTTGAAGGCAGAGTTGAGAACTTATATTCGATTTTAATCCAGCGACGATGGCTTCTGCAGATAATTTAATAGTGGCGAGGGGAGTATTAAGTTCGTGGGCTGCATTTGCCGCCAAGGAGGTAACGGAAGCAAGTCGTTCACTCCGAAAAGCTCTGGCTTCGGCTTTTCTTAAATCATCTTCTCTCTTTTTAAGCTCCCTAATTATTCTGCTAAAAAAGAATGCTAATGTTCCGGCTAATAAAGTAAAACCCAACCACATCCCTTGCAGATGGAGCGAAAATGAATCTCCTCCGTGATGATGATGACTAAGCGCAGGAATTTCTACATTAAAAAAGAAAAGAAATCCGTAACAAATAGATGACAAAACTGCTAACGACCATCCCCACACCTCTCCTAAAAGGATGGCGCCAAGAGCTACGTGAATAATGTAGAAGAATCCAAAAGGATTGCTCGCCCCACCAGAGAGGTAAAGCATTGCAGTCAAAGCTGAGATATCTAGTAAGAGGATCTCTCCGAATATCCTCCTTTGTGGAGATTTACTAAAAAGTCCAACGATAATATTTGACGCTGCTACAACGGAGATAATCCCAAGTAGGGATTCAAAAACAAATGGTGCGGTAAGCATTCTACCGACAACGAAAACAACTACGCACTGTCCTACGACAGCTAACCATCTTAATCTAACAAGCCAAAATAATTCTCTTGAGAGCATGGCTACTCCCTAGCACCGAAAACACTAGATCCAATTCGCACATGAGTGGCGCCCTCTTCAATAGCCTGCTCAAAATCCTGTGACATACCCATGCTTAAGTATTGGGAAGTTTTGCTAGCAATAAGGGAGTCTCTTAGGGATTTTAATTTTGCAAAATCAGGCCGTGCCAATTCTGGATCCTCATACAATTCAGTAATAGTCATTAGTCCTAATAATTCTATGGAAGGAAGTTGCTTTGCAGCTTGAATCCCTGCTTCCACGCAATCAATTGTAAAGCCGCTCTTTGCTGGATCATTTGATACATTAACTTGGAGTAAAACTTTTTGGATCTTCCCAATTGAGGCTGCTTCTTTATTAATTTTCTTTAGTAATTCCTCTGAGTGAACAGACTCAATAACACTAAATAGCGAAACAACTTCTTTAACTTTATTTGATTGTAGACGTCCGATGAAATGCACTTGGTATGGGCCCTCGATCTGAGAAGACTTATCTTGAAATTCCTGAAGATAATTTTCTCCAATTATCGGCGCTATTCCCGCATTCCGAACAAACTCTAAGTATTCATTTATTTTATCAACTGATTGCTTCTTTGATACGGCTACCAGAGTCACAGGATCTTTACGGCCGACCCTGTTTTTTGCAATCTCAATTCGACTTAATATCTTTTTTGTGTTTTCAATAATTTGACTAGCCACACCGCACAACTCCTAGTCTTCTAAGAGCCGAGATACATTCTCTTAGCGGCAGTCCGACCACATTCGTATATGAACCATCAATCCGCTCAACAAAAGAGGCCCCGATTCCTTGTGCCCCGTAAGAGCCTGCCTTATCAAGAGGCTCCCCAGTTTTGACGTAAGCTTTTATCTCCTCGTCAGACAATTTCATGAAAGATACCTTTGTCTCACATGTCTCAGTGAGCCTTTCACCATCGGATAGAATCGTAAAGCCACCCCATACAGAATGAGTTCTACCTTGAAGACGCTTTAACATCTGAATGGCATGTGCTGAATCTTTGGGTTTTCCCAAAATATCACCATCAAGAACGACTATCGTATCTGCGCCAATAACTACAGTATCAGGATTTTTTCTAGCTATCACGGTAGCTTTCTCAAAGGATAAATCGCGGACTAATTTCTCAGGCGGTCTAGAATTAAATGATTCCTCATCAACTTCGGCCGGCATCACATCGAATACCAATCCACACATAGCAAGGAGCTCCCTCCGTCGTGGAGAGGACGATGCAAGGATGAGCTTCTTAGATGGTGCGACCGATAGCATGTGCAACCTGATTAACTCTAGTAGCCAAAACTTCAAATTCATCGAAAGAGAGAGACTGCTTTCCATCACTTAGAGCCTTCTCAGGCTCGGCATGTACCTCGATTATCAATCCATCAGCACCAGCTGCTATTGCTGCTAGAGACATGGATTCCACATACCGAGCGACACCTGTTCCATGACTTGGATCGACAACAATAGGAAGTTTGGTCTTTTCACGAAGCACAGGAATCGCTGCTAAATCAAGGCAAAAACGGGTGTTGGAATCAAAACTCCGAATTCCACGCTCACAAAGCACTACATTAGAATTTCCATGACTTAAAATATATTCTGCCGCGCCTATAAATTCTTCATGGGTAGCCATCATGGCGCGCTTCAGCAATACGGGCTTAGAAATTTTCCCAAGCTCTTTTAGTAATGGATAGTTGTACATGTTTCTTGTGCCGACTTGAAACATATCAACGTGAGGAGCCATCTCTTCAACTAACCGCACGTCTAAGATTTCACTAATAATTGGAATTGATAAGGAAGACCGAACTTGATCTAATATCCCATAACCGGCGCTACCAATTCCTTGAAATGAGTATGGTGACGTTCGTGGTTTATAAATTCCACCTCTAATAACTGCCGCTCCAAACTTTTGAACTTTGGCAGCTACGGCTAAATACTGCTCCTCTGATTCAATAGAGCACGGACCAGCCATTAATATTATTTTACGTCCACCGATAACAACGTCAGGTGAGATTTGAATTGCCCTTCGAGTCGGATCTGAATAGTACTCCTTCTCTCGAATCTGCTTGAAAGATTCCAAATCTGTGACGACATTATTTCTCATTTAGATCTCTCTAAAATGTATCTAAGAGCCGCAGTACAAACTTCTAACATCGAAGAACCTGATAAGATTGTGGGCTCTCTGCTCTCACCTCGCATGGTCAATGTCCAACTGCGCTGGTCCTGAGTTTCGATATTTAAAACATCAAATCCACGAGCATGAATCTCAACGAGAATCTCATCTACGTTAAGAATGCTAAAAAGTTTTCCTTTCTCATGCTCCTGAATCTGAGCGATGGTACCAGTAAGTAAGGAGGCTAGTCGATCTCCGGAGAGGACTAAATATTCTTCAAACCCTAAATCTGCAAAACCTCGACCTAATCTACTGCCAATAGCAAAATTCGGTTTTAGCCCGAGCTCCATAAGGTCCTGAAATTTCGAGAGATCTTGTTTCTTATGGAGCATACTAAACTATCTCGATTGCACCTCGATCCTATCGAGATACTCAAGGGTGGATGTGCCGCCCTCTACAAGAGTCATCTCTGATATCCGAGTTAGAATGGCCTCTCGATGGAACTCTCTTAAATCAAGCACTCCGACGTTACACATCGTGGCTTTAACTTTGGCCATGGTGACATCAATCTTGTCACCTAAAGATCCGCTAAATGGCACGTAAGCATCCACGCCTTCTTCAAAAACTAGTCCCTCTTTGTCCCCTTCTTTGTACCGTTGCCAATTTCTGGCTCTATTAGATCCCTCACCCCAATAAGGTTTATACATCTGCCCCTTGTAGTTGATCCTTGGAGTTGGGCTCTCTTCAGTCATGGCAAAATATTTGCCCATCATCACAAAATCAGATCCCATCGCCAGAGCCATGAT
>CAZYRE010000044.1:4562-18536 GCA_964650155.1 uncultured Bdellovibrionales bacterium
AAACATTCTTTTTTATTTTTCCAGAGTTTTTCAGTCGCATCCTGCAGCGAAACTCCTTCTTCAGCTAATACTAGGTTCGGGGTTTTTGTGCAGTGGTTCATTACCGACTGGGAGAGATCATCTTTGAATTCCCAAAAATCTTTACTGGTGAGTAAGCCCATCAATTTTCCGTGGGGCTTACCATCTTCAGTAATTGCAATTGTTGAATGGCCTGTCTTATTACGTAGTTTAACTGCGTCCTCAAGCGTAGACTTTGGAGAAAGATTGGAATCCGAATTTACGAACCCAGCCTTATGCATCTTTACTTCGCGAACCATCTCGGCCTGAGACTCAATCGACTGAGAGCAAAAAATAAAGCCACAACCACCTTTCCTTGCTAAAGCGATCGCTAAATTAGGTCCAGTAACCGCCTGCATCGCTGCAGAAACGACAGGAATATTAAGCTGCCTCTTCGGACCGTCCTTTTTATTCCACCGCTGAATATCAGCCACAGAGCTTACATTGCTTAGAATATGTTTCTTAGTTGTCAGTCTTGGCAGGAGTAGGTATTCGTTGAAGGTACGGGAGATATCATCAATAATGCGTGCCATTTAGGGTCCTCGAAGCAGGCTATTGAGCGCCTGGAACTTAATGGCAACGCATTATAACAGAAGATAAATATTAAGAAAGAGAACCCATTTCTGCTCTCTGTATTGATCTGTAAACTATCCCTTACTTTTGCTCATCAGGTTTTGGGCCAGTATATTCTTCAGAAACCCTATCCCGTCTTGTCACGGCAAAACAGGTTCCAGGATCTACGGGGTGGGCAATTCCACCTATCGCTACGGATGTAGGGCCAATATCAGCAAGCTGTTTTACAAAAAATGCTGTTTCCTGAATTCTCTTCCTTGTATGCCCAGCAGGTGTCTCCATTTGTATAGAAGTTCTAACTCCTGTTCCCATTGAGCTGTTCTTAGAAAAATCAAATGGCTGAGGTGTTGCTTTTGATGCAGTGCTGTATCCAAGAGACACAGAGGGATTTTCCATTCTGGTTATATCTTCATGGGGAGTGCTAACAAGACCAAATTGTCCAACATCTATGGCAGCACGAGCAAAACCAACAAATCCAACAGTAGTGAATTTACCTTTAACCCAAGCTTGGGGTTCGAAAAGGACAGAATCAGCAACGTATTGAGTATTTCTTAAGGTCGGGACATCATACGGACTCGCTTCTACATCAAAGTGCCTTGGACAAATCGTAGCAGATTGAATTTCCCCGTTTATGACTGGGGGCACAACCACAACGACGCTCCGTCTCTCAGATCCTTCCAAGAATAATATTTTTTTCTTTTTTCGATCTGCGGACATACGAAATCCGCCAGCAAATTGCGGTGAATACGGATCTGATAATCTTACCGTTATTGCGCCATGCTCGAAATTTACCCAGAAACTAAATGGCTTTAAACTAGAGTCCTGACTTTTAAGCCCTAATTGTATCGTTCCATTAGTTTCTGTTTCAGCCCGACTACCAGCCCAAAATCGCTTCCACTGCATCTCACTTGCAGGTCCAGTAAATTCTTGTGGTGGACTTAGCTCTTCGCCTTCCTTAATAGGCAAAAGCCCAGAAACCTTAAAAATATATTCTTCTTGGGCTGGTGTAAGGATCTCTGGCTCATAGCGACCACCTTCATCGGAGTAACATTCACTAAAGGCAAGAAATAGCGTGAGGGCAAAAACAAGTCTCTTCATTTGAACACCTATTGAGTGAATTGATACCGACGCATTCCGATCCCTAAAGCAAGTCCAAGACATAACATAGATACAATGACGGAAGAGCCACCATAGCTAAATAATGGCAGAGTGATACCGACAACAGGCAATACGCCTATTACCATGCCGATATTGGTTACTATATGGAAGAGAAAAAGAGTCGTAACTCCAACAGTAACGTATGCGCCGTAAAGCTCTCTTGATCTAGCTACAATTCCTAACAACAAGAAAATTAAAACAGAATAAAGACCGATCACGAAAATGGAACCAACAAACCCCCACTCTTCCGATAATACAGAGAAGACAAAATCGGTGGTGTGCTCAGGTAGAAATTCAAGCTGCGATTGAGTTCCTTGCAGATATCCCTTACCTAAAAATGCACCTGACCCAACCGCAATTTTTGATTGATTAAGGTGATACCCACTACCCAAGGGATCTGCTGCTGGATTTACAAGAGTTAATATTCGTTTCTTCTGGTAGTCATGTAGGGAATGCCACACGGGTATGACAGCTAGAGCGCCAACTAATGCCATGATACCCAAACTCTTTGGGCGGATACCGACAAATAATAACATTCCAAAACCAGTTGCTCCAACAACAAGAGCTGTTCCCAAGTCCGGCTGCTTCATGATTAATCCCATGGGTAGTAAGAGGATTAGCCCGGGGACCACAAGATCGCGCAATCCAAATCCAGCTGGGGGCGGTTTAACTTTTGATAAATATCGGGCCATTAATAATATAACCGCCACTTTTACCAACTCAGCAGGTTGAAATCTTATCCCTCCAAGCGAAAACCATCTTCTAGATCCATTTACGACAGTTCCAAACAAAAGTACGCCCACCAGTAAACCTATTGCCAGCACATACAAAGGGATAGCTATACGATGCAGAGCCTGTCCACTAAGGAGCATGCCGACAACCATCGCCACTAACCCGGCACCAAAAAAAGCAAACTGCTTGGCAAAAGGAATGCTTTGAACTTTTATTGGCAAAATACCAAGAGGCACACCAGCCGAATCCGGGTCGTATCCAGCGCTATACAGCACG
Source organism: uncultured Bdellovibrionales bacterium (assembly GCA_964650155.1). Classification (GTDB taxonomy): domain Bacteria; phylum Bdellovibrionota_C; class UBA2361; order UBA2361; family J135; genus JAWXBT01. The sequence continues at coordinate 7,359 of CAZYRE010000044.1, forward strand.
ATGAGGCCACAGCAAGCGATTAACCCAACCACTGCAAGTAGGTGGTAATTAAAATAATTAAAGACTCTACGATCAATTAGCATCGGGTATGCCTCTGGTTTTTTCGAAGTACTTTGTAAATACAGCGTTTGCTACCGGTGCAGCAGCGGCACCGCCGTGCCCACCATTTTCAACAAGGACGGCTATAGCGATCTCTGGCTTATCTGCTGGAGCGTATGCGGCAAACCAAGCATGGTCTTCAAAGTCTTCGTGCCGTGTTCGTGCTTCTAGGGTTACAACCTGAGCGGTCCCGGTTTTGCCAGCTACTAAAATATCAGGAAACTCTGCAAGCTTGGCTCTACCGCCCGTACCACGTTTATCATTCACCACTCCTACAAGAGCCTTCTGTACTACTTTTAAAACATTCTGATTTAATTTTGCTTCATCTAGAATGACAGGAGAGATCTCTTGAAGAAGATTATTATCGCCGCCTCTAACTTGCTTTACAACTTGCGGGAGTAACAACTTACCCCCATTTGCAACAGCAGCCATCATTCGAGCAACCTGAATTGGAGAAGTTAACGTTGCGCCTTGCCCAATAATTACAGAAAGAGTTTCTCCAGGATACCACACTTGATCTTCCGGCTTAGAAAAATATCTCTTCTTCCAATCAGTCGATGGAATCAATCCCTTTGATTCTTGAACAAGGGAGAGTCCAGTTGGCATTCCTAGTCCAAGCTTCATCGCGTAATTATTAATCGTATCGATACCAATTTTCGTTGCTAGGGAATAAAAATAGGTATCGCATGACTGAATGAGTGCAGAATTAAAATCTACCCAGCCATGTCCAGCAGCTTTATGGCAACGGTACCTACGACCAGCAAATGAATAGTATCCGGGACAAAAAACGGTCTCGTACGGTGAGATTATCTTCTCACTCAACCCAGCTAAGCCTGAAACAATTTTAAACACCGAGCCTGGGGGATAGACGGACTGAAGTGCACGATTTGTTAATTTGGATGGCCGACCACTAATTAAATCTTTCCATACATCAGCTGGAACTTCGCTCGTAAAGATGTTTGGATCAAATGCGGGCATTGAAAGTAAAACTAAAACTTCTCCTGTATTAACATTCATCGCAACGACAGCGCCTTTTCTTCCATTCAAGGCTTGTTCTGCAGCCACCTGCATATCTGCATCAATAGTAAGATGGATATCATTCCCCATCTGCTCAGACTCAAAGGCAAACTCGCTGATACGAGTGCCCATGGCATTAACTTCTACCCGTTTTAATCCACGCACTCCCCGAATCATCTCTTCAAGGGTAGATTCTAGACCGTACTGTCCGACAAGATCACCAGGTTGATACCCTGCGTACTTTGGATCGTTCAACTGATCCCTAGTAACTTCTCTGATATAACCAAGGACGTGCGCGCCAACTGGTCCGCGCAGATATTCACGAGTTGGAGTAGCTTCGATAATCACGCCAGGCAGCTCAAATTTCCGAGCTTCAACCTTGGCCACGACCTCCCTTGATACATCCTTAAGCAACAGCCGGGGCTCAAATAATCGTCGTCGCTTAGATAGCGGATTGTTTAACTTGATGCTACCAGGCTCCATCTCAAGAATTTTTTCTAGTTTTGCTAATGTTGCGGCTTCATCCGGACAGTCTTCTTTAATGAGCTCAACATTGAACGATGGCCTGTTACCTGCTAACAGCACTCCATTTCTATCAAATATGAAACCTCGTGGGGCCTGTACGTAAACGGATCGGATTCGATTATTCTCAGATAGATTTCTAAAATAATCTCCTTTTACAATTTGTAGATACCAAAGCCGGACGACTAATAATCCCAAGATAATGGCAGTGCCAGCCATCGCCACCCTAACTCGGAGTAGTAAATTGATATTCTGCTTCTCCGATAGTGGCACAAATTCTCCCTCAGGCAGCCCAGGTAACTTCCCCGCTCTTTGAGCGTGGCTTACCTTCAACGCCAATACGTCTTAGAATTGAGAAAATCAGGGGACTCAAAATTGCAGAACCTAAAGCCTCAAAGGGGGCATACCTAATAATAACTGACCAAACAGACTCTACTGGCACAAACTGGGACATGATCAATGATGCCACCACTGAGTTACAGTAGGCCGCGCAAAAAACCACCAGGACTAGAGTCATTGTTGACTCCATGTATAGTCGTTTTGATACGCTCATTACACCGAGATAAACTAATACCGCCGCAGAAGCATATGGTCCGATTAATAAATGAGATCCAAACAGATCAAATAAAAGACCTAAAACGAATGCACCAAGTGGCCCGGAATTGCGTTTACCAAAAAAAGCATAGTGGACGACTAAGATAACTACAAAGTTTGGCACCGCCCCAAAGGGCACGAGGGCCTGAAGTAAGGAGCTTTGTAAGATCAAACCAACCAATGCAAATACAACATAAACAAGATAGGTCGGCATAATTTACTTACTCTCCTCCTTGCTTGGTTCAGTTCCAATAGGGATCTCGCGCAGTATTTTTGAAATTACAAAAACATTTTCTAACTTTGCAAAATCAGCAGCTGGCTCGATTTCAATTCTCCTAAACAATCTTCGCGCTGGTGGATCAACGTCTGAAACTACTCCGACAAATAATCCTTTTGGAAAGATTCCATCGAATCCTGAAGTAATTACACGATCACCTATTTTTACATCCTCTCTTTCAAGAACGTAGTTCATCTTAGCGAGACGGACTCCAGAACCTTCAACTACCCCACGAGCTCGTGTTCGCTGAACGATAGAATCTACAGAGCTAGCATGATCGCTTAGAAGTAGAACCTTTGAGCTAGTTCTAGAAACTTTGACCACATGGCCAACAACACCTTTTCCTTCAACCACACTTTGGCCTACAGCAATTCCTGAATCACTTCCTCGATCAATTGTCACAGCCTTAACCCAGGTGGAAGGGTCGTAACCGATCACGTTAGCAGCAACACCTTCCAAAGAGAGCTCCTCAGTTAACCCCATTAACTTGCGAAGCCTAAGATTTTCACTTTCAAACTCCAATAACCGAGAGTTCTCTGCTTCTAACGCTGCCAATCTTCCCTTCAACTCTTCGTTTTCAGTACGCACTCCGACCAAGGCAAAATAACCTTCCCAAACAGATTGAGTAGAGCGCTCTACGAAACCGATTAAATCTTGAACAGGGGTGACGATCTCTGACACCAGCATGTGCCCAGCATTAGCAACACTTGGATGCTTTGAAGAAAAGGAACTTAAAAGTAGTCCAGCAAAAAATAGAGCGACTGAATATCCTATCGTTCTTGCTGGACTATGAGGTGCGACCTGCGCCATCGAATTTTGTCCTAATGGGAGGAGTCCCGCCCTACCATAGTTACGTAATTAATTACTGGAAATTACATCTCTAAAAAGTTCTAGCTCATCAAGTACTCGTCCGGATCCCATGACAACAGCGGCCAACGGATCGTCTGCTACTTGTACCGGCAAACCGGTTTCCTCGGTAAGGAGTCGATCTAGGTTTCTTAATAAGGCTCCTCCGCCAGCTAATGTGATGCCTCGATCTAAAATATCTGCTGCCAACTCTGGAGGTGTCCGTTCGAGGGCATTTCTAACCGCCTCAACGATCTGGTTGATTGGCTCCATTAAAGCATCCCTAATCTCATCCTCTGTAATTACAATTGTTTTTGGCACTCCTTGTACCAAATCCCGACCTCGGACTTCCATTGATAAGTTTTCTCCGGTTGGTCGAGCAGTGCCAATGGCTATCTTAATCTGCTCAGCAGTTCTTTCGCCGGTTAGAATATTATACCTACGCTTTAAATAACTAACGATGGCTTCATCCATCTTATCGCCACCCACTCTTATTGACCGGGAGTACACGATGCCTTTTAGCGACACTACCGCCACCTCAGTAGTTCCACCACCGATATCAACTATCATGCTGCCACAAGCTTCCGTGATTGGGAGTCCCGCACCGATAGCCGCGGCCATCGGTTCCTCAATTAGATAAACTTCGCGGGCACCAGCAGACTCAGCAGAACTAACTACAGCACGCTTCTCAACTTCTGTAATTCCGTGAGGAACGCAGATGATAATTCGTGGGCGAACCAAGGCCTTCTTGTTATGTACCTTCTTGATAAAGTACCGAAGCATCTCTTTGGTAACTTCAAAATCAGCGATAACTCCATCTTTCATCGGACGAATTGCTGTTATGGATCCAGGGGTACGACCAAGCATGTTTTTTGCTTCCATGCCAACTGCCACCACCCGTCTCTTCCCCGAAGAGGAATCTTGTACTGCCACCACAGATGGTTCGTTACAAACAATTCCCTGCCCTTTGAAATAGATCAGGGTATTTGCAGTCCCAAGATCGATAGCTAGGTCGTTAGAGAAAAGGCTCAAAAATGAATCAAAAATCATACAACTCTTATAATTTGACGATTAGGGAACGGGAGCCCGCCACAAAAAACTTTTAACGGTCCAAAGTTAAAAAGGCAACAACTTTCAGTAACTTAAACTAACCGTATTATTGAGCAACAGCAACGGTTAAAGCTTCAGGAGCCAGGCGGCGTTGAATGGATTCAGGCAGATCCGAGGCGTCCTCTAGTGCCGCTGTAATCTTCAATTCAGCAATCTTATCTAAAAGAAAATTTATCTGGTCATCTTGAGGCAAAAGACGATCTACGAAGATAATTGGAGACTGATTATGGAGGCAAAACCCGCTTGTGGCTTTCCATCCAGGCCCCCTCTTGAGCTCTTCCCGACGAACTTCCACGCCAGACTTCTGTATTATGGAGCTCAAAGCCTTTAAAATACCCTCTTTTTTCTGGTCTTTGACCAGGCCAATTGAGTTTCCACGAGAACGACGTTTCTTGATTATTTGAATCATAGTAAAAGAGTAGTATTTTCAGGCCTGTGGAAGGACGTTGAAGTTCAACAAAATGCCCTAACCACTTGTATTTTGTCCTACATTTCTGTACCATCCCCGCCTTTACTACACAAGGCGCAAGCTTAACTAGCACGTCTTAGTTATAGTCTAAGTATATTAATATTACTGCACTGTATTAAAAATTAGGTGACCTTATGTCCGCTCGATCAGTTTCCATTATCAACAAGATTAACGACGAAGTTAAGGGTTCAGTTAAAGAGTCCATCCCACAATTTAGAGTTGGAGACACCGTCAGAGTTCACGCCAAGATCATCGAGGGCGAAAAGGAACGTGTTCAGATCTTTGAAGGCCTAGTAGTTCGCCGTACTAACAGAGTGACTGCTAACGCTACCTTCACTGTTCGCAAAGTATCATTCAACGTTGGGGTAGAGCGTACCTTCCTTCTGTACAGCCCAAGAATTCAAAAGATTGAGCTTGTATCAACTGGTAAGGTTCGCCGTTCTAAACTTTTCTACCTCAGACCTCTCCGTGGAAAAGCTGCTCGTATCGAATCTCAACGTGCCGATAGCACTGATTCAACAGTTGCTGTTAGCTCAAACGGAAGCCATGGCGCATCAGCTCCAGTAGCTGCGGCAGAGCAAGCTTCCGCCTAATTGGGATCTTAGTTTTATTGGCTCATCTTGCACGATCCGTTAAATACGGCATCGTGTATGATTAGTTTTTTAGTGACAACATCCGCTGAGAGCGTGGCCCCCTGCATTACTTCGATTGTATCTCTAGCCTTAACGTTCCCCGATACCTCACCATGAACTACCAATGACTGAACATCTATCTGGGCATTAATCTTACCGGTCCGTCCAACTACTAGGGTGTCAGAAGAAAATACCTCTCCGCTCAACTTTCCATCAATCTTAACCGGGGTATCAAAGGTCAATCGGCCATTAATTACAGTGCCTTCGGAAAGGACAGATCGTACGTTCTCTACCAGTTTAGTACTTTGCTTCTCTAATATTGGTGGGATGACTACGGGCGGCTCGACTATTACGGTTTGTTTTGTCCCAGAATCCTTGAGATTGACGGTCCCAGCAGTCGGGGTCGTGGGCTGCACAATAGGAGTCATTCCGGAAACCTTGGAATCCCCTGCAGCAATGGTCACCTTTCGCTCTTCTTTCTCATTCTTTTTTAGCCAGCTCACAGATCCTCCGTATTAAGTCCCAGCAAAATATATCGACACGGCATTAGACGTCCAGTCTTTCCTCTGGGTTCCTTCAAATCTCTGTGATTTAATGCTCAGACTAGTATGGCATACAAATCCTCTCCTCCTGTAACTGCTCTTATCTTAGCCGCTGGCTTTGGTAAACGACTTGGGACTATTACGGTATCAACGCCAAAACCCCTAGTTGACGTAGGTGGCGTTAGATTAATTGAGCTTTCCTTAGCCTTACTTAAAAATGCTGGGTTCCAGTCGGTCTTTATTAATCTTCATTATTTGGGTCAGCAGATTGTTGATTTCCTTGGCTCTGGCGATCGGTATGGTCTCTCAATCAATTATTCCTGGGAGGATCCAATCCTTGATACCGGCGGAGCGATCAAAAAAGTCCTCTCTCAAAATCCCGACGATCCAATTTTAGTAATCAACAGCGATGCGGTTTTCGAAAAGACCCTCGATCTTAGAAAATTCATCCATGACTTTATCGGCGATCCCCTCTCCCCCTCCGCCAAGATGCTTCTTACTCCACCACCAACTCCCAACCCCTACGGTGAAATTCTAGCCGGAGAATCCGAGTCGCGTCTTAGGGTATCTCAGATCGTAGATGCAAAATTGAGTGGTGCCCCCGTGACCAACCCCAAGGAATTCACCTTCACCGGGCTTCATATCTTTTCACCCCGAGTCCTCTCCGACATGAACACTCTAGGTGAAATCTTCTGCTCCATCCGCCACCTCTATCCATTGCTCCTTAGTCGTGGAGATCTCATAACCGCTGAACTTTTTACCGGTTTTTGGAACGACACCGGCACCCCCGAACGGCTAGAAGAAACGAGGAAAGCGGTCCTTACCGGAAGGTTTTAACCTCCAACTGTTTGCTTAGCATATTAAATGTATATATATTACATTTAATGGAAATAGCGCACAATAATAACATAGATGAGTCCCCTCAAAGAACCCACTCGACAGCTCGCTACAAATTTGAGCAACAGATTCAAAGGTGCGTTGAACTAGCCGGAATGTCATCGGAACGGGCCGAACACTATAGTAGCGAACCAGGTGAGGATGCCACATTAGCCGACCGCACTCATGTTCTGACAGTCTTAAATGACGGAATTGTCCTTGGTAAACTTGAAAATGAGTTTGTTAGCCAGCTTTTGCTTCAAGACTGGGAAATGATCGGGGTTATTCTGTTAGGAATGCAGAGAGATTTAGAAAAACTACCACTAATTCTCGACCAAGCGCTTGCTAATGGCACCATAAACGCTGACAAAAAGACTGAGATTTTAGGGATACAAGCATTAAACTTAAAAGCGGCTGTCTGTGTGGAACTACAACAAAAATTACAGCATTCCTAATATCTGACGGCTCACTAAAGCTGCCTGCTTTGTCAATCGTACAACTGCATATATTTGCTCTCAATATAATATTAGAATCTATTGATGTAATCTTTTATGATTGCACCCCTAGAGGATAATTATGCAACGAATCATCGACTTCATATTAGAGCTAGACAAGCTTAAGGGTGTAACTCGGAAAACACGGCCACTTGGATTGGACCGCTACGAGAATTCTGCCGAACATAGTTGGCAGATCGCCATATTTGCTGCCTCCTTAACTCACTACGCGGAAACCCCAGTAGATGTGAATCGTGTCATTGCGATGTTATTGGTTCATGACATCGGCGAGATTGATACAGGAGATACAATTTTTTATTCTGAGGAAGGATTAACAGATCGTAAAGCCGCCGAATTAAAAGCTGTAAAGAGAATTTTTGGCATGCTTCCCGAGGCTCATGGTCAAAAGTTTTTAGAGCTGTGGCAAGAGTTTGAAGATGCCACTACCCCTGAATCACGTTTTGCTCATGCGGTTGACCGAGCGATGCCTGCACTTTTAAACTTAGCCAATAACGGGCAGAGTTGGCGTGAAAATGGAATTCGCCATGAACAAGTTGTTCGTAAATTATCCGGCCCTATAAAAGCTGGGTGTCCAGCTCTGTGGGAGTACATGGAAGCACGGCTCGAAGAGGTACGTCAGAAGGGTTGGTTTGATTCAAAGGAAAATTAATGACTGATTTACCAAAATGTCCAAAATGTAGCTCTAATCTAACGTATCAGAACCAACTTCTCTATGTGTGTCCTGAATGCGCGCATGAGTGGTCGATGGAGGCAGAGGTAGCTCCTACTGAAGAAATCCGAGTTATTAAAGATGCTAGTGGTAATATCCTAAAAGATGGGGACTCAGTAACTGTGATTAAAGATCTGAAAGTTAAGGGTTCCTCATTAGTGGTCAAAGTTGGCACTAAAGCAAAAAATATCCGATTGGTGGAAGGTGATCATGACATTGACTGCAAGATTGATGGCATCGGTGCCATGCAGCTTAAGTCCCAGTTTGTAAGAAAGAATTAATCCGTTGTAACCTAGCGGCGATGTATCAACTTAGGCCGTACCAACAGGAAGCCGTTGAGGCGACCCTTAAACATTTTAGAAAATCACGCGTTCCTGCAGTGATCGTCCTGCCAACCGGAGCGGGGAAAAGTTTAGTTATCGCCGAACTTGCCAAGATTGCTAAAGGGCGAGTTCTGGTGTTGGCCCACGTAAAAGAATTAGTAGAACAAAATTACGGGAAATTTCGTGGTTACGGATTAGAAGCCGGGATTTACTCTGCTGGACTCAATCAGAAAGATAGCAGTGAGAAAGTTATATTCGGCAGTATTCAATCTGTGGCTCGCGCCGATAATGATTTTTTTAAGGATTTCTCGTTACTAGTAATAGATGAGTGTCACAGAGTTTCTACTGAAGATGAGACTCAGTACGCCCAGGTAATTCAAAAAATAAAATCAGATAATCCTCAACTCTGTATTCTTGGACTCACCGCTACTCCGTACAGATTAGATACCGGATGGATTTATCAATACAACACTCAGGGATTTATCCGGACAAATGAACCGCGCCTTTTTGGAAGATGTATTTATGATTTGACATTGCGTCAGATGATTGAGGCTGGGTACCTAACTCAGCCAGTGCAAATCGACGCTCCAGTTGCTAGTTATGATTTTTCAAGCCTGAAGCTCCAAACTGGAGCACAAACATTCAACCTTAAAGAAATTGAAAGTATTCTTAAAGACCAATCAAGAATTACTCCTGTTATTATTCAGAATATCGTAGAGATGTCGAAGGATAGGAAAGGTGTAATTATTTTTACAGCCTCAGTAAGACACGCTGCGGAAATATTAAACTATCTGCCGGAAGGAATCTCCGCACTAGTAGTTGGGGATACCCCGAGTGAAGAGCGTGATGCTGTAGTAGAAAAGTTCAAAGCCCAGAAGATAAAGTTTCTTGTGAATGTATCTGTACTTACCACCGGGTTTGATGCGCCGCATGTAGATTTGATTGCTATTTTGAGGCCTACGGAATCAGTAAGCCTTTATCAACAAATTGTCGGTCGTGGACTCCGTCTTTACGAAGGAAAGCATGATTGCTTAATTCTGGACTATACTGGGGTTCCTCACGACATATTCAGCCCCCAAATTTACGAGAGAAAACCGACTGAGGATTCAATTCCGGTAAAAGTAGAATGCCCAGAGTGTCATCATAGTAATGACTTTTGGGGAGTAATTAACGAACAGGGATTAGTTGTAGAGCACTTCGGAAAGAAATGTTTTGGAGCAAAAGAAGATCCTTCTACCGGGGAATTAATGCCGTGTGGATTTAGGTATCGGTTTAAAAACTGCGAACGGTGCGGTACTGAGAACGACATGGACGCAGGTCGGTGCAGTAGCTGCTCGACAATATTCGTTGATGACGAAGCAAAACTAAGGCAAGCATTCTCCATGAAGAACGCCCATGTAATGCAACCAGACTCAATGACTTTTGAAAGGAAAGTAGATAAGAAAGGCTTAGAGCGATTAGAGATCCGGTACTACGACTTAAATGCAGAATCACTTAGCGAGGTTTACTTCTTTGAATCACCAAATGATTCAAAAGTTTTCTATTATAACTTTACCCGGATGCATAATCGCCTTCCTGAAAAGCGATTAAACATAAACAGCATTGACGAAGCTATTCAATCCAAAGCTCTTTTCCGAATTCCGTTGTTTATAATATCCAGAAAACAGGACAAGTATTGGAAGATCAGGGAGAAAGTCTTTTTGTGAAAATATAAGGTAATTTAATCAGGAAGCTGTTTCTTCGTCAGTTTCAAGCTCCGTCACTTCTTCAGCCATTTCTTGTTCCTTACGTGGATTTAACAATTCACATTCACGGGCTAAACGTTCCCTTTTTTCTTCCTTAGTCAGCGGAGGTTTCTTTACATCCATTTTTATCTCCCAACGAATTTAGCAAAATCAAAGCAGGGTCAAGTAGACCCTGCTTTTTGGTCGTATCAGAAGTACAACAATTACCAAACCCTAGAATAGACTCTTGATGCATCTTCCACACGTTCTTCTATTTTACTTCCATCAACCATATTCACCCGTACTGTAAAGCTAGAACCAAAGTCATTGCCAACCTTATTGAACCTCGCAATACGCTGACCATCATTCTCAGCACGATCTAGTGGACTTTTAGCAATAACGTTCCCATTGTTATCCACTATCTCTACCGACTCTGCATGCTTTGCTTGCCCATAAGGTATTTGAATCAGAGCCTTCCCATCATTATATGATTTTGGCTTATATCCAAATTCCAGGAAGCTAAATCTAACTTCGGACCCATCATTAGTCTTCGCTGGAGTATCCAGCTCAGGCGAAGACTTCTTTTCTGTAGAAGTCGTTGTAACCTTGGGTTTTTCAACCCCTTGGTAATCAACAAGACGTGCCTTCTTCTGGTCAGGTCCATAGGTCAAGCCCTTTTCCTTGGCCTTCTCGAAGCTAGTTTTAATAGATTTGATTTCCTGCGCCGAAGCCTCGGAATTCTTAGCTACAGTATTTAACATCCGATCCATATATGTAGTTGATGCGGGCACTTCACCTTTATCAACGAACTTAATATATCTAGATCCTAAACGGTCATGCCTATTATCTACCTGGGCCATACCCAAAGCTTTCGCGGTAATTTCTTTTGCTTCTGCCTTGGTTATCGATCCTTTCTTCGTTGC
>CAZYRE010000045.1:0-18085 GCA_964650155.1 uncultured Bdellovibrionales bacterium
CGGGAACTTTTATCATCTCACAAGCTGGAAACTCGGGGCCCGTCACATTAGGGTAGTTTCGCTGTTTACAGGTGGTTTTACGGCCTTTTAGGCCAAAACCAATCCCCGGATTTCCAAGGATGGAATTTGTGACGGGATAAAATAGGAAGCGTAGATTGCTAAGTTGTTGAGATCATTGGGGTTGTTTGCCAATTGACCTTTGCCACCTGAATGACATAGCTTTCTGACCGAATGGAAGTAATTAGAAAGGTTGTTCGGAAACTCCGAACATCTCAAAATCAAGACCTCTGCCTTTGGCTTATCCCTGGAAAGGATGGCAGGGTTCGTAAAGTAAAGATCGGGTTCGGTCACGTCTGTGCTGGCGCGACTATGATCTCCATGGTGGTAATGGGCATGCTCTATCTAGGGGTAGATTATGCTAGGTTCGTTACTGCTAGGGCCAGAATTGAATCCCTAATAAAGAAAGCAAAAAATGGAGAAGTTCATGAACCTCTAATATCAGAGGACTATCATGACTCTTTATTATCCCAGATAAAGTTCCTTACTGAGGAACATAATAAATCTAAAAATTATGAGCAGCAGGTTAGACAACGATTAGCCGCGCTTCAATCAGCTCTTGAGAATGGCATGCCACTCGAAGTTTTTGGTGAGGATCCAAAGCTTCAATCTGATAAAGATGTCGGTGGTGCGGAACTTGATTGTTCAAATGGGATAGGTCCCTGTTTGCCTGAGGCCTCCGATGTTCGTGCTTCCCTGAAGTGGGATCTTGAAAGTCTTGTTCCTGGAACCAAAGATGATGGGCAAGGATTACTTTCAGCTCTCCAACATTATGTAACCCTACTTGAGACCATGCCGATCTCGAGACCCGTTGTGGGTTGGGTGACATCTGGGTTTGGCTTAAGACGTTCACCCTTTACCAAGACCCTTACCAAGCATCAGGGGATCGATTTCTCCGTTCCATCAAATAGCCAAATTGTTGCTACCGCAGATGGAATAGTTAAATCCGTTGTTAGGACTAGAACTTACGGATTGATGATTGATATCCAGCACAATAACAGGGTTACTACCCGGTATGCCCATTTGAACAAAGCTTCTGTAAAGCCTGGCGATAAAGTTTGCCGTGGTGAGATTATCGGAGTTTCAGGCTCAACAGGGCGTTCTACAGGCCCTCATCTTCATTATGAAGTTAGGGTAGATAAGAAGCCAGTAGACCCTCGTTTATTCCTCGGCGTTGGTGCTAGCCTTTCGCCAGACATGATAGCCGTTAAAGATTAATCCCTTCGTAGTTCACCTTCCTCTTGTGGCAGGCAGTCGCTTGGCCTAGATTAAGGGCGCAATTTTCAAGGGATTTTAAGTGAATGCATCTGAGACAAAGCTTCCTATCGGGGGTGCCTGGTTAGGGCTCCTCAAAGTGTTGGGGATCCTGATTTTGGTGGCAGTAGTGCTCTCATTCATCTTCGGGGTTACGATACCTCCTGGCAACATCGGCCTTCGTCAGATTACGTTCGGATTACCCTTTGGTCCTAAACAAGGGTTCGCAGAGAGAGGAATGGAGCCCGGCCTCCACTGGAATATTCCCTTTTACTCCCGTGTACATGTAATACCGCAAACTGTTCAGGTCTTAGATGTAAATAGGGAAGAGACTGGCGCGCTAGAGGTTCAAACTACTGATGGATCCAGCGTGATGGTGGATGTGTCAATCTTAGCTAGGTTCTTCCATGATTCAGGTACCACCGAAATAGGTGGTAAGTCAGTCGAGCACGGAGGGCCTGCCGAGTTGATTCAAAAGTTAGGAGCATCACCTCTTCAGTGGGATAATACTGTCAGACGTGTGGCTATTGATGAGCTCCGTCGTGCCTTGGGTCGTCTCTCAACCTCTGAATTCTACAATCCGCAAAAACGTGAATTAGCCGCGATTGAGGCTAGGGATAATATTAATCAAAAATTAGGTAAGTTCGGTGTTGGTATTATCGGCGCTTATATCCGCAGATACACATACTCTGAAGAGCGGATAGATTTGGCTATCTTTGCTAAAAACTTGCAGGATCAAGAAGAGCGTCTAAATGCGGCTGCCAGTAGGTTAGCTGAGGCAAAAGCAAAATCAGAGCAAGTCTCGGCTGAGTGGGATGCAAAGATTTCTACTCTAACAGTTGAGGGAACAAACCGCGCCAAGGTAATTCGATCCGAGGGTGATCTCTATCAATCTGAGAAAGTGGCTGAAGGTGATTTAGTTTTAGCAAAAGCCAGAGCTGAGGTTGATAGATTAAAGGCCCAAGTTTTTGCCAATACTCCTGGTGCGGATGTTTATGTGGCACGAGAGATGACACCGATGCTTGGTTCCCTAAAGGGAGGCGTCGTTAGTGATGCCGATCCGTTTAATACGGATGAGTGGATTAAAAAGTTTGGAGTGAGGTAACACATGAAAACACTCCGCTTGGCATTAGTACTGTTTGTAGTCGTAATTCTATCAGGGTGCGAGACCGGCTTTAAGCAGATGGGTACCACTGAGTATGGCGTGATCTTTAGAAGATTACCTAGAATTCTTGGTGGTGGCGTTGCACCAAGGGTAATTAGTCCTGGTGAGGTAGTGGTCGTTTGGCCTTGGGATTCCGTTTATAGATTTGATACAGCGCTTCAGTACATCAGTTGGGGGCATCAATCCCAGAAAGGTGAAGGCCACGTTGGTGATTACGTATACACCAGAGCCTTCGATGGAAATGAAGTTGGCTTAGCCGTAACAGTTCAATACAGAGTTTCCGATAAATTGGAGGATCTTAGAAGATTGGTCCATCTAGTTTCAACTACTAACGATGGGATTCGATTACTCACAGAGACGATAGCCAGAGCAGAGATTCGTACTGCCATGAACGAGCTTAAAACTAGTGCCTTCTTTGATCGTAACGCGCGGTACAGCGCTATCGATAAAGCTAAAGACATGATGAATGCTCAACTCAACCCGGAAGGGATAGTAGTAGAGAAGGTGCTACTTGAGGAGCATCGATTCGAAAGAGTGCTTCGTGACGGAACGGTTGATAGGAGTTATCAGGATAAGATCGATGAGACCCAGAAGTTAGGCCAAGATACAGAGAGGGAGCTTCTTAGAATCGACACAATAAAAGCACAGAAGGCCCAGGAATTTAATGAAGTTCAGGCTAAGGTCAACCGACAGATAGCAGAGGCTGATGGGTACTCACGCCAAGCAAAGTTAATTGGTGATTCCTATCTGCAAGAGAAGTCAAATAATGCAAAGGCAATCACTGCTACAGGTAAGGCTGAAGTGGATGGTCTTAAAGAGAAGATTGCAGCCTTAGCAGGAGAAGGTGGGCGGGCACTCCTCCGATTAGAGGTCGCCAAGAATCTAACCAAAGAGAAACCATCTTTTGTAACTCTAGGAAATGGAAACGGTGGTGGTTCCATAGATGTTAGGAAGATGGATACAAACGATCTGCTTAGGCAGATTGGAATCTCTGAGGGGTTAAGGTCTGACGAGAATAAGAAGGACGTAGTCGTAGAGAAAAGTGAGAAGGTAAATTAGTTTTTTTGTAGAATTTTTATTAGCGAGGTAATTATGGCTGATGTACGTAGAAGAAAAATTGCATTAATTGGTGCCGGTCAGATTGGTGGCACTTTGGCTCTGTTGTCAGGCCTAAGAAACCTTGGGGATGTTGTTCTCTTTGATATCGTTGAAGGGATGCCTCAAGGAAAGGCGCTTGATTTAACTCACTTAAGCCCAGTGTTCGGACTTAATTTTAAATGCACCGGTACAAATAATTTAGCTGATATTAAAGGTGCGGACGTTTGTATTGTTACTTCCGGTATTCCACGCAAACCAGGCATGAGTCGGGATGACTTAGTAAAAACAAATGCTGAAGTCATGAAGTCGGTAGCTAAAGGCATTAAAGAACATGCTCCTAATTCCTTTGTTATCGTGATTACTAATCCGCTTGATGCGATGACTTACTTGATGCAGAAGGAAACAGGATTCCCGCATGCTCGCGTAGTAGGTATGGCCGGAGTGCTTGATACGGCAAGATACCAGGCTCATTTAGCAGAGGAATTAAATGTTTCTCCAGCCTCAGTTTCAGCATTCGTACTTGGCGGACATGGCGACACAATGGTACCAGTTCGGTCATACACAACATGTGGTGGAGTTCCGATCGAGAAGTTTGCAAAGGCTGATAAACTTACAGCTATAGAGAACCGAGTGCGAAATTCCGGTGCTGAAGTCGTAAATCTACTAAAGTCAGGCTCAGCTTTTTATTCTCCTGCAGCATCTGCAATCTTAATGGCCGAAGCGTATCTATTCGATCAGAAGAGGGTTCTGGCCGCTGCTGCTTACTGCCGTGGTGAATACGGAGTTAAGGATCTCTACCTTGGAGTGCCGGTAATTATTGGCTCCGGTGGTGTTGAAAAGATAATTGAGATTCAACTGAACGATGAAGAGAAGAAGTTACTTGCTAGCAGCACCGAAGCTGTAAAGAGCATCGTAGCGATTCTCTGATTTGTTACTGATTAAAATTTCAAACAAGGAATATTCATGAATCTACACGAGTATCAATCAAAAATGTTGATGGCGAAGTTTGGTTTGCCGATTTTGAAGGGGCGTCTTTGTTATACCCCCAAAGAGGCGCAGGCTGCAGCAGATATGATGGGCACACCTGTTTGTGTAATCAAGGCTCAGGTACACGCCGGCGGAAGAGGTAAGGGCGGCGGAGTAAAACTCGCTAAGTCTTCACTGGAAGCCAAGGCTGTTGCTGAGAAGATCCTCGGCATGCACCTAGTGACTCCTCAGACAAGTAAGGCAGGAAAATTAGTTCGTAAAGTTTACGTAGAAGCTGGTTGTGATATCGCCAAAGAGTTTTACATGAGCATGTTGGTTGATAGAGCTAATGCCTGCATCTCTATGGTTATCTCACCTGAAGGCGGAATGGACATCGAAGAGGTGGCAGCTAAACATCCAGAGAAGATTTTGACTCTAAGAATTAATCCAAAAGTGGGACTTCAATCCTTTGAATGTGCTCGGGCTGGATTCTTCTTGGGGCTAGATCCTGAAGGGATCAAGAAGCTTTCAAAGATCTTGGTAGGTTGTTACCGCATGTTCGTTTCCTCAGATCTCTCACTGCTTGAAGTAAACCCACTTGTTTACACTAAGCAGAATGAGTTCGTTGTGCTCGATGCAAAATGCACAGTAGATAATAACGCTTTGTTTAGGCACCCAGATCTTCGTGAGTTCAATGATTATGATGAGGAAGATGAGAGGGAGCTTTTGGCCACACGGCTTGGGCTTAGTTATGTAGCCCTTGATGGAAATATCGGCTGCATGGTCAATGGTGCTGGGCTTGCGATGGCAACAATGGACATCATTAAATCTTACGGTGAGAGTCCGGCGAATTTTCTTGATGTAGGCGGCGGTGCCACTAAGGAGAGAGTTACTGAAGCCTTCAAGATTATTCTTTCTGATCCGAAGGTGCAGGCCATCTTAGTGAATATTTTCGGTGGCATCATGAAGTGTGACGTTATCGCCACTGGCGTAGTCGAAGCTGCCAAAGAGTTAGGAGTCAAAGTTCCGTTAGTTGTAAGACTTCAGGGAACTAATGTTGATCTTGGCAAGAAAATTCTAGCTGAGTCAGGACTCAAGATTACCTCTGCTTCCACAATGGATGAAGCAGCCGAGAAGGTTGCTCAGGCTGTACGTAAACACTAAGAGAGATTTTCAAGGATAACCCATGAGTATTATCGTAAATAAAAATACCAAAGTAATGACCCAGGGAATTACTGGAAAGACTGGGTCTTTTCATACCAAGGCTTGCAAAGAATACGGCACCAAGATGGTGGCAGGAGTTGGCCCAGGAAAGGGAGGGGAATCATTCGAAGGAATACCTCTTTTTAACACTGTGCGTGAGGCCAAGGAATCTACTGGCGCAAACGTGAGCGTAATTTATGTGCCACCCCCATTTGCTGCTGATGCCATTATGGAAGCAGTCGATGCCGATTTAGATTTAGTAGTCTGCATTACAGAAGGAATTCCGGTGCTCGATATGCTTCGGGTGAAATCCTTTATGGAAGGGAAGAAGACCCGTCTCCTTGGACCAAACTGTCCAGGAATTATTACCCCTGGAGAGTGCAAAATTGGAATTATGCCAGGACATATTCATAAGCCTGGTAGAATCGGAGTAGTTTCCAGAAGCGGCACTCTAACTTATGAAGCTGTGTTTCAATTAACTGAGTTAGGTATTGGTCAATCAACATGCGTTGGAATTGGTGGCGATCCACTAAACGGCACAAACTTTATTGATTGCTTAAATCTATTTAACCAAGATCCAGATACTGACGCCGTGATTATGATCGGTGAGATTGGTGGCATGGCCGAAGAGGAAGCTGCTTGCTGGATTAAAGGAAATATGAAGAAACCAGTAGTTGGGTTCATCGCTGGAGCAACTGCACCGAAAGGTAGAACCATGGGTCACGCTGGGGCGATTGTTTCTGGCTCGGCTGGTACTGCAGAAGGCAAATTCGCCGCAATGGAAGCTGCTGGAGTAAAGATAACAAAATCACCTGCAAAACTTGGAGCAACCCTTAAGGAGGTTATCAGTCGATGAAATCCTGCGCTTGTACTGCCGTAGGAAAGAAGGCTGGAGTAGCAGTGACCGGCATCGTTCTTTACGGCTTCGTAGTGATGCACATGATCGGGAATCTAAAAGCTTTTAAAGGCATAGATCCTGAGAGTGGGCGTTATAAACTTGATTTATACGGAGAGTGGTTACGAGAGATGGGTGCACCCATGTTCAGTCATGGGGAGGCCTTGTGGTTAACCCGAATTGTTTTATTGGCAGCTCTCCTTATACACCTCTCTCTTGTTTTCTGTTTGACGATGAGGAACAGAGCAGCAAGACCAATTGGATATCAAGTGAATCACTACGGTGCTTCCACTATCTCTTCCCGAACAATGGTAATTAGTGGACTTGGAATACTGACATTCCTTGTTTATCACATCCTGCATTTAACAATTGGAAGTGTTCATTATCAAGGATTTATTGAGGGTGCTGTTTATAGCAATGTGGTTAATGCTTTTAATGAGCCCTTAATTGTTGGTGTTTACGTTGGTGCTGTCCTGTTACTTGGATTTCATCTGTACCACGGAGTTTGGAGCTTATTTCAAACTCTCGGGCTCACAAATTCTTCAGTTAACTGCAAGTACAAGTTGCTAGCAACTTTATCTGCTCTTGCTGTAGCTGCCGGATTTGCTGCTGTGCCCTTAAGTGTACTCTTCGGTGTTCTTACTAAGTAGAGGTTTCCTATGGACTTAAATTCAAAGATTCCTTCTGGACCGATTGAACAGAAGTGGTCGAAACATAAATTCGAACTCAAATTAGTTAATCCAGCCAACAAACGGAAATATACCGTGATAGTTGTTGGTACAGGACTAGCAGGAGCTTCTGCCTCAGCAAGTCTCTCGGAGCTTGGATATAATGTTAAGACTTTCTGTTTTCAAGATTCTCCTCGAAGGGCTCACAGCATAGCTGCCCAAGGTGGAATTAATGCTGCCAAGAATTATAAAAATGATGGCGACAGCGTGTACCGTCTTTTTTACGATACGGTGAAGGGTGGAGATTTTCGAGCCCGCGAAGCTAACGTGCATCGTTTAGCGGAAGTCAGTGTAAATATTATTGATCAATGTGTAGCTCAAGGAGTGCCGTTTGCTCGGGAATACGGCGGACTTTTAGATAATAGATCTTTTGGTGGCGCACAGGTTTCTAGAACTTTTTACGCCCGTGGTCAGACCGGTCAGCAGTTGTTACTTGGAGCTTATCAAGCTCTAGAACGACAGATAGCAGCTGGCGGAGTAAAAATGTATCCGCGAACTGAGATGTTGGATCTCGTGGTTGTGGATGGTCGGGCTCGCGGAATCGTGGTGCGGGATTTAGTAACTGGCAAGATAGAGTCTCATGTCGGTGATGCTGTAGTTTTAGCTAGTGGTGGGTACGGAAACGTTTTCTATCTCTCTACTAATGCTAAAGGTTGCAACGTAACTGCCACCTATAGAGCTTACAAAAAGGGTGCGGGCTTTGGTAATCCATGTTTTACCCAGATTCATCCAACTTGCATTCCAGTTTCGGGAGATTATCAATCTAAATTGACACTCATGAGTGAGTCGCTCCGTAACGACGGACGAATTTGGGTTCCCAAAAAGAAAGAAGATAGTCGTGCCCCATCAGATATCCCAGAAGATGAACGGGATTATTATTTGGAACGAAGGTATCCAAGTTTTGGTAATTTAGTGCCTAGAGATGTGGCTTCCCGTGCGGCCAAAGAACGGTGCGATTCCGGTTTCGGAGTTGGGCCAGGTGGGTTAGGTGTTTATTTAGATTTCGCTGCCTCCATCAAACGGCTTGGTCGAGATACAATTGAAGCTAGGTATGGAAATCTCTTTGAGATGTATGAATGCATTACTGGAGAGAATCCATACGAAACACCGATGAGAATTTATCCGGCTGTTCACTACACCATGGGCGGACTCTGGGTTGATTATAATCTAATGAGCACAATTCCTGGACTCTACGTCATTGGGGAAGCAAACTTCTCTGATCACGGAGCTAATCGTCTTGGTGCAAGTGCATTGATGCAAGGATTAGCTGATGGATATTTTGTTCTGCCTTATACCATTGGTGATTATTTAGCCCGACACTCTGCTGGTGGACTTGCGGTCGATCATAAGGAATTTAAGAACGCTGAATCAGCTGTGTCAGAAAGAATTAATAAATTCTTATCCATCAAAGGAAAGCGAAGCCCTGATTCTTTCCACAGAGAGCTTGGGAAAATTATGTGGGATAAGTGCGGTATGTCCCGCGATAAAGCAGGGCTTGAGTGGGCACTTAAAGAGATACCGAGAATTCGAGAAGAGTTCTGGAAGAATGTTGCTGTAACCGGAAGTGGGGAAGAGTTAAATCAGAACTTAGAGAAAGCTGGTCGAGTTGCTGACTTCTTAGAATTTGGAGAGTTGATGTGTCGTGATGCTCTAGTTCGTGAAGAATCATGTGGCGGGCACTTTAGAGAGGAATATCAAACTCCAGAAGGTGAGGCTCAGCGTAACGATGAAGAGTTCTGTCACGCCTCAGTTTGGGAATTTAAAGGTGAAGGAAAGGAACCGACTCTTCATAAAGAGCCGCTTACTTTTGATTACGTTCATCTGACTCAAAGAAGTTACAAATAGAGAAGTTATAATAAGTTTTTAGGAGACACTCATGAAGATTACTCTTCGAGTCTGGCGACAAAAGGATGCCAATAGCAAAGGAAAACTAGTTGAGTACGTTCGAAATGACGTTAGTGAACATATGTCGTTTCTTGAGATGCTCGATGTCTTGAATGAAGAGTTGTTGGCTAAGGGCGAAGATCCCGTGGCTTTCGATCATGATTGCAGGGAAGGCATCTGTGGCTCTTGCAGTATGGTCATTAATGGTCGCCCCCACGGTCCACGCGCATTAACTACTGCATGCCAATTACATATGCGGATGTTTAATGATGGTGCTGTTGTTACCGTCGAGCCTTGGCGGGCAAAAGCTTTCCCACCAATTAAAGATTTAGTCGTGGATAGAGGAGCCTTCGATAGAATCATTCAGGCAGGTGGCTTCGTATCGGTTAATACGGGCTCTGCTTCAGATGCGAACCTCACTCTTGTTCCAAAAGATAAAGCTGACACGGCTATGGATGCAGCAGAATGTATCGGATGTGGAGCATGTGTTGCTGCGTGTCCGAATGCTTCCGCTATGCTATTTACCTCGGCAAAGATCTCTCACTTGGCGTTACTTCCTCAGGGGCAACCTGAACGGGCTTCTAGAGCCAAGAAGATGGTTGAGCAGATGGATAAAGAGGGATTTGGCGGCTGTACAAATCACGGAGAATGCCAGGATGCGTGTCCTAAAGGCATTAGCTTACAGCATATCGCTCGAATGAATAGAGATTACCTAAGTGCCGTCATAACCGGAGAAGTTAACGGCGATAAGATTAAGTCTCAATAAGATAAAGGAAAATTATGCTCACAAAAGAGATGGAAGATAGGCTGAATCAGCAGATTAATGCTGAGCTGCAATCTGCGTATAAGTATCTGGCCATGAGTGCATACTGCAAATGCCGGAGTCTTAATGGGTTTGGTCACTGGTTGAATATCCAGGCCCAAGAAGAGTTGCTACATGGCATGAAGATTTACGATTATATAGTGCAGCAAGGTGGCACTATTCATCTATTGCCTATTGGTGCAACCAAGGCAACGTTTGAAAATCTAACAGATGTTTTTGAAAATGCTTTACAGGCAGAGAAAGATATCTGGAAGAAGCTTGATGACCTGGCAAACTTTGCTGCTTCCATAAAAGATAATACCACCTATGCATTTTTGCAGTGGTTTTTAACTGAGCAAGTAGAAGAAGTTGATTCCGCAAATGAGGCGCTAGATAAGATTAAGTTAGTAGCTGAAAGTGGCGAGGGTCTTTATCTTCTTGATAGAGAGATGATGTTAAGGCAGAGCGCCCCAATGGCAGCAAAAGGAGAATAAAGAGTATGGCAAAAATTACCCTTAAAGGATCACCATTTAATACGGCAGGGGATCTTCCAAAAGTTGGCTCTAAAGCCCCAGATTTTCAGTTGGCTAAGCGGGACTTAACTAAGGTTTCGTTGTCTAACTGGTCAGGGAAGAGAGTGGTTCTGAATATCTTTCCAAGTTTAGATACCCCTGTTTGTGCCTCTTCGATAAAGAAGTTCAACCAAGCAAGCACGAAAGATAAGAAGTCGACAGTGCTCTGTATCTCAATGGATCTTCCATTTGCGGCGAACCGATTTTGTGGCGCAGAAGGGATTGAGAATGTGGAGATCCTTTCCAGTTTCCGTGGTGGCACGTTTGGAACAGATTACGGCGTGAAAATTGTGGATGGTCCCCTCGAAGGACTCTTTGCTAGAGCCATAGTCGTAGTCGATGAGAAAGGAATTGTGACCCATACTGAGCTAATTCCTGAGATTGCTCAGGAGCCTGACTACGATAAGGCATTGAAAGCCTTAGGGTAATCGATTTACTCAACTTGAGTAGTTAGCCATTTCCGTGTAGTATCACTGGCCCGGTCGCAGATATTAATGTTGTGACCAGGGATTGTCATGGGCGCTTCTGCCCATTGGTAGTTGTTTAGAATTAACGTTGAATAATCATCAGAGACTATTATGGGTACTGAAAGAACCCTTTCTATAATTAAACCAGACGCTGTTAAGAAAAATGTTATCGGTCAAATTATTGCCCGATTTGAGAAAGCTGGACTTCGACCAGTTGGCATTAAGATGATGACTCTCACCAAGGAGCAATCCGGTGAGTTTTACGCCGTTCACAAAGCACGTCCTTTTTATAATGATTTAGTTAGCTACATGGTCTCTGGACCAGTTGTTGTTATGGCCCTTGAGGGGAATGACGCCGTAGCCATGAATCGTAAGCTTATGGGCGCAACTAATCCAAAGGAAGCTGCTCCTGGAACTATTCGCGCAGATTTTGCTGATAGTATCGAAGCAAACGCCGTGCATGGATCAGATAGTTTAGAGAACGCTGCTAGAGAGCTAAGTTTCTTTTTCCCAAATCTATAAAGATTTAGAAAAGTAAAGATGACACTGACCGTTCTTCCTGCCGAGGTTTCTGAAAGCACCACCCCGGCGGGAGGCGGTCTGACACCTATCTGGTCTCTGACCCTGCCAAAATTAAAGGCATTCGTAGAAGAGAAGATAGGGGAGCGATCGTATCGTGCTGCCCAAGTTTTTCAGTGGATTTACCGACACAAGGTAGATTCTGTTGCTAGCATGTCTAATTTGGGGCGAGATTTAAAAGACGCCATTGATAGTAATTTTACCTTCACACTTCCTCAGATTCACACCCGCTTAATAAGTACAGACGGTACCAGGAAGTATATCTTCCAAGTCGATCAGGGGGATCTAGTTGAATCCGTAATGATTAAACAACCAAATCGGATGACGCTTTGTGTATCGTCCCAAGTAGGCTGCGCCCTTGGTTGTAAGTTCTGTAAAACCGGCACAATGGGACTTAAGCGGCACTTAGGAACCCACGAGATTATTGGCCAAGTTATGGCCGTAATTAAAGATGCCCAGAATTTTAATGATATGTTCACAAATATTGTTTTTATGGGGATGGGTGAGCCGCTTCATAACTACGATAACGTGACTGATGCTCTTAGAATCCTGCGAGATCCAGATGGGCTCAATATGTCGGCTAGAAAGATAACCATATCTAGCGCCGGCCTCGTTCCTGCTCTTGAACGGTTTGGTAAAGAAATTGATGTCGATGCTAGTTTGGCGATTTCATTAAATGCAACCACAGATGAAGTACGCTCAAAGATTATGCCGATCAATAATCGGTATCCACTTGAAGTTCTCCTAAAGACACTGCGTGAATATCCTCTTGGTAAGCGTGAGCAGATTACGATGGAGTACGTAATGCTTGGTGGGGTAAACGATACCCCTGAGGATCTTAAGCGGCTGCCAAAGTTACTACGCGGATTAAAGGCAAAGATTAATTTAATCCCTTATAATTTTAATACAGGTCTTGGTTTTGATGCCCCTGATATGACGTTGCCTCAAAAATGGCAGGTAGACCTAAATCGTCATGGAATTATTGCGACTATAAGATGGTCAAAGGGTCAGGATATTAGCGCTGCTTGTGGGCAACTCGTAACTGAATCGAAACGAACACCTAAGGCGATGCGAGCTCGCGGAATTCAGAACGAACAGACCTCCTTAGTAGCAGAAACTACTAAGAACGGGTCTGATTCGTCTGATCTGTTGCCTGAGGTGGCTCTGGCGTAATTTGAGTCGTCTCAGTACCTTCCATCGTGATGATGGTGGTTTCCACCTGTTCTGACAATCCTGGGGCTTTAGGTTTCTTAGGATTATTTATTCTTACAACACTAGTTGCATGATAACCCTTTGGACCTTCTGTAATCTCGTACTCAACTTCCTCGCCATCTTTTAGGGAACGATAACCATCGTCCTTGATGACAGAATAGTGTACGAACACGTCTTTACCGTCTGTATGCTCGATAAAGCCAAAGCCTTTGGCGTTGTTAAACCACTTTACGACACCTTTCATAACTGTGGACATGGCTTCCTAACTCCGTTTCTGGAACACGTCTCTAAACTGCTCAAACGACTTGGCGCTCACAACAAAACAACGCACCATTTCTTAAGATTCCCCAACCTTGTCGGTGGATCCCAGAAAATAAGCAGATAGGACCTCTTGTAGCCTTAGTCTGCTGATCCGTCTAGATAAAATATTAAAACCACTAGGAATATAGGCCCTATAGAGCCGTAGGAACTAGCTGGACGGTACTGCTCCTTTAAGCCAGTATGGGGGCTGTTTTGTCTATAAGAACAATGAGTCTACTTAGTAATCAGTCAAATGTGCTCAAAAGTTGCTTGGACCTCGCCTCAGAGCCTATGGGGTTGGTTACAGCAAGTGAAGGGTCGTTATGGCTTAACCGTGAGTTGGTAAATTTGTTAGGCGCACCTTCACCTTCGGTAGAGCTTACAAAATATTGGCCCGGGTTTATTGAAAGAGAACTTGAACCAGGATCTCTAATTACAGAATTCAGAGCAGCACAAGGAGAATTCGTCTCCGTAAAACTTATTACTGAACAAGTAGTGCCAGGTACATTCTGTTTTAGGGTGGCAGCTAGTAGATTTGCTAGTGAACAGGACAAAGGAATGCATCTTCAAAGACGGGAGATGTTAGGGGCGCTAGCAGGTGGCATTGCGCACGATGTCAATAATATCGTTACCGGAATTCTGGGGCACGTAAGTTACTTAAAGATGACCATGCCTCAAACGGGACCGCATGTTGATTCACTTTCAGCTATAGAGGAAGGTGGCAATCGAACTGCACAATTAGTTAGGCAGATCCTCTCATTTTTGAAGCAGGATGCATCTTCTGCGCCAACAAGGCTTAATTTGGGACAAGTTGTAGAGTCTACTTGTAACTTGTTGCGTGGAGCTATCAGTAAGAAGATTAAGCTTGCTTACGAGATCCCGAAAAATGCCACATATGTTTTAGGTATTGAAGGACAGCTTTCACAGATTCTTATAAACCTAGTTGTAAATTCACGAGATGCTGTAGGAGATAAGGGAGACATTAGGATCGTTTTACGTGAGCTTGAAACAAGTGAAGTTATAGATCCGATTGGTGAAATTAAAGGATCTGATAGGCTAAAAGGTAAATACGCGTGTTTGTCAGTCATAGATAACGGGCAGGGAATTCCTGGTAACATCATCACCAGAGTTTTTGAACCGTACTTTTCAACCAAACGGGATAGAGGTACAGGACTCGGCCTTTCTACTGTTAAAGATATAGTTGAAAGGATGGGTGGAGTTGTTGAGCTATCATCAAAGTCAGGTATTGGGACCAAGGTTTCTGTTTATCTTCCAGCTGTAGAGGAGGTTGCTAAAGAGGCTACTTCTGTTGAAAGGGATTCCGGACTACAGCATGGTAACGAAAAGATTTTAGTGGTTGATGATGAACAATCTGTACGGAATGTCTTAGGACTCAGTCTTCGTCGTCTTGGTTATGAGGTTGAGTTGGCGGCTTCTGGTAGTGAAGCGATAAGTAAATATATCGCCTCAGGTTCTCGGTATGATCTGGTTATTTTAGATATGGTCATGCCGGAGCAGTCTGGGAGAGAGGTATTCTTCCGTCTCAAGGAGGTGGATCCTGGCGTAAGAGTGCTTGTTTGCAGTGCATTTGCTTCAGAACAGGCGATAAGAGATATTCTTGATAACGGTGGTCGAGGCTTTATACAGAAACCTTTTGACGTAGAAGATCTCGCCGAAAAGATCCGTAGCTGTTTAGGATAATTAGGATAATTAGGGACGCTGCTCAATTATCATGTCACGATGGCAATGTGTGTGATTGTAATATAATAATTGAGCAGCGTCCCTAATTATCCTAATTATCAAAAAAGAGTAACTGTCACCATTTTTATGATCGAAGGATACAGAGTTAAAAATATTGATATTAAGCCGGGGCTTGTGTTGGCACCGATGAGTGGTGTTACCGCGCGGCCATTTAGAAGGCTTATCAAGGAGCTTAACGGGGATGCCGTAGGCTTACTTGTGACTGAGTTTATCTCTGTTGAGGCCCTTACACGGCAGGTAGAGAGAAGCATCAAGATGATGCGCCGAGCAGAAATTGAGAAACCATTTTCCATCCAAATATTCGGTTACGATATAGACCGAATGGTTCAAGCGGCACAGATGGCGGAAGCCGCAGGTGCAGATATTGTGGATATTAATTCCGGTTGTCCTGCACCAAAAGTTGTGCGTAAAGGTGGCGGTTGTCACCTAATGCGGGAGCCTGAGCATACAAAGAATCTATTAAGGGCTGTTAGAGCCAAGGTTAATGTTCCTTTGACCATGAAGATTCGCTCCGGTTGGGATGAGAATACAAAGAATGCTCCGGAGATTGCTAAGATTGTAGAAGGGGAAGGGCTTGATGCTTTGGCCATTCATGGACGCACTCGAACTCAGATGTACAGAGGGGAAGCTGACTGGGGATTAGTAGAGAAGGTCGCTCACTTAATTAAAATCCCAGTTTTAGGAAGTGGGGATGTTGTAGATAGGGCTTCAGCGGATGCTAGATTTAAGCTCGGCATTAGTGGAATTCTTATCGGTCGAGGTGCCCTTACTAATCCGTTTGTTTTTAGAGATATCGTTACTAATACCCATACCCAAATACGGAATACGCCGGAGGTAGCCCTCACCATTTTGGAGCGGTACAGAGAGCTCTTGTTAGAAGATTTTCCACCGATCGGTGCCATAGGGAAATTAAAGCAGTTGGCTTCTCAGATGTGTCGTGGAATTAGTTGGCGAAAAGAGCTTTGTATGGCTTCTTCTCTTCAGGCAATGAGTGATATTATAAAACACCAGAGGGACTCCCTGAATGGGGGCCATAATATAGAATTAATACCTCAGGCTACAACTGAATCAATTCAAAGTATCGCTTCATGATCTCAGCCGACAATTTAATAAAAACTTTTGGTAATAAGGAAGTCTTAAGTGGAGTCTCTCTTCGACTTGAGCCTGGCCGAGTTTATGGACTTATTGGTCCATCTGGAGCTGGCAAAAGTGTTCTCTTGAAAACTTTAGCAGGAATTTACCCGCCTGATTCTGGAACCATAAGTCGTGATCACGAAACGATGAGCCTCATGTTCCAAGAAGGAGCGCTTTTTGATTCGATGTCGGTGTTTGATAATACCGCATTTCCACTTGTGGATGGTCGAGTACCTGTTGCGAATCTACCTCTTGAAGAGAAGAAAAGAGTAACTGAACAGGTTTCCAACATTCTTAGCCGTGTTGGTCTTATTGATGCTGCCTATAAGATGCCGAGCCAGATAAGTGGCGGGATGAGAAAGCGGGCATCTTTAGCTAGGGCACTTGTTGCAAAGCCACAGGTTGTGTTTCTTGATGACCCAACGAGTGGATTAGATCCCGTTTCAAGTAACGTAATAATGAAATTAATTCGGGATCTCCATGCCGAATATAAACCAACGATGGTTTTGGTAAGTCATGATCTGAGGCGGCTATTACCCCAGGTCGATTCCATAATATCCATGTTTAAAGGGGATATCGTTTTTGAAGGGGATTTGGCCGCGCTTCGTTCTAAAGCAGAAGGTGAACTGAGGCATTTCGTCACTTGCCGGTTTGATTTAGGCTCTCCCTCATGAATCGAAGGTCAAACTTGCGGTATCTCCGCGATAAATTTTTTGAAGGAATTGGTGTTCCTGCTGCCGCACCATTTGTGGCAGATGAATTTCAGAAAGGTGCGATACAAAGTCTTATCGATGGCCATGACACCTTAATAGTTGCTCCTACCGGATCTGGTAAAACATATATCGCCGTCGAGGCAATTCAAGCCGTGCTTTACGCAGGTGGCAAAGCCATATACACAACACCACTTAAAGCATTATCAAATACAAAGTTTAATGAGTTTAAGGCGAGGTTCGAACCACAGTTTAGAGTGGGACTCTTAACTGGTGATCGCAAAATAGAAACAGATGCAAATCTTGTAGTTGCTACTACTGAAATTTACCGTAACGAACTGTATCGCCACAGCGAAAGGTATTCCCTTGTAGTACTTGATGAGGTTCACTTTATCGCTGATGAAAGTAGGGGACCGGTTTGGGAAGAGAGTATTATCCTGGCTCCCTCTTCTTCTACCTTAGCGATGCTTTCAGCCTCAATTTCAAATCCAGATGAGATTGCAGAGTGGCTTAATGAAGTACGTGGCCGAGAATGCAACGTTATAATTAAAAAAGAACGTTCCGTTCCTCTGAGATACGGATTTTTACACCCTGATTTCGGTGTCATTCCTCTTGATGATGAACAAGGACGAGTCCTTCCTGAAGTAAAAGATTACTACGGCGGCAGTGGGTTAGATAAAGAGAAATTAGTTCTTCGGGAGCGGGGCGGTCGTGGCGGCGGAGGATTCCGCTGGAGAGATCGCGGCGGAAATGGCGGTGGCAACAGAGGTGGTGGCAGTCGTGGCCGTGGAGGGCACGGCAGATGATGTACCGCGACTATCCAGTAATTTCTATCTTTATTGAATTAAGAAGGGACGACCTTCTTCCTGCTATTTTATTCCGCTCTGCTCGTAAACAGTGCGATCAAGATATTCAAAAGTTAGTTCGATCTAAGACCTGTGAGCTAAACACTCATGAGCAGCTCTATCTACGGGAGCAGGTCTCTCAGATAATAAACAAATATCAGATTGATAAAGAGATTATTTATCAGCATCCCCAGTACGCCGCCTTAGTCAAAACTGGAGCAGGAGCGCATCACGCCGGACAACTGCTTATTTGGCGAATTCTCCTTGAGGAGCTAATGACTCGTGGAGCATTAAAGATGCTGATTGCTACTGGTACAGTAGCTGCTGGTGTAGATTTTCCTGCTAGAGCAGTTGTTATTACGGCCCACAGTAGACGTAGCAATGACGGATATAGATTTGTTTTAGCTTCTGAACTCCAGCAGATGTCTGGACGTGCTGGAAGACGTGGAAGGG
>CAZYRE010000046.1:0-18003 GCA_964650155.1 uncultured Bdellovibrionales bacterium
GCCACGAGTACGAACTGCGCCACCACCATATATGCGTGAAGTTGCTCGGCAAATGTCTGAACGTGCCGAGGGGCAGCTGTGTCAATTGAATGAAATTTATGTTTATACCGATCTGGAAACCTTGGATAAGATCCTAGAATCTGGAATGATAGGTAGACCCGGCGCGACCGAGGTCTTTGCAACTGGCACTGGCGGATTAAGTCCTATGCAGGCACAGCTTGGTTTAAGTCTGAATCCTGCTCGCGGGCCATATAATGTTAGATTGACGCTAGATCCGAGCATGGTAACAGATGCAAAGTTGCTTAGATGTGGGCCAGTGCGACCGGAAAGCATGGTAGGACCACAAGGAAAGTTCACGAATTTGTTTGGACTTGGCGGGGAGACGGAGTTTGTGTTTGACGGGCCTATTTCGACCAGTGCAGTAACGGAGATATTTATTCGATAGCTGGGTGGAGTATGATGGAAGACATGGCTGATAGGACAATGCTACCTAATCTGGAAGATCAATTGCTACATACCGTGCTCGGTGGCAGCAGGGGGGAATATGCTGCTTCTGATGGACAACAGGTCGAGATAGATCGGATTATTCGTGAAGTTGAAAGTAATGCAGGCCGAGCTGGGGTAGCACGTATGCTTGACGGTTGGGTAACAAATCCACCCTTAGATCGATCTGAGCTTAATCCATTAGGAAGTAGAAATCCTTACCCATTGGTTATCGCCTCAATCACGCAACGTTTTCCTTGGTCCGAGCTTAAGCCTGTAATAGAGCGATTACAGGGTGGTAGTTTGACCAGCCTAGAGCGAACCCAAATGGATAGGGCTTTGCAGGCGATTGCTAAAGCTAATCCTTAGCAGTGGTAATTATTTCTAATTTTCGTCGATCCCCATTGGAGGTATCTGTTTTGAAAATTTTATTCTCAACTTAAAAAATAGTTTGCTTTCTTCCTTCCCCACATGGATAATCCTTCCCCGGGAATGGGTGTGAGTGGGGTTATCAAGAACTCGGGGTGGCAGCTACTAAGTTGTTACCGCGGGGGCTAATAAATCTTGAGTTTTTACAGTTCTGGTCGGGGCTTTCTGCGTTTGTGCTATGCCTTTAAGGGTGCTTGTCGGTGCTAGTTTTCTGCTAGTTATCCGCTTAATTGAAATCTAATTGTTGAGGTTATGATCGGGCTAGGCGTGCCTGCCGAAGTAATTGCGTCGATATTAGGCTGATTCAGATTTGTGCCTCATCCCCACGTACTCCAATTTGAAGTGTTTGAATGGGGGAATAAATGAAGATAATTAGAATTCTATCTATAATATTCTGCTGCGTAATTCTGCTTGGAATTCATCCCGGCATAGTGGCAGCACAATCACCTCAGCAAAAGGGTAACCAACAGCAGACTCACATGGAATGTGTTGGTATGGAGTGTAAGGGGGTTCCCGGACCTGGAACAAATGCTTGTTCAATTAATTTTGATTGTCAGCGTAACAAATGCGTGAATTATGCCTGCGTGGCTATCCAAAAAGATGGCCAGCCGAGCTCATGTAGTTTTGATGCAGGTTGTGACACCGAGTGTACCAAGGACGGTGCTGGTACAGGAAGCATTTATACAGAAGGGCAGTGCGGAGCTTGCACAACTGGTGCTTGTCAAGGCAAGGCGGTGGGTGATTCCTGCCAAGTCGATCAGCACATGTATAGCGGTGAAGCGGGAGATGGCATCGGATTTACGATTTCAACAAAGGGAAAATGTAAAGGATCTGATAACTGCTCAGCAGCAGATCCAGGTGGAGTCGACTACAAAAATGCGTGTGGTCTAGCCTGCGCTTGCGATCTTAACCCGAATAATGTCGAGATTATTATCGACAGCATTGATTTGTCGTATCAACAATAAAGTAATGAGGATGAAAGATATGAAACTAGTTCTAATGAATAAATTTCTAGTCATTTCAGTGCTGGCCTTCGTGTGTCCTAGCCACTTGTTTGCAAGTACGCACAAAGCTTGCGTTAATAATATCTGCGCAGATGTGCAGGGTGAGGGGCATGATCAATGTTATGAAAATTCCGATTGTGACACTGAGTGTAGCAAAGATGGGCAAGGTCAGGGTTCCATTTATTCTGGTACCAGTTGTGGACTTTGTACCTCAGGTTCATGTGGTGGGCAGGATGTTGGGAAGGATTGTGAGATGAACGTCGGAGGTACTGGAACTACTGTTAAGGGTGTTTGTGAATCTAAAGGCATCTGTTCTCATGTTGATCCGGGTGGACACACATATAGTGGGGCCTGCGGGATCTCATGTTTGTGCGTAAAAAAGAAGAAAAAAACAACAATTGCCAAGAATCTTGAGGACCTTGACGTGTTACTTGAAGGAATCTTGGACTAGTAAACTTAGATATCGGGCGCCGATATGCATGAGGACTTAATACAAGGTAGATCGAGCACTACTGCTGGAAAAGCTGGCATAGTAGCTACTGTTGTATTAGCAGTCGGCGCTCTCTATTCAGTTTGGCCCAGGAACCCAGGAAACGATACTTCTGTAAGCGCAGTCTCAGGGCATATCGGTGTGGACAACCGAAGTCGTAGTCTTGGTAGTGAAGTGGAGTTGAGCGAGGCCAATCTGCCTAGCAGCTCGTATCTTCGCCAAGAAGTGCAGTTGAGTGAAGATTCTGCAGCTGCCGTCCTGGCTAAACAAGCACGACCCATTTCTATCGAACTCCTAACTAATGGAGTAACTCCCCCAGAAGGTGGTTTTAAGATCACTTTGACATCTGTTGCGACCAAACTTCCATCAAGCGACGAACTTTTGGATGGAGAAAGTGCTCACACTGATGCCCCGATGGTGGAGCTCGGATTTGGTCAGATCTTACTTAAACCAGCTGCGCCAGGAGAGTTTAGACTAAGAGTCGAGAGACCTGGCTGGATTACATATGAGTCTACGGTAAATGTGCAAGAAGTCGGGCACACTTCCGAATCCAACATAATTCAAATATTGATGCAGCCAAAATTTGAAATCAGAGGAACTGTAGTTGATGCGGTAACCGGTAAGGGGCTCAATGCCTTTACCGTAAATGCAGTAGCACTTAAACCACGCGACGATATCATGGAGCACTTCTCAGGTGGTCCTAAATTGCAGCAGGCTATTAATGGCAAATTTCAAGCAGCCGGAGAATTCCTAAGTGCGGATACTGTTTACCTTCAAGTTGAAGCCTCAGGGTATGAAACTCTAACAAGCGAGCCGCAAGAAGCGCAAAAAGGTGTGATCGATTTCGGATATCTGCAGCTTCAACCAGTTACTGAAATTGGCATCGCACGATTGGCCGTGTTTCAAGGAAGCGAGTCCGTTCGGAATGCAGAGCTAATTCCACTTCGAGAACCACAAGATATTACAAGGATACAGATGGATCTTGATCCTGATGGAAATTTTTACACGGCATTTTCACCGTATGAAGAAGGGGCAGATCCTATCTACGGCAAGATTTTTAATATTGATGACAAAGGGGGTGTAGAGCTCGCGGCTCCTGTTGGCTCTGAAATATACGCGGCTTTACTTAGTAAAAATGCAGAGCCAAAATTGGTCACTTTGCAGGCCCTGCCAAAGACCTCTAATTTTGTGCAAAAAATTTACCTCGACGAGGGCGGCACTCTCGATGTTCAGGTAGTTTGTTCTTCAAGATTCGATGGAAATTCTAGAGCAGAATTATGTACCATTACGGGCATCGGTCCGAAACGAATTTTCTTCCTTGAAGAGAAAGATCCAGCGGCAAATCCTAAATTTTCTGTTCATGGTCTTGCTGCCGGAGATTATGAAGTCGTGATAAATGGTGCCTTTACAGGTGCTCGATCTATCAATGAAGATGGCGCTATCGTTGTTAAAAAGAACGTTCATGTTCGGCAAGGCGCTACAGAGGCGATCTCAGTCTCATTTCCATAATTTGGGGACGCTGCCATTTTCGAGTAACTTTACGACTGGGCTAACTCCCAGTCATTCTCTTCGGATCAAGAATCTCACTTATCTGCTTTTCGTTGAGGAGCTTCTTCTCTCGCACAAGCTCCATTATTCCTTTCCCAGTTTGGAGCGCCTCTGCCGCAAGTTCAGTAGACCTTTCGTATCCGATCACAGGATTAAGCGCTGTGACTATGCCGATACTTCTATCTATGTGAGCTCGACAGATATTTTCGTTAGCTTTGATTCCATCTACACAGAGCTCGCGGAGGGTTCTTGCTGCATTAATGAACAACTCCTGTGATTCCATAATGCAAGTAACGATCACTGGTTCCATAGCATTAAGTTGCAGTTGTCCAGCTTCAGCAGCGAGGGTGACTACTAGATCGTTGCCAATAACCCTGTAACAAACTTGATTTACAACTTCCGGAATGACTGGATTTACTTTGCCAGGCATGATTGATGAACCTGGTTGCATGGCTGGAAGTTGGAACTCGGCTAGCCCGGTTCGTGGTCCAGAGGAGAGTAGTCGCAGATCATTCGAGATCTTAGAAAGTTTAATAGCTAAGCTTTTCAAAACTGAGGCGTATAGCACAAATGCCTGAGTATCCTGTGTTGCTTCTATTAGGTTAATAGCTGGACGAATTTTTTTACCCGTAATGTGAGCTAAGTGCTCGGCGCATTTAGCAGGGAAGCCCTTTGGGGCATTAAGTCCGGTGCCGATAGCAGTGCCACCCATGTTCACCTCATAGAGGACTTTTTCCACGCGCTCTAAAGCCGTTACTTCATCTTCTATGCTCTGTGCCCAAGCATCAAACTCTTGCCCTAAAGTCATAGGCACGGCGTCCTGCAATTGAGTCCGTGCCATTTTTAGAATGTGGCTAAAAGCGGTCCCTTTTTTTCTAAATGACTCAACAAGTTTTTTCATTTCAGCAATTAGCCGAGTATTAGAAAGAGCCATAGCTACATGCAGAGCACTCGGATAGGCGTCATTGGTAGATTGAGATAGATTGACGTGATCGTGAGGATCGCAGAATTGATACTCTCCTTTTTTTCTACCAAGGTGCTCCAGGGCTCTATTTGCGATTACTTCATTAGCGTTCATGTTCGTAGATGTTCCAGCACCACCCTGGAAGACATCTAACATAAATTGGTCATGCAATTTACCTTCGATAATATCGTTACAAGCGGCCTCGATTCCTTTTAAGATCTCCATCGAGAGTTCGCCAAGATCATGATTCGCTCGCGCAGCTGCAAGTTTAACCATAGCGAAGGCACGTATTAGATCAGGATAGTGGGAGATGGGCACCCCAGAAATTTTAAAATTCTCCATACCTCTAGCGGTCTGCACGCCGTAGTATGCGCTCGTTGGAATCTCCTTGTTCCCGATCAGATCATGTTCTGTTCTAGTTGATCCGTTCTCTTTGAATGAATTTGCCATATAGTCTCTCGGCTCTGATTACGAATTGGCTGAGTCGTGCTGCCAGCAGTAATTTTTAGATCTTATTTGTAGCGCACCACCCACATGACTCTTGCTAATTTCTTTGCAAATAGCAATTGAAGCAACGTTAATAACGGTACTTGATTAATGTCTTCAAGATCGATTCGCGTCTAATGAAAAATGAGATGGGCGGTTCCACTGCTAATTCCAAGACCGAAGAAAGACAGCATTAGTCAAGTCCAAACTTAGATATTTTCCGCACCATTGGAGAGTGGTCAAGAGGCCGGGTAGGTTAAATCGATTGTAATGGAAATAATTACCATTATAATTGAAATACCAGCTACTTCTTATTGACTAAGAATTGGCTACTTCTTACTGTCCATATGATTGGAAATGTTTCCGATGTAAGGAGAATTATGAAGTACAAATTGCTATGTCTTACAGCGATCCTTTTCTTTGCGCCGTTTTCAGCTATTGCCGATATTGATTGCCAAGCATTATTAGAAGATCAACATCAGAGTGCTTCCAATTACTATGGAGCTTCTCTGCCACCCATAGAGATGGTTGCTGAATTCAGAGTGGTCACTTCTGTTGGCACGGTACAACCGTTTGCAGCTATGTTTTTATTTCAAGGATTAGAATTCTGGTACAGTAGTTACATTCCTTTTAGTCAGAGTTGTTCCTTTGGTGCTGGGGTTGTTCGTCAAGATGAAGATTTCACAAAAATTCTTGGTTCCGTTACCCCTATCGAAGGAGAAGCGAAGTTTTTTCAGGGACAGCTTATTCCCTGGCCTCTTTCTGAATCAGGTGACCTAGACACTGGCTATTGGTGGTTGACTCAGCTTGATGGCGATCCAACTTGGTGGGGACATTACGGTCTATTTAGTCCCGAGCAGTGGGATTGTAATTGGCTTCAAGCTTTAAACAGCGAAGGGAATTTCAATAGTAAGGAGCTTAGGACTATCCAAAAGCGTGGCACTTCAATGATTGAGAAGGGAAGCGCTCCTAAGAAAATTTATAAAAAAATAGCTAAGAGAATAGCGGAATAATAGGCGAATGCCCGCGTCCTACTATTAGAAAATGGGCATTGCTATACTCATAGTTGCCGATCCTATGATCCTAAGTTTGTCGGATAGGCAACTATGAGGGAAGGGAATGATATCAAGTAGCGCTAAGATCAAAATTCTTTTTGTTTGCCTCGGTAATATCTGTCGATCGCCGACTGCTCAAGGAGTTCTAGAGAAACTGTTAAGTGAGAAAAGATTGCAAGATCGATTTATTATCGATTCAGCAGGATGTCATGATTATCATGCCGGAGAACCTCCCGATCGTAGAGCTATCAAGGCCGCAGCTCTAAGGGGTATTGATATATCAACGCAAAGAGCAAGAAAAATTGAAATCGAAGATTTCCAAAAGTTCGATTTTATTTTTGCCATGGACAAAGAGAATCTAAGATATCTAAAAAAGATCGCGCCAAAAAATTCTAAAGCAGAGATTAAACTTTTCTTAGATTACGCACCTGAGTTAAACACAGACGAGGTGCCAGATCCTTACTACGGAGGTAGCGAGGATTTTGAAAGAGTTCTTAACTTACTTGAGGTTGCTGGCGCTCGATTTATCGATTCCTTTACAATTAGAGAGTAGCTTAAAGTTTTTTAAGCTCTCTCCAGCATCGCTGCGCCAGTCATCTCTTTTGGGATCGAGAGACCGAAGGCATTTATAATACTTGGAGCCATGTCCCAGAGGCCAGGGGATCTGCCGGTACAACGCCAATTTGTAAGGAGTGTGCCTGGAACGACACGGGGATCCATACAGTGATCTGCAGCCCACTTGTCAGTTCTGTCACTAAAGATTCCGTTAGGAAATTGTCCAAGTACACATTGGTCAGAGATTCTGTAGCCTCCGTGATATCCAACTAAAATATCAGGAGCAAGATCAGTGTACGGTCCACTATAGATATCTCTAGAGTCATAAGCCTTCATGACGACAGGCTTACCATTGGAGGGATCTTTTACGCTTTCAAGCTTCTGAATCAGTTCGCGCCGAATTCCTTCTGCTTCACTGGTGCTAAGAATGCCTTGTTTTTCACGACCCTTTAGATTTAGGTAAAGGCCGTTAATGCCAAGGGCATATGCTTTGGTCTTTTCCCAATCAACATAATTGAAAAATTTAGAGGAGTGGTATTTCTCTTTATCGGTAACAGTCATGTATCCTTGCTCAATAAGCCATGTTCCTAGATGGAATTCTCTAAGGAATGGAGCAAAGCCGTGGTCTGACATAACCATTATAAGTGTAGAACTATCTACTTTTTCCATCGCCCGGCGTAAGTTTTCATCCATCCGCTCATAGAAGAAGGTAACGGCATTTTTCACTTCGTTTGAAGCTTCTGGTTTATAGAGTGGGTGTGTGGGATCCCAAGTTCTCCACATCATGTGTTCATTCTGATCCGGGCTAGAAAAATAGAAGAACAAAAGCCCTTCATGGAAACGACTAAGTTCATAATCAAGCGCACGCTCACTCTCTTCAAGTACAGTTTTGGATTGCTGTAAATATTCCTCATCAGATAGCACACCTTCAGAGAGGGCTTTGATGTCTGCTGGAAGACCTTGGGTGTGGAATCGTCCGATAGCTTCAGCCACTTCAGCTGAATAATCTGACGGACTACAGATCGGCATGCTCGGTTCAAGCGGATCAATCTGAATTGGAGACATGTAGAGTTTAAAGTGAGGATGAACCTCTTTAGCTAAGAATCTTACCGCCCCGGCGGCACTAGCGAAGTGGGGGATAAATTCAAAGCGGATCTGAATCCAGTCTGACCATTCACCCTGGACCAACATGATATTCTGTCCCTGGATTTCAAGCCGGATAACGTTCTCGTATGGATCCCGGCGTATAACGAGGTCAATCTCAGCGTTTTCTTTTTTAGTGCGAAAAACGTTCTGTGGGCCAGATATCTTAGTTTCGATGCGGTGATTAATAGGTTGAACTTGAACCACCCGGGCTGAAGTAAACTTTTCCGAGCCTTCTACGGGAGTATCAGAGAAGTATGTTGAAATGCCGTATCCTCCAAGAAGATCAGGAGTGCCCATTCCGCTGATTGATTTTGTTTTGCCTTTGCCGATAATCGGAAAGTTAGCAGGAATTTGATAAATGGTGGCAGGAATATCTTTGGCCTCAAATGGTTCCCAAAGAGCGGTGCCTTTTCTAAGTAGATCTACTCGTCCAGCCCCAAGTGGAATAGACCAATCTCCGATATCTATTTTTGATTCAGAAGGATAAGATCTGGAGGTTGATAGGTAGGGGGTAAAAGTTGCTGCATCACGATGAATAAAATCGTAAATGCCGTGTGAACCAGGATTGCTACCAGTTATGAAACTTGCCCAGCAAACAGGACTTTGTGGTGGCATCGTAGTTTGGAGCTCACTGAAGTGTCCTTTCTCCATTAACTTTTTAAATGTGGGCATTCTACCTTCTGCCACAAAGCGACGGACCAAGTTTGGATCAAGTCCATCCATACCTAAAATAATAGCCTTCTGCGCGAGGTTCGAATTTTTAAAGAAAGGACCGTTCAAGGGTTTGTTAAAAGACCTGCCGCCAAATCCACTGAAAGCCGCCCCAGTAAGAGCCAAGGTCGATTTTTTTATGAAATTGCGGCGACTTATTTTTGGCATACTTACTCTCCTGTGGCTTCGACACTATTTCATTTTATTAGTAACGACAATCATTGGGGGACTGTCACCTTTTTTTATAGCGGAAACAGCCTTCCACGTGATCATCAACCATGCCGGTAGCTTGCATATGTGCATACATAATGGTCGAGCCAACAAAATTAAAACCACGAGATTTTAAATCTTTTGAAAGAGCGTCTGATTCAGGAGAGGTGGCTCTCATTTTATCCCTTGTCATCTTTGGTAGACGAAGAGTTTTGCCTTTGGTAAATCCCCAAATATATTTATCGAAAGAACCAAACTCTTCTTTTATTTCCAAGAAAGCCCGAGCGTTCTGAATTGCCGCTTTGATTTTAGCGCGGTTTCGAATGATCCCAGCATCCTTCATTAATCGCTGAACGTCTCGAGCTGTAAACTTAGAGACTTTTTTAGGATCAAACTTAGCGAATGCTTTGCGGAAGTTCTCCCTCTTTTTAAGAATTGTGATCCAACTCAGACCGGCCTGGAATCCCTCAAGAATAAGCATTTCAAAGAGCTTTTGGTCATCGTGTAATGGACGACCCCATTCTTTATCGTGATACTCAACATATATGGGGTCTTCACCGCACCACCAGCATCGAGATTTTTGGGTTTTTTTTGCCATAAGCTTAATGTCAGAAGAAAAAGAGTAACTGTCACCTTTTTAAGTGGTTCAATTTGTTTGAGATTTTATTGTGCCACAGAATCTACACGATTCTAGAATAATGTCGATTCTTATCTGTGAACAGGCATGACACCATCCTTTCTGTAAAAGGGGATTGGTCCTGAAAAGGATCGGTTCCCTTTTCTTTTTTTTCCTTCAATAAAACTCATTTGAGGTAACTCTGGGATGTTGCCCCTAGAGCCCATCCGGTACTATAAAAATGGTCTTGTAAATCTTAGGAGAGAGTTTTCAATGGCTTACGTAGTTACCCGCCCATGTCTTGGTACAAAGGACAGATCCTGTGTTGAGGTTTGTCCTGTGGACTGTTTTTACGACATCCAAGATCCAAAGCTAAACGAGCAATATGCTGTAGGACCTGCTGCTTGGTCTACTGAAGGTAACGACGATAGTAAAAAGAAAAAAGGTTACGGGATGTTAATGATTCATCCCGATGAGTGTATCAACTGCGGAGCCTGTGAGACTGAATGCCCTGTAGAAGCTATCTATGAGGACACAGGAGTGCCCGAACAGCATCAATCCTTTGTTAAGCTGAATGCCGATAAAACGATGGCCATGAGTGACGAGGAGTTAGACTCTCATCGTATCACCTCCAAGGAATAACTTTCTCTATATCAGCGCACATTAATTCTTGCAGGTATCAAGGAGCGCCTGTACCTTGGTTTGAATCATGACATCAAAACTATCTTTGCGTCTTACATTTGCTGTTCTCTGTTCTGCTTTGCTTCCTTTGAACTTGTTTGCTCAGACTTCTGGGCTTTCAGCTAAGGTACAAAGACTTGTTGAGACACTTGCTCCATCCATCAATGTTGCAGTAGTTGACTTAAGAACTGGTAATGCGATTTATCAGCATCGTGCACAGGATCAAGTTAAACCAGCGAGCATTTTAAAAACGATTACATCTTCTGTTGCACTATCAATCCTCGGTCCTGATTATCACTTTAAAACTGGATTTTTATCCGACTCTGGGATCGGAAAGGGCGGTGTAGTCTCAACACTTTACGTACGTGGTGGAGGCGATCCTTCCTTAACAATCGAAGATGCTTTGATGGCAGCAAGACGACTTCATCGCCTTGGTGTAAGAAAAGTAGGTCGTATAGTCGTTGATGATTCTATATTTGATGGATTCAAAGCCAGAGTAGGCGAGCGAGCTTACGAAGCGGGAGCTTCTGGTTTGGCATTTAATTTTAATACGTTAGGATTTGATATCTGTTCTACAGAAGTAGGGCGTCCAGCATTAGTCATTCCCGATCCAAATGAATTACCTGTCGATATTACTGGGCGGATTATGACCGTCAGTAAGAAGAAAGCTTACTACCGGATCGACGATGAATCACGAACAATGGGTGGGCTAACCTTTAGTCTGAAGGGCGAGATCCGGAAGACAGGTGGTTGTGAAACCATTTACCGGAGCATAGATAATCCAGCAGAGTATTTTGGCCTTACCATGGCTGGCCTGTTGTCAAAGTTTGGAATTTCTGTTGACCGGAAAGCTCTGAGCCGCGGTGTTGTTCCTCAAGGGGCTCGAACCATATTTGAGCATTCCTCTAAACCGCTCAGCCAGATTGTTTGGGATTTGAACCACTACAGTACCAATATGATAGCTGAACAATTACTCTATCATGTAGGCTTCTCTAGAAGCGGTAGGCTTAGTCGAGATGCTGGGTTACAAAGGTTGGGCATGTACCTAGAGAAACTAGGCTTTCCATCCACTAGCTTTGAACTTTATGATGGTTCAGGCCTTAACCATGGTAACAGAGTCACGGCTGGAATCATGGTAGCAGTATTACGTGATATTTATAAAAATCAGACAATCTGGCCGGAGTTTGAAGCATCTTTAGCTGTGATGGGTCGAAGCGGGACCTTGCGTAAACGGATGCGTGGGTTACGTGGAGGGGTCGTTAGGGCGAAGACAGGAAGCCTGAATGGAGTCTCCTCTTTAGCGGGATATGTTTTTGCGGATACCGGTGCTCGATATGCTTTCGTTAGTATTGCAAATGGATCGGCTGTTATTAGAGCCAGAAGATTCGAAGAGGAGCTTGTTAAGGCCTTACTCGTTGGTCATTGAGGAGAATTGATGAAGTTTGTGCGAATAGGGCAGTTCTTATTTTTTGCAGCCCTTTCTTTAGCGCTACCGACTAGTTTTGTTTCTGCTTCGCCTGGTTATCTTAATCAAACACGCTCACCAGTTTTTGCCGCATCTCCAGAGCTCCGACCCAGAATAAATTTTTGGATAGATGTATTTTCAAAATACGGGCAGCACTCAGTTGTTTTTCATCATCGAGAGTATCCAGGGATAACCTTTGGATCCATGGATTTTTCTCGAGAAGCTACCAGGATGTCACCTAGACAATTAGAGCAGCATAAGAAAAGCCAAAAAAGACAGTTTGAAACCAAAATAAACGAAGCATTTCGACATCTTTCTACCGGATCCTCTCCAAGGAATGCCCTTGAAGAATCTATCGTTTCAAAGATGCAAGTAGTGCCAGGTGGTGTGACAAAATACCAAAGAGTGGTGCGAGAAAAGCTAGTTAGGAGTCAGACCGGCATTAGAGAAAAGTTTGCTTCCGCGATCGCGCGTTCCGGTAGATACATGCCAATCTTAGAAAAGATATTTGCGCAATTTGGTTTACCAAAAGAATTAACTAGGTTGCCCTTTGTCGAATCATCCTTTGATTATAAGGCTTACAGCTCAGTCGGTGCAGCAGGGATTTGGCAATTTATGCCTAGAACTGCAAAGTTATTCGGATTGAAAATTACCTCTGCAATTGATGAGCGAAGAGATCCTGTCGAGGCCGGTAAAGCAGCTGCTAAATATTTAATGTTTGCTTACAACGAGTTAGGGACCTGGCCTCTAGCACTGACTTCTTATAACCATGGAATTTATGGAGTAAAGAAAGCTGTTCGTACGATGGGTACGACTGATATTGGGCGAATAGTCGAATTCCATGGAAAGCGCCCCTTTGGTTTCGCATCAAATAACTTTTACGCAGAGTTTCTAGCTGCCCTAGAAGTTTTTGAGCAGCATGAGAGGTATTTCCCTGAAGTAAATTTAGAAGAACCTCTTCAGTTTGATGAAGTTAGGTTAGCCAACTCATACTCTATCCCTTTTATCTCCAAACAATTAGGGGTCTCTTCTGATTCCTTACAGCCACTTAACTATGCGGTGAGTACTCTTGCCTGGCGCGGAAGAGTGCCATTGCCCCGTGGTTATAATTTGAAGGTACCTGCTGGGATAGGCAGTAGAGCTGATAGACTGAAAATGGTCGAACCCGGTGAGATTGCGGCAGAAAAAACAGCTAGTTCACTTTATGGTGGAGCTACTCATAGGGTAAGACGCGGAGAATCCCTTGATGAAATATCAAGGAGGTATGGTGTTACAACTGGAGAGCTTCAAGATATGAACGCTCTTTCATCGACAGAAATTCGAGAAGGTCAGAATTTGATCGTTAAACGGAAAAAGGTGGAGCCACCTCTGCAGGGAAGATTTTATACCGTGCGGAAAGGGGATACCATCGGAGGAATTGCACAGAAATTTAGGCTCAGCGTAGCAACTATCAAGGCTTATAATGGCTTACGCTCTAATATGATCAAGCCAGGTCTAAAATTAAAAATACCACAGCCGGGTGTTTCAAAAACTATCGCTGCCAAATCTATTTCTAGAACAGAGAGTGCAAAGCCACAGGGTCGCAGCTCTTACAAAATTCGTTCAGGTGATTCTTTGTGGTCTATTAGTCGTAAATACGGCGTGAGTGTAAACGAATTAAAGAAAGTGAACAGTTTAGGTAACAGCAGTTTGCGAGCGGGGGATACCCTGATTATTCCTTAGAAGCTAAGCTGCGCTCATGAAAAGAAGAGAAGCATTGCTATTTGCGGTTCTCCTTTGGGTGGTGAGCTTTGCTCTCTACTTACCTTTGACTGCGTTATCCACACAAGATTCTGATGGCGCTGAATATGCAGCAGCAGCTGTTACAGGAAGCATCGTACATCAACCTGGGTATCCTGTTTTCATGGCGCTCGCCCGTCTTC
The DNA here is from genome assembly GCA_964650155.1 of uncultured Bdellovibrionales bacterium. Classification (GTDB taxonomy): domain Bacteria; phylum Bdellovibrionota_C; class UBA2361; order UBA2361; family J135; genus JAWXBT01. Next base: position 13,766 of record CAZYRE010000046.1, read on the forward strand.
TGGTGCCACTTTTAGATTCGGATAATCCGTATCATGCAATGGCTCTTTTCTCTGCATTTAGTCAGAGCCTGGCAGTGGCGCTCTTATTCTTAGTGCTCTGTAGGGTTGGGGTTTCAACAGCTTTATCTTTTCTTGCTGCACTTGCTTGGAGCTTGTCAGCTCCTGTTGTTAAGACAGCAACGGATGCTGAGGTTTTTGCTTTTCATAATCTCTTGCTTGGTGGAGTTTTACTTTCTGGCCTATCTATTCGGAATATTCCTGGCATCGCCATTTTCGGATTGTTAGCAGGATTAGCAGCCGCGCACCATCAGACAATAGTTCTGTGGTTACCACTCTTTATTTATTTTGTCTTTAATTCTGAATGCTCAGTAGGTTGGCCTAAGAGGTTTTGTGTCTCTGGGGCTGCATTCTTAGTTGGCTTTTCTGCTTATCTGACTCTTTTAGTAATACACAACGGAGCTCCGATTCTTGCCTTTGCTCCACCTGAAAATATGACCCAGCTTTATAATTATATCTTAAGAACTGCTTATGGATCATTCTCACTTACTGCAGGTGCGGATGTTCCTACCACGAGCTATCTTTCTCATTATTTAACTAATATAGGCAGATCTCTTCCGATAGCAATTCTTGGATTGGTCTCAATCTTTTTTGTTTTCATTTTTAAATTTACAGCTGAGTCATTTGCTTGGTGTGCAGTAGGGGCGCTTCATTGGGTGTTTCTATATTTAATTATACTTCCAGCAGATACTACGATGCATGGAGAGTGGGCCTCTCGCTTTTATGGATTGGCTTCTTATGCTGGTGTCGTACTGGCCGGGTACGTGATCAAACAGTTTGCGCCGACGACGAGACTATACGGATTTTTAGGGTTAATAATCGTATTGCCACTTATATTCTCTGTTCCAAAAGCACTTGAGTATGGGGATGCTAGGAGAGATCGCATCTCCGAATACGAAATTAAACAGACACTTTCTGAAGTACCACAGAATGGAATTTTTATTGCGGCAACAGATCGAGTTTCTCTAGGAATTGTTTATTTCACACAGGCGCTCAAAGAACGACCTGATGTGATTGTAGTGGTTCAAGGCATGCTGGGAGGGAGTCGGTACCGGGAGCAGTTAGGAATAAGAGATCCATTATTAAAAGACCTTTCTTCACAGCAAGATGTTGCCTTCCGCGAAATAGTGACTCGCGCTTACGAAGCTGGTCGCGGTGTCTTTTCGAATCATGGCACACAGCCACCGGAAGGATATCGAGCTATTCCTTTAGGTGTCTCTTGGCAGTGGATCAAAAGTGAGGATCTGCCTGAGCGCATAGAGGTTACCAAGCGGATATTAGCCTTCTGTGCGAATTGGCCTGATAATTTGTCTTCGCCGACAAGGACTAGAGCTTCAACTCGATTAATTATGGGACGCCTTTTTATTTGGCCAATTAAAAAGCATCTACCACTAGTAGAAGATAAAGAGATCGCAATCATACTCTCAAATGCTACAGATTTTTTTATGAAAGGGCGTCTTAGTGATGCCAGAGATATTTGTATGGAAGGACTTGAGAGGTTAGGGGAGTCTGATCCTTCCTTAAAGCCGTACCGCTAAGTTACTTTAATAATAGTAAGAGTTCCTTAATGAATTCATCGCCGTAATTAATTTTTGTGTCGGTAGATTCAAAGAATGGGTTCATCAGAGTTAAGCGGAGCAAGGTTAATTTATCTGCGTCAATTTTGCCGTTCCAATTGCTAACGTAATCATCAAGGTAAGCCTTATAATTTTTCCAAGTTAAGCTGGTCATTGAGACAAAGAATGGAACTGGTCCATCTTTGGCAAAGGCTTCGTAAATTCTCTCAGTCCGTTCATTTGAAACGCTAACAGGCTCACCATTTTTAGCGATACAGAAGCAGAGAATATTTGTTTGACTGTGTGGAGCTATCTGAAAATCAGGATGAGCTTTAGCAACTTTCGTTTCTAAATTTTGGCGTTGCTTAATTGTTTGCTCAAGGATTCTGCCGTAGCCATCTGCATTCAGACCGATGCATTTAGCAGTCAACCATGTAGCAATAGCACCACCAGCTGAGCGAGAGCCTTCTAGTGTTTGCGGCATCTGGTTTGAATCGTAATCAAATCGCAAATATGGGGCATCGAATGGGGCTACGTAATATTCATTGGTATTTCGACACACGAATGCACCACTGGCATAAGGAACGTACCCCAATTTATGAGGATCTACAGTGATAGAGTCTGAGCGACTGATAGCTTTCAGTGCAGCATGGGTATGTGCTGCTAGTGGTGAATTTGGTCCGTCTTTAATGCATCTAAAGAACCCACCGTAAGCGCCATCTACATGATGCCAGATGTGCAGCCCTTCAGATTTCTTTAGTGAATCAAGATAATCTTGTACCTCGTGAATGGGATCAAAATCCCCAAGCTCAGTTGTTCCAGCAACTGAAACAACACAAGCAATCGGGCGATTCTCTTTCCGTGCGTTCTCAACTTTAAGTTTTAGATCTTTTACTGAGAGCATGCCTCGATTATCTAAATCAATAGGCCAAAATGCTTCTGCTCCAAGCCCCATTAGAATAATTCCTTTGGGCCAGGAGTAATGTTTACTCTGCGGCGCTAAAACTACTGGTCCTCGGTAATCAATTTTAAATATTCTATCAACCTTTTTGGCTACATCTATTGGGCTATAATGAAGAAAATGATGAGATCTGATCTCTTCGTCAGGGAATTTACTTACAGTTTTCTTAAATCCATCCCAACCTTGATGGGCACATTGAAAAATATTTCTTCCAGTAGGAGAGTTCTCTTCCTCAACCATACCAGCAGCCATCCAGCGTGCTAATCTTGCTCTGGCTCTAACTAGTCCTTCAATATTTGCAACAGTGCCACCGGATGTAAAATGTCCTCGACCTTTTGTTGGATCATATCCAAGCATGATCATTACTTCGCCAATGGCTTCCCGTTCAATCTCCATGCTAACCCGAGCAACTTCATCGGTTATATTATTTGGATTATGAATCAGGGTTATTATGTGGCCAAGTAAGGCAGGTACAGAGATCTCAGAGACCATGTGCCCGATATATCTTGGAGAGAAACTAGGAACCTCTTTTTGTAGACGAGAGACTAGATCTAATACTTTTAGTTTTATTTTCTCGACTTCTGCTAAAAACTCAGGAGAGGTTTGATCTACTTTAGTAATAGCTGGGCCATCATCTGGATACTGCCTCTTTCTCCAGTCAAACCAATGAGCGAATATAAAGTGACCGAGTTGTTCTAACAGTTCTGCATTCTCAGCTTGCGGTCCTAAGAAGTAACTTTTTATAGTTCTATTTGGTACAGATTCTTTTTTCATTGCTAGCTTATCGCTAGCATCCGATTAAGTGGAACTAGCGCCCTCTCGATAATAGCGGGATCTACTGTCACCTGGGGAGACATATTCTCCATACAAGCGATAAGCTTATCTAGGGTATTGAGCTTCATGTATGGGCATTCGTTACAAGAACACCCAGATTCCGGAAGTGCAGCGATAAATTCCTTATGTGGGTTCTTAAGCCGCATCTGATGCATGATCCCGGCTTCAGTCACAACGATAAATTGCTTAGCCGGAGATTTGGTAACGTAATCAAGGATGCTTGAAGTAGAGCCTATGTGGTGTGCCAAACCCAAGATATTTTCTGGGCATTCAGGATGGGCCACAACTTGTGCTTCTGGATATCTGGTTTTTAATTGAACCAATTTCTTTTCACTAAAAGTCTCATGAACTATGCAGCTACCTTTCCAAAGGATCATGTCTCGGCCAGTTTTCTTTATTAGATATCGACCGAGGTGTTGATCGGGCGCAAATATAATCGGTCTATCTTTTGGAACTGATTGAACTACTTTTACTGCATTTGATGAGGTGCAAAGAATATCACTTAAAGCTTTTACTCCGGCTGAGCAGTTCACATAGCTAATAACATAAGCCCCAGGATGAGCATCGATAAACTTTTTAAATTCAGGAGCAGGGCAAGCATCCGCAAGTGAGCAGCCAGCTTTCATATCAGGAACTAAAACTGGTTTGTTTGGATTTAAAATCTTGGCCGTCTCGGCCATAAAGTGAACGCCAGCAAAAACAATTACACTGGCGTTAGTCTTAGCTGCTTCCTGAGATAATCCAAGACTGTCCCCAACATAATCAGCCAGATCCTGAATATCAGAATCTTGGTAATAGTGGGCCAAAATGACAGCGTTTAACTTGGTCTT
>CAZYRE010000047.1:0-17877 GCA_964650155.1 uncultured Bdellovibrionales bacterium
TCGGTTTCCTTCGGACTTCCTCGCCACCCAATCACATTGGTCATAATTTTTTTCTATCTCCGATTCATATTTTTGTGTAAATTGAAAAGACCTTGGGGGTGCGCACGTCATGAGGTAGTTGTTTATGACCCCGGAACGTGAGCCAGGTTTTGAAACGGTTAAAATCCCTAAGTTCATTGATATTGATTCCCTAGATAAAGCCCTACTTCAAGCGATTGATCCGATCACTCGTTTACTTTTTGAAGGTGGTGTTGTTGATGAAACGGCTATCCGCAGAGGACTCCAGACTAAATCTTCACCAGATGAGGCTGTGTCTGTCTCGTTGTTACGGCAAAGACTAGTCACAGAGAAGAAATATTTTGAAGCTGCCGCGAAAGCCTCGAGTTTAGAATTCGTCGATCTTGATACCATTCGATTCGATCCTCAATTTTCTGGAATTATTAAACAAGATGTTGCTATTCGAGATAGGTTAGTGCCTATTCGAGAGCGAAGCGGTCAGCTGTTAATAGCAACAGATCTCCCCACTCAGAGTAGCTCAGTTGATGATTTAGCCTTCACGCTTAGTCGGAATGTGAAGGTGGTTTTGGCCACAACTTCTCAAGTGTCTGCTCGATTACCGCGAGCTGTCGAATCCCCCACTCCAAAAAAACACACGGGGCGAACTGAGAATGTTGGTCGTACTGCCAATGTTGAAGTTTTGATTAATCGAATTTTTACTCAGGCGATTGAAGCTAGAGCTTCTGATATTCAATTTCTACCATCCGGGAATGATGTAAAGATCAGATTGCGAGTTGATGGAAGTTGGAGAGAACTTTATCAAGCACCAATTTTGCTAGAGCAAAATTTGGCTAGCAGAGTAAAGGTAATGGCCGGGAGTCCGATGGATCCATCCAAAAGATTAGTATGTCAGGATGGTCGCATAGAATATAGGCATAATAATATTTCTGTAGATTGTCGTGTCTCGGTCTATCCTGTGAAGATTAACGGAAAGGAGCATGAGAGTGTTGTAATTCGGTTACTCGATAAAACTCAAAATGTAGTCCAACTGAAAAGTCTTGGACTGAACCAAAATCAAACTGAAATATTTGATCGTATAATTCACCAACCTCAAGGACTAGTCGTATTAGCTGGGCCTACCGGATCTGGTAAAACAACAACGCTTTACGCTGCGTTAGGCGAAAGAAATGATGGCTCGGTAAATATTGTAACCGTTGAAGATCCCATAGAGTACACACTTGACGGACTAGCTCAGGCTACTCTTAATACCCATCACGGCCAAGATTTTGATACTTTGGCAAAATCAATTGTAAGGCAAGCTCCTGATATTGTTTTGATTGGTGAAGTCAGGGATTCAGTCACTGCGACTGCTAGCGCAAGAATGGCTGAAACAGGCCACCTTGTTTTTACCACTATTCATGCGCGCGATTCTGTCGGTGCAATTAGTCGTTTTACTAGCCTTGATGTTGCAGCAGCGCAGTTAGCGGATACTCTTACAGCAGTAATATCCCAGAGGTTAGTTAAGAAACTATGTACGGATTGCAGTACAGAAATCAAAACACCAACCGAAGCTGAATATAGAATGCTTGGATTATCACCTGAACAAAATGGAGATACCTTTATCAGTGAACCGTGTGGATGTTCGTCCTGTAATTATAGCGGTTATAGGGGTAGGGTGGCAGTTTTTGAGATTTTAGAGATTGATGATCATCTTAGGGATATGATCGCGAGCAGCGCACGGTCGACCGAAATCAGAGCCGCAGCTCTTGAGAAAGGAAGGTTACACTTATTAGAAGATGATATTAGAGAGAAAGTACTTCATTCTAAAACTAGCGTGGCTGAATTTGCTCGTTTGACAGGGAAGAGATTGGGCTATTAATTATACAGCCCTATCCCAGCAAAAGTTACTGCGCAATCAGTGGTTAGATCTACTGCTTGGCGGTAATCAAATTCGTGTGCTGCATACTTCCATCCGACTCGATCCATAAGATCGATCATTGTATAGAGGCTGGGGAATCCGCAAACCTTGCGAGCGTTTCTATCTTCGGCCATGTGAGCAAAAAGTCCGCGTTTATCTTGGCGTTTTATACAGTCAAGATACACTCTATCCTGCTGAGCGATCTTTTCTAAATAATCTTTACTAAGTGAGCCAGGATCTCCAAAAGCTCTACCAATGTGGGCCATGTCGACTGCACCGATAAGACATAGACGGTGACCATCATTAAGTAATTTTATCGTAGTTTCAGTTAAAGCTGCAACAAATGATTCGTATTCTTCAAACTCTTCAGGGAATTTTTCTTCTTCCAGCATGTGATGAAAATTACCTACAAGTATTGGAACCTGTTTGTATGATGATTTTCTTTCTGCAGCATCCTGTTCTCTCCAAAGGAACGGAAGTTGAAGCTCTAGGGAATGCTCTTGTTTATGTAGAAATTCATCCTGAAAACTCCGCTTGATTCCGAATTTATTAGCAACTGTAGTTACAAATTCTTGATCAGTTTGAACCAATCCCATAGGAGTATCGAAGTGCTTTTTTGTTAGATGAAAAAGGCGAGGGCTATACTGATGTGCGGTTCCAAAAATTATGTAGTGAGTATGGTCAGAATTTTTTAAATGGCGATAGGTAAGCCCATATGAAATTCCTCCTCGGTGATAATCAATGTGTGGGGCGATTAATCCACAGATTGATCCGACAACCGGCGGTACTGGAACTGCAGTGCTCATATGAGAATCTACTAGTTCTTTTAACTTATATGGCGCTGCACCCCATTGGGGCCCGAGGTTTGAAGCTGCTCTAACAGATGATTCCTCAAATGACCTTATTGAGTCAGCTTTGGCTTTTGCAAAGTTAGCGCTCTCTAAAAATAGGTTTGTATCGAGTATGAGAATAATTTCACTCAGTAGTTGGTTTGTAAGTCCATGTGGGGAAAACTTATTGAGGATCGCCTCAGTAGAGTGATTGCCATCAAAAATCCCGATTACAGGAGCAATGGCAGATTTTAAAGCCAAAGGACTCGGAGAAATTCCTAGAGGATCTCTAATAACCAATATCTTCTTCCCGTCTATCTCCTGCATTGAGATATCGATAGGCCAACGGAGTTTTGGGTGCTTATTTGGGTCTGTCACAAAAACTTTGCAGAATATAGAAGCCAGATAGTACAATAGTATTCTATCATATTTTATGGCACCTGGTTTTTCATGAATCCGATTGAATTAGTTATAGTTATAGCGATTGCAATTTTTGGTCTAGGGCTTCTCGGCTGGCTACTTAAAGTTATTTTTCAGGCAGTAGCTCCGTTCTTTTCGATGAGCGGAAAGCTTAATCCTAAATCGATGAAGGATCAGTGGCAGATGAATCGCCGGATGGCTCTTCTTGATGAAGTTGATGCGATTATCAAAAAGGGAGACTTCGATAATGCAGCAAAGAGGTTAAAGGATCTTTTTGTACTTGATCATATTCGTGGGAAAGCCGGCGTTCTTGAAGCTGTAAGGGCCCATAACTTTTTATGTCTCTCCAAATTTATCTCTCTTTCTCAAGCAGCAAAGACCCCAGTGCCAATAATTTCTAATGTAGAGGGTCTCCTTGATGAACGTTCTCGTCTGTTATCCTTATTCCAAGATAGCTCTACTCTTCATGAAAAGATCAAGGAAAAGCGTCGTAAGGAAGGTAAGGGAGATTCCTGGGATGGTGGAGAGTTCGAAGCAAAAATTCGTGAAGTAATGGATGACATCGAGAAGAATAGAAATGAGCTTCGGCAAGAGATTGAGGCTGTTGTTACAGTGATCCTTCGCCGTGGAAGTGGGGATGTGAATTTTCACTGATTTTTGTCTACCTAAAACTTAATCTTTTCAAATAGATGGCATAGATAATACAAAAAAGCCGATCGCGATTGTATTTTCTGTACAAAAAAACCGATCAATGTTAGTATTTCTGCATGGACTTTACCCTTAATGCTCTAACAGAACAGAATCCGCACTGGCGAACCAAGCAAGTGGAGAAGTGCGCGTTCATAAATAGAAGGAGCTGTTACAACCAGATTGTACCCTGGTTAAAGGGGAGGGTGTCGGTTGGCATCGAAGGGTTAAGAAGAACTGGGAAGAGCACGTTGCTTCTCCAGCTTAGAGACCAATATTTATCTGAGAATAAGATTGAACCGATAAACTATTTTTATTTCTCATTTGATACAGAAGATGATCTGGAATTAATTCCGAGTCGAATTCTAGATCAAGTATTGAGGTTATATTTTTCTCAAGTTCTAAATTTGGAACCATCCCTTATTAGATCACCCACGCTTTTCTGTTTCGATGAGATTCAGAACATAGATGGCTGGCAAGCTGTAATAAAGAAGTATTACGATTTAAATCCAAATTTTAAGTTTATGTTTTCTGGTTCTTCTGCTCTATTCCTACAAGATGGGGCTGAAAGTTTAGCCGGACGATCTATGGAATTTAGAGTAACTCCTTTAAATTTTGGAGAGTTTTTATCTTTTATCGAAGAAAGAGAATTATTAACAATATCCTCAAAAGAGGTGCTTTTTGCATTACCCCCTCAGCAGGTAACTGCCCGGCGAGAAGAGCTATTCAAACAGTTCTTGCTTGTTGGCGGATTTCCTGAGGCCGCAACCTTGCTCCGTGATGGAGTGCCAATGTCTCAAGTCCAAAAGTATATTAGAGATTCCATTGTTCATAAGGTCATAAAAAAAGATCTTACGAGATATTTCGGAGTCAGGTCCTCGTATGATGATCTAGATTTATTTAGCGTTCTTTGCAAAGAGTCAGGATCTGAGATTAGTATAAAATTGTTAGCTGATAGTATAGGGTTTTCCGAAGAAACAATCGCAAAACATTTATCAGCATTTGAACGCGCTGGATTAATAACAAGACTGTCTAAGTTTGATACAAAAGAGAGAAAACGAGTTAAGGCTCACCCAAAGGTGTATGTTGCCTCTCCTTCGATAGCGATGTCTCACTTGGTTGCTTCAGAGATTCCGTTAGGATCTTACGTAGGGCACTTAGTAGAAGGATATGTATACTCCCGTCTAATCGAGTTATTTGAAGATATGCAGATTTACTACGCAAAGCCAACACGAACAACAGAAGTAGATTTTTTCTTGCCGAAAGAAAAGGTAGCACTAGAGAGTAAGTATACCGATTCAATAGATGATGAATATTATAAGTTTTTCGAAGAGATATCTTCGAAGTTCAAAGTTAAGTCTCTGCTGGTGACAAAAAACAATTGGGGCAACCAAACTATCAAAGGTATTCCTGCAAGTTTCTTATGATAAGTAAACTGATAATTAAGGAATCCAAGAACTATCTTTTTATCAATAAGCCTAGTGGTATTCACTCTACTCGGTTGCCAGAAGGTGGTGGAGAATCGCTGGCTGATTTATTATTAAAAAATAATCCTGAAGCTGAAAGTATTTCAGAAAAACCAGAAGATGCTGGATTAATTCAACGCCTAGATTTTGAAACAAGTGGCGTAATTGTTGCAGCTAAGAATCGGGAAGCGTGGCTTAAAGGTCGAGAAATCTTAAATGATGAAGAGCTTAAAAAATCTTATTTGATTTTGGTTGAAGGAATATTTCCAAAAAAAGAATTCGCTGAGACCTATCTTGGTACTCCTAATAGAGGAGCCAAGAAAATTAAGATTTATAAAAGTAAACCAGCGAAATCTGCGCGTGCACAATTAGGCCGTACAGAATTTGAACTTGTTACCCCACTTCCCGATAAAAATGCCTCTTTAGTAAGGGCCACCTGCCACCGCGCTCACCGACACCAGGTCCGTGCTCATGCTGCATTTCTAGGGTTTCCGCTTTTAGGCGATGTTCTATACGGTTCTTCCAAAGAACTTAAAGAGGTTGAAGTAACTGAACAAAGGCAGTTCTTCCTTCATGCCGAGAGGGTCGCGTTTAATGATCCAATAACTGGCGAATCCTATGATGTAGTTGCTAAAGCCAGTTTGAACTTATAAGTGCTCAAATCTATTACTTTTATTAGTGGAAGATAATTCCATTAATAATGTCACGTTGCGTTGTCTCTCCTCGATAACAATTAAGTCATCGCTCACTAAAATTACTATTAAGTAGAAGCATCAATTTGCTGCTTAGCTGAATAACCTTGAGCCAAGCAGCAGTCATGGATAAAGGTTACGGCAGTTGGGCCTTGAGAAAAGTCAGTGCTTATTTCAAGGCTCGACTGTTGATAAAGTTTTGTGACTCTCTTTTCGAGCAAGAGAGTTTCATGCACTTCTTCCGGAGAAGTTGTATGATTGCTTCGTTTGTCAAAAAGATTCTCACCGTTCTCGGCCCCGCTGCACTCCTCCTGTCGTTGGGAGGTTGCTCCGGTCTCGCCCAGGCCTACGACGAGGCTTCCACCTCCCACGAGGTGACGGAGACCAAGGACGCAAACGGCAACGTGATTTCCAAGTCCCACACCAAGAGTCAGAAGTCCGGCGTCGAGCAGACGCAGGACTGGGTCGCGACTGGCAATGACGCTCTTGGTATCTGGACTAAGATCAAGAAGCTCAAGAAGTAGTCCTACTAACCTACTTCTGTTGCATGTGAGGCGGTGTGTAGGGAGCGATTCTTACCACCGCCTCACGGCGTTACGGTTTTAAATCTATGACTGCGCTTGAAGAATGAAGCTACCTAAAAAGTTCCAATAATTTCTTTTTTCTATACTCAAAAATTTTATCTAGTCTGGGACGGACAATGAATCTGTTTAGGAGTCCATCTATTGGCCAGCCTGTGATGACGTAGTGAATGATATCGTGATTCTCGATGCCGTTTGGGACTTGGCGAAGGTGATGCTCATGGTGCCACATTTTGTAAGGGCCAAAGCGTTGTTCATCTACGAACATCTTAGGTGGATTGATGTGAGTGATTTCTGTAATCCAATCGACAAATATAAATGGCAAAATCTGGACTTTATAAGTGACGATTATGCCAGGATACATTACAGAACCTGTATCTGAGGTTACTACTAAGGTTACTACTAAGTTTAATTCTGGTGGGGTAATTAACTTTAAATTGTGTGGGTCTTGAAAAAAATCCCAGGCCTTTTCCAGAGTCGTATTCAGAACGCATTTATCTTCAAGTTTAAAAAGTTGCATATGTTTATGAGATTATCTCTTTTGATTCTATCCAGGGATATCCAAGGGAGCCTGGCTTAACTAATAGTCTAAGTTTTGATGCGCCTGGTGTAGCAGCATCGTATAAGGCTCTTCCTACTGTAAAAGTTTTTCTTTCGCCAAGTGGATTCCAAGATTCAACCTCAATTACTAGTTTTTTATTCTTCCCGGTTTTCTCCCATTTCCTTGTTACTTGAGTATCTATTATTTTGGGATCGTTAATATCTGAGATGCCATTTAAGGTGGCCGCTCCTCCAAAAGCAACAAGGGGACAAGCGATAAGTCCAACAATAAAAATAATTAATAATTCTCTATGTGCAGAGGATCTTCCCTTAAGGAGTGAGTATGAAGCCAAAATGTATCCAAAGAAAAGTATGCCAGCCCATTTTAAAGAATCTTGAAGAATCGGCATTGTATCAACTGGCTCAAAAACAACTAACCCAGAGATAAGTAATCCAATTCCGGTTATGGCCAGAATATATGGGGATAGGGTAATAATTTTACTCCATCGAATCGTGGAGATCGGAGAGATAGGTTTTGGTACTGAGGATGGAGCTGGAAGTGCCTCAGCTATCGCATCTAAAACTTTGTAGGCAGCCTCCCCGAATCCAGCTTCTCCGAATGATTGAATTCTGACAGGAGAAATCTTCAAGGTAAGTTTGTTGCCCTTGAGTATGATTCTGATTGCGGAATCCTTGATGGCGGAACGAATAAGTTCTTTGATTCCTGATTTTGTAAATACCTCGCTGCAAAGAATATGATCTTCACTCGTAACAAAAAACTCTGAATCAAATGTTGGATCTCCAGTTTGAAATTCCCTACTTAGTCCAATCTTTTTTGAAAGTTTATCTAATTTACTTTCTTTTGAGATTTCAAAATTTCCTACCGGTACCACTTCGGTTTCAATTACTAATCTTTGAGGATTTTTCTTGCTGCCAGTATGATAATGTAGGGAGAAATTTCTTCCGTTATGAGTCGTAGAGAGATGACGATTCGGATGTTTAAAGGGATTTACTTCCCCAAAGTGCTGCTCACTTTTGGCTTTTGTCTCCTTGTATTTTTTTGAGACGAGGAAAACAGAGATTACGACCATAATGCCGACAATCCCGTATAATAGAGTAATTTCCATAAATGACCGGTATAAATCTATAAATTTCAGGCCTTTATACCTCAGAAACCTGAGTATCAAACCCCACAAGTTTTTCAATAACTTATAAGCGTTCTTTACCTCAAAAAGGGGAAAAGGGGTCAGACCCCTTTAGTATACCCTTTTCACATACGAGTAGCCTGTGCGGGACATTGTCTCGCAGGTTATCTCAGGTTCACCTCATCCACCCCCAGTTGGTCTGCAAAGACCAGGAAGTTCCATGCCCTCCCAGAACAATTCGTTCGTGACGCTCTTCATTTGCGTCATCGTCGTCGGTTTGCTGAGCGTGATTCTCGCTTGCGGGGACAGCGCCAAGCCTGCCCAAGTCCAAGAAGTGGCTGCCACCACTTCGACGGAAGTCACTCCTTCTGCTCCTGTGACCAAGGGTGAAACGCTCCAGGTCAAGGAAAAGAAGGACGATGCCAAGCCCACCATCACCGTCTCCATCGGCCCGCTCCCGAAACAGGATGCGCACTGGATGGAATTGGTCATGTACATGGCCAAGTACAACGTGGCTCCTCTGCCTCCTTCGGAGAGCGGGTGTGCCTCGGCGTACGATGCGATGGTTCAGGGTAAGCTCTGTCGGTTGCCTGCCCAGAGCAAGACGGTTCTCGAGTTCTGCGAAACTGCGAAGCGGGAGGTCCATGACTACCTGCAAGCAAGAGCGGAGTGGACTCGGGAAAAACTCATCGAACTGGGGCGTGAGGATCTGAAAAATGATCCTTCCCTGGCTGTACCTCCGGGATATCACAACGGGACTGCTCCCGCTGTGATTCTGGAGGCAGCGTTCGGAAAGTTGCGCAACGCAAATCGCGATGCGTTCGAACCGGACGTTCTCGCCGTGTTGGCATTCCTCCAGGAATGGAAGAGCCACGGCGTCGAATTCGAGCCCGACTGGACCATGTTCGATGCAAGCTGGAATCCTCCGACTCACGAAGCGGAGATTCGGATCTGGCAGGATCCGAAGTTCTACAAGAAGGAGTTCCAGATGCTCACCACTCAAAGTCTGAGGTCAGCGAAAAACTGACTTCGATTCGGGTGGATGAGTAAGGTGTAAGAAAGCATAGCGCGGCGGTGTGGTACGGAACTCACGTTCCCTCTATCACCCGCCGCGCATGTCTCTTAATCCTCGGCTCTGGATGAAACGGTTCTATATCAGGAACCCCGCACAGGCGCTCATCCATTTTGATTTAATATTTATTATTTGAGTAAGAGATCTTCTTGGGCTAGAAATTGGCGCATGGAAGAATCCTCATTTTTACCTGAGACAGCGCTACCTAGGCGAGAACGACAGGCCTTACTGTTTGGTGATTTGACAGTAGATAGAGGCAGTGAACCAGAAGCTAATGAATTTGTTAAGCAGTTAGGAAAAGAAAATATTTATACTGATACACGAGATGGAGTAGTTCGTTTTGGATTTGGTTTGTATACAACCTTTGATTTAATCGATAAGTTGTTTGCTAAGCTGAGGCCTGCCGATTTAATTGTTAATTAATATTCAGGGACAGGCACGAATTATTATACTTCCATAATTAATTGAATGAATTCTAACATACGAGCTGTAATTTTTGATTTTGCCGGAGTCATTGGCTCTGATGGATATTGGTTGTGGCTAAAAGCCAATGATCCACTACTTGAAGAGCATCGAGAAGCTTTGCACGCAGAATCTGTGCGAGTGGATAGAGGCGAGATCTCTGGAGATGAATTCCTGAGAAATATTGGGAGTATTGTTGGTCGGGATCCGGAAGAGGTAAAGAGTGGATTCTTGTCTTTGGTAAAAATTGACCCAGAGGTTGTGCAAGTTATTCAGGAATTAAAGAACAAGTTTAAGATAGGACTGCTTTCTAATTTTATGAGTGATTGGTTAAGTGAGATCTTAACTAGAGAGAATTTGAATCAATTATTTGATGCTCAAATTATTTCTTCTGCTCATGGTGTAGTAAAGCCAGAACAAGCCGCCTTTGATAAAATTCTTACAGGACTGAATGTTTCGGCCAATGAGGCTATCTTCATCGATGATCGACAGATGCATGTGGATGGTGGTCGGCGGGCTGGAATAGTAAGCGTGCTGTTCACCAGTGCACAAGAATTGCGACAAGATCTGAGAGATATTGGGGTACTAGAGAGAGAACTTACTCCTTGAGTCAAAAAGGGGTCTGACCCCTTTTTAGGATGCGACGCATACTAGAGCGGTCGAGGCCGAGATCACGGGCAGCTTTGACTTGGTTGCCGGAGTTGCGAGAAAGAGCTTCATCTATAAGCTTTAGTTTGTATGACTCTACTTGTTCCTGAAAAGAAAGAGGAGTGCTGCTTAATGGTTTGCTTCCCGGCATCGCTAAATCATCAGGCTCAATGGATCTGTGACCTTGAAATTGAGCACGATAGGCGGCGCCTTCGATGACAGCCTCGAGCTCACGAATATTGCCAGGCCAAGAATAAGACTTTAGCTTCTGGATAGCGTCTTCGCTAACATCCAATATTGAGATGTCCTCAGAATCTCTAAGTAAAGAGAGTTTGTTTTCAGCTATCTCTTTTATGTCAGAGAGTCTGTCCTTGAGGGGAGGAAGTTGAATTCTTAAGTGAGCAATACGGTGGTAAAAATCTTCACGAACCTTCTTAGATTTTACGCTTTCTTCGATACTTTGGTTCGTAGCAGTAATTAATCTAAAATTTGCTTCAGTCTCGGAGTTTGATCCTAACTTCCTAACTTTTTTATCTTGAAGAACACCAAGGAGAGTCACCTGGGTTTCTATTGGTAGTTCATCCACCTCATCCAGAAAGAGGGTGCCATTGTTAGCTTCTTCAATTAGTCCGGTACGAGCAGAGTCGGCACCAGTAAAGGCACCTTTAACGTGGCCGAAGAGTTCACTGCCAATAAGATCGCCTGCACCAAATGTCGGCTGATATCTAATAAACTTATTATTTGCACGCTTAGATAACTTGTGAATTGCTAAGGCACAAAGTCCTTTGCCTGTCCCAGTTTCCCCGGTTACGAGGATAGGTTGATTTGTTTGAGCTGCATAACGAATCTCATCCCGAATTTTTTGAGCCACCGTACTGCTGCCAATGATCATGGAAGAGAGAATATCTTTGTTCTTAGTTCTGAATTCGTTGAACGATCTGCGCAGTGAGCTCTGGTTAATTCCGTCTTTGATTAGTGCGGCTAGGTGAGAAGTATCAGGTGGTTTTTCCAGGAAGCTTGAAGCACCGAACTCCAAACATTTTACTCCCGCTTCAACAGACCCATACCCTGTTAGTACAATTATACGGATAGTTGGATCTTGCTTTGTTACGGCCTTGAGTAATTCAAATCCACTCTCTGGCCCTCTACGCTCATCAATGCAGAGATCCATCACTAATACTGACGGAGCCGTTTCTGTGATTAACTTGAGAGTTTTTTCAGCAGAACTTGCCGCATGTAGTGGAATTCCTGGCAATGAAGATTTAAGCGCTCTTACTAGACTTAGAAGTGCATCCTCATCATCGTCTACCAATAGAACATTTGGCTCGGTACTCATTTCGTTACCATTGGTATACGTAAAGTTAATGCATTTAAATTCTTTTCAATTCGAAGTTCTGCTCCAGCTGAATCAAATAGAAGCACTGCTAAAGGGGCGATGGGGGATGAGCTAACCCCGAGCGCTTGTAATGCTTCCATTCCCTGGGCGCTTGTAGAAATCTGATTAGGCAATGTGATCGTAATAGAAAGCAGGTCTCCTTCAAGAGAAACCAAACTTTGTCCTGCTGCCTCATCAAGACCAACTTCACTTAAAAGTTTTCTAAGAAATAGACATCCTAACTGTGCCTCTTTTCCCTTATCTATGGAGCGAGATGGGATTGTCACCTTTGCTGAAAATGGTGAGACCACATCTGATAAGGGAAGGGGCCCAGGCGTTACCTTTAAAATTTGTGAACATTCTAGAAGGATAGATTTTATCTCATCGAGTCTTCTCTTGCTGCGCTCTATCTCTGATTGGCCAAGAAGGGTCTCAAAAAAAGCTAGATCATTAGAGACGACAGAGAGAGGTGTGCGGATTCTGTGACACAAGGCATCGATGAATGCCGTAAGCAGGTTATATGTCGTATGGGACGACCCGTCGCTCATGAAACATTGTTATATAAATTTAATCATACTATGTCTACCTCTCTCCTTTAGGTTTCCCGGGATGCCCCAATATTATAGTATCCCTGCGATTCAAATGAAGTTTCATTGATGTAAAAGAGTAACTGTCACTAATTATGATTCCAAAAGAGTTAGTTCAAAAAGTTGCCGTGTTGGGTCGGTTAGCTATCGATGATGAGAAGGCCGCTAAGTATTCCGTTGCCCTCAGCGCCATCTTTGGACACATGGAAAAATTGAAAGGTGTGGATGTTTCAAATGTAGAGCCGATGACTCACGTGCATGGCTCAAAAAATATCTTTCGTGAAGATGAGATGAAGGAATCCTTTACAGCCAAGGAGGCAATTCAAAATGCTCCCGATGTAAATGGTCAATTTTTCAGGGTTCCACTCATTAAGGAACATAACGATTAATTTCTGCGCCAAGAGTTGTAAAGATGACAGATATACTGAACCAAAGTGCCTTAGAGATGCGACGAGCGCTCGATGCAAAAAAAATCAGCGCCGTTGAGTTAACTAAAGCAAGTCTAGCAAAGATAAATGAATTAAAATCTCTCAATGCATTTATTACTGTTTGTGCTGACGAAGCTTTGAAAGAAGCCGAATGTGCAGATGCTGGCATTAAAAATGGGGCTGGTAAAGATAAGCCGTTACTTGGAATTCCTGTTACTGTGAAAGATATGATCTTAACCAAAGGTGTTAAGACAACTGCTGGGAGCAAGATCCTCCATAATTTTATCCCGCCGTATGATGCTACAGTAACTAAGAAGTTAAGGGATGCTGGTGCCGTAATAGTTGGGAAAGCAAACCTTGATGAGTTTGCTATGGGCTCATCAAATGAGACCTCACATTTTGGAGCTGTAAAAAATCCGTGGAATCCAGCATATGTTCCTGGCGGATCTAGTGGTGGTTCTGCCGCAGCAGTTGCGGCAAGGATGACACCGCTCTCTTTGGGAACTGATACTGGTGGATCCATTAGGCAGCCTGCTTCATTGTGTGGAATAGTTGGTATTAAGCCTACATACGGACGAGTAAGTCGGTATGGTGTTGTTGCCTACGCCTCCTCATTAGATCAGGTCGGGCCATTTGCAACTACGGTAAAGGATGCAGCGCTAATTACGAAAGTACTCTCAGGCAAAGACCCTCATGATTCAACTTCAGTTGAGGATCAGGTACCTGATTTCGTAGCAGCATGTGACCGTGGAATTAAAGGGCTGCGAATAGGAATTCCTAAAGAGTACTTCATCGAAGGTCTGCATCCAGAAGTTGAAAAGTCAGTTCGTGAAGCACTCGCAACTCTAGAGAAGATGGGAGCTAAGTTAGTCTCAGTTTCATTGCCGCATACGGAGCTAGCTCTGCCTACTTATTATATTATCGCTCCAGCCGAAGCGTCCTCTAATCTAGCTCGATACGATGGAGTTAGATTTGGGTACCGTGCAGAGAAGACGTCAGATTTAATGGAGATGTATTGCCGTACTAGAGCTGAAGGATTTGGTGACGAAGTTAAGCGTCGAATCATGATCGGCTCATATGTACTTTCAAGCGGGTACTATGATGCTTATTACATCCGTGCACAGAAGGTTAGAACATTGATAGCGAAGGATTTTAAGGACGCATTTGCAAGTCATTGTGATGTAATTGCTTGCCCCGCATCGCCAACTACTGCGTTTAAGATCGGTGAGAAGACAGAAGATCCATTAGCTATGTATCTTAGTGACGTTTTCACAATCCCAGTAAACTTGGCTGGTTTGCCTGGTATGTCGATACCGTGTGGAATTGATAGTAAGGGGCTGCCAATTGGACTTCAGTTAATTGGTCGACCATTTGATGAAGAGACTCTGTTTGCAGCAGCGCAGAGTTATGAAGGTGCTACTGATTGGGCTAAACGTTTGCCGCCGGTAGCATAGTGAGGTGTAGAGATGGAATTTGAAGCAGTAATCGGATTAGAAGTTCATGCCCAGCTAACAACTAAGACGAAGGCATTTTGCTCGTCCGGGGCAGAATTTGGCAAAGGCGTAAACGAGCTCTGCGATCCCGTCACCTTGGGCATGCCAGGTGCGCTGCCAGTGGCTAACAAGAAAATGGTTGATTTTGCAATTATGCTTGGCTTAGCAACGAATTGCGAAATTCAGAATTGGAACCGGTTTGCTCGTAAACATTATTTTTATCCTGATCTGCCCAAAGGGTATCAGATTTCCCAATATGAAGAGCCTATATGTAAGCGGGGCTCCATCACCGTAAGAATGAATAACGCCGTGCGTACGATCGGCATTACTCGAATTCATATGGAAGAAGATGCTGGAAAGAATATCCATGATTCTCGAAGTGGATCTTCCCTGGTCGATCTAAACCGCGCTGGTGTTCCTCTACTTGAGATTGTAAGTGAGCCCGATCTGCGCACACCCGATGAGGCCTCTGCTTATTTAAAAGCGCTAAGGCAACTCCTTCGTTTCCTTGAAATCTGCGATGGTAATATGGAAGAAGGCAGCATGCGTTGCGATGCTAACGTTTCTGTCCGTCCAATCGGGGAGACTAAATTTGGTACCCGTGCCGAAATAAAAAATCTGAATTCATTCAAGTTCGTTGAGAAAGCCCTTGAGTACGAAATTGCCAGACAGATCGCTGTAATTAAAGGTGGTGGCAAGGTAGTTCTGGAAACACGGCTATTTGATAGCGTAACCAACACAACCCACACGCTAAGAACAAAGGAAGAATCTGCCGATTATCGGTATTTCCCCGATCCAGATCTTCCGCCTCTAGAAATTCAGGAGAGTTGGATTGAAAGTGTACGTTCCCGTATGCCAGTGCTACCAGAGCAGGCACGTGAACGCATGATGAATAATTACGGACTTTCGGATTACGATGCTTCCATTCTAACCAGTGAAAGAAAGTTTATCGATTACTTTACTGTAGCTTTTGAAGTTAGCGGCAATCCAAAATCAACTTGTAACTGGATTACTTCTGAGCTTTTTGGATTTTTGAATAAAGAAGGGCTTTCCCTTGAGCAGTCCAAAGTTTCACCAAAGGATCTAGGCACGCTAGTTAAGTTGGTGGATTCCGAGGTCATAAGTGGCAAGATGGCTAAAGCCGTCTTCGAAGAGATGTGTAAGAGTGGCAAAAGCCCATCCGTAATAGTTGATGAGCGTGGCTTAAGACAGGTCACAGATCCAGAAGAGATTAGAAAAGTTGCAATTAAAGCCATTGAACAATCCAGTTCTCAATTAGCTGAATATCTAGGTGGGAACGAGAGATTGTTTGGATTCTTTGTTGGTCAGGCGATGAAGATTTCGGGTGGTACTCTAAATCCAAAAGTTACAAATCAGATAATGAAGGAAGAGCTTGATAAGCGCAGAGTCAAATAATATCCCACTGCGAGTCTGCGATGAAGGATCGGCTATTATTGGCCTAGAGGTCGAACGACATATGATAGTCTTCTTTCACGCTCTCCTTGAGGGGTATGATGGGCTAGCAGTTGTTAAGACTGTAGATGAATCACGTGGAGTGATCGCACTTATTGCTACATTGTCTATGCAGGATGTTTTAAAAGAGTTCCTTCTTAGCGTTAAAGCAGAATTGCCTTGGCGAATATGGGAAGGGGAAATTAATGTTGAAGAATTATTTCAGTATCGCGAGGTATAATTATGCTCCAGGTGTTTCATAACTTTAAAAAATCATACGTAATTATCCTCCTAGTCTTGGTGGTAGCGTTTGTTATGACCGGATTCGGTCTTAATATGGGCAGCTCGCGGAAGAACTTTGCTGCTGTAACAATTAATGGTGAGGATATTTCCTACCAGGATTTTTACCGAGAACGACAGAATATGGAGCGTCGTTATCGCCAGGTTTTTGGCGAGAACTACGACACTTTTGCCGCAAATTTAAGGCTTAACCAGCAGATTATTGATGGTCTTATCGCGAAGAAGCTACTTGAGTCATTTGCCAAAGAGATCGGACTAGTCCCAAGTCGTGATGGTGTAAGGAAGATACTTTTAGGTTCAGGATTGTTTCAACAAGGATATGACCAGAATTTATATAAAGCGTACTTACAGCAACTTGGTATGACCAGTACTCAATTTGAGGGAGAGCTTGAGGTAGAGGCGTTGACTGAGCAGCTCTCAGAGCTAGTTCAGAATGTTAGTTATGCATCCAAGCAGGAAACTGAGGTTGGATTGATACGCGCAGAGACATCCTTTGATGCAGAGTACGTCACTTTCTCTCCTGAAAACTACACGTCTGGTATCAAAGATCCTTCTTTGGAGGATCTTCAAAAGTTTTATGAAGATAATTCAACCGATTACGAAACTGCCCCCGCCGTTGCTTATCATTACGTAGTTTACGATCCGGAAGAATGGAAAAGTAAGGTAGAAGTAATGCCTGAAGACATAGAATTTTATTACACCGAGAATGAATCAAGATTTAAGTTGCCTGAGCAGGTGAAAGTTTCAAGAATCCTATTTAACTTCGGGAAAAATGATACTCCAGCCAAAATGGCCGACCTAAAAACTAAAGCTGAAGAGGTTCACAATAAGGCTTCAGTAGGTGAAGATTTTAGTTCTTTGGCTCAGATACATTCTGATGATTTTATTTCAAAAACATTGGGTGGAGATATTGGATGGATTGAAAGGGGAACTCCTGCTTATCCAAAAGAGATAGTTAATGCTGCTTTCTCATTGAAAGTTGGCGAAGTTTCACAACTTATCTCAACTGATTCAGGGTATGAGATAATAAAAGTTACCGATAAAAAAGAGGCGTCTTTAAAAGATCTTGACTCTGTTCGCGCAGAGATTGAGCGCTCCCTACGTGAAGAACAAGCTCCTTCTTATGCAGCAGCTAAGGCCCACGATTTTTTTGACGCCTGGCTGAAATCAGGTAAGACGATCGACCAGTTCGCACTTGCCGATGGTACAACTGTTCGAGTGACCTCTGAGCTACTTGAAGCTGGAAACGATCCTGAGAATTTAACCGGATTAACCGCGGAGGTTTTGAAATCCCCAGATCTTAAAGAGCAGATGGTTGAATTGGGAGATAAGACCATCCTCGTCGGAATCAAAGAGTATGCTCCAAGTGAAGTTCCAGCACTTGAAAATATCAAACCAAAAGTTCTTGAAGCTTGGAGAAAAAAGGAATCCCAGAGATTAGCGGAAGAAGCGGCTAATTCATTAGTAAAAGCGATGAAAGATGGAGCTTATAAGAGCCTGTCTGAAGCTGCTAAAACTTTAAGTTTAACTTTAGCTTCGCAGAAAGGGCTTACTAGAGGTAAGAGTTCCCCACTGCCGTTTAGCGATCCTGCTTTGCAAAATGAACTTTTCTCCACGATAGAAGCACGTGCCGTTCCTTCTCGATCTTACCTGATTGCTGGCAAGAGATATGTTTTTCAAGTAACAAATCTCAATTTACCAGATACAAAAAGTATAGCCGGAAAGATCGAGCAAGCTCGAACCCAGGAGAGTCAAAAACTGGGACAGATGTTGCTTTCATCTAT
>CAZYRE010000048.1:0-4438 GCA_964650155.1 uncultured Bdellovibrionales bacterium
GCGAGTTCGCTGGCGAGCTTGCCGTCGTATTGGCCGTCGAATTTTTCTTTGAGGAATTTCATGATGGAGCCCATGTTGGCGCCGGGGGTGGAGGCGGTAAAGGATTTGATGTGACCTTCAAGATCGGCGGCGGACATCTGCTTGGGGAGAAAGGCTTCTAGGACGGTGAGATCTTTTTGGGATCTCTCGATTGCTTCGGCTCGGCCAGATTGTTTGGCGAACTCAATCTCTTCCTGCTTCTTTTTTACTTCCCGTTTGAGGACGGTAATTATACCGGCAGGATCTAAATCATTTACGCCGGCCTGAATCTCTTCGTACTGAATAGCGCTAAGGAGCCCGCGCAGGGTATCCATCTTAACTTGATCGCGAGCCTTCATGGCTTCTTTGAGGGTAGATTTAAGTTGCTCTTTCATTTTAACACTCCTGCATTAAGCAATGATCACTACAAACCGGACATTGTTCCGGATGGATTTCCCCATTTTTAAGACCGGGACAGATCGTTAATCCTTTCTTATCTTTCTTCAGCATCGGATCTACCTCTTCCCATTTCACTGAGCATTCTTTTGACAGAAGCTGAATAAAGGCAAGGAGCCGCTCACTTGTTTCGTGACTAAGAAGATGTTCGGTTTTGCAGGCATCAATCTCTGCCTGATCCTCAGTTACGTGGAGGTAGTCAGTTAAGAACTTTTTAAAGATCTCTTTTCTGGCAATAACGGCTCGAGCAAGCATCTCCCCGTTCTTAGATAGGGTCAGGAATTTGTTATCATCCTCTGTAATAAGCCCCTTTTGTTTTAGATTCTTGAGATTAGTGGAGGCACTACCAGTGGTTATGTTGAGGTGTTTTGCCACGTCGGTAACTCGAGCATAGCCACGCTCCTTTCTAAGGCTCAAAACTGCTAAAAGATGATGAGCGGCGCTGTGAGTTAGGCCGTTCTCTTCAAACTGTTTCCAGACATCCATACTTTATTATTCTCGATAGGTAGGCGTTAGGAGTATACAAAGAGATGTTCACTGACTCAAATATTAGCTATCCCAGCTAAACAGATGTTTGGTATGGTTGAATAATCTGAGTGTTACTAATTGGTTGTTCGTGTCAGGATTGTCTTTATCTTAGATTCCTATATTATTCGCCGCCCTGGGACTTAGCTGGTCAGTGAGATGAAAAAACTTAGTAAATTATTCATTATTATCTTGGCCTGTTTCTCTAACGCCGTATCTGTGGCCGAAACTGATCCTGGAACTATGGCTGAGCTTGTGGGAATTACCCCTCACATCTCTTCCCAAGTGGATGCTTCTCTAGAATTTACTGATAGTAACGGAATAAAAGGCTCTCTTCAGAGTTTCTTACTGCCTGGAAAGCCAGCGATCATAGTTCCAGTTTATTACGACTGCCCCAGACTTTGCGGATTGGTTACAAATGGAGTTTTCGAGGGCTTAAAGCAGGTCCCTTTTAAGATGGGGACTGACTACTCCTTAACATTTATAAGTATAGATTCTCGGGAAGGGGCTGAACTAGCGGCAAAGCGAAAGGCTTCTAGGATACAAGCATTATCTGTTGACGGGATTACCGGAGACCAATTTAAATTCTTAGTAGGCGAGGCGGAACCCGTACGCGCAGTTATGACCGCACTTGGATTCCATTATAAACCAGATGGAGAGAAGGACTTTTCACATAGCGCTGCGATAATGATATTGAGTCCTTCCAATAAAATTACCCATTATTTTACAGGCATAGAATTTAACCCGCGGGATCTTAGACTCTCGTTAGTTGAATCCTCAGAAGGGCAGGTCGGAACTTTTGTCGATCATATGCTTCTTTACTGCTTCCGTTTTGATCCCACTAAAGGTAAGTATACCTGGTTCGCTCTCAACGTCATGAAGGCTGGCGGAATCCTTACCTTAATTGCGCTTGCCGCCCTGTATGGGACGATGTGGAAAAAGTATCGAGTTTAGGCTGTTAGGACTATAGGTGGAGTAGAGGCTCTATGTTTCGCTATTTACCTGAGCAAGCATCAACGTTTGCTGCAGATGTGGACTGGCTCCACAATTGGATTACGGATCTCTCCGTATTTTTTACAGTAATCATTTTCGGCGCTGCCGTGTTGTTCGCAATACTGTGGCGACGACGTGATGGAAAGGATCATAAGACCCCGGCCATCTTGGGAGATCACAGATTAGAAGTTATCTGGACGGTGGTGCCAACAATTATCTGTATCTTCATCGCGGTCGAAGGAATTAGAATTCATAGAGAGATACGCACACCACCAAGTGAAACTCTAAATGTAAATGTAACTGCCGAGCAATTTGGATGGAATTTCGAATATCCAAACGGCAAGAAGACAATGAATGAAACAACCGTGCCAGTCGGCAAGGCTGTTAAGTACACACTTCGTTCCAAGGACGTTCTTCACAGCTTCTTCGTACCAGCAATGCGAGTAAAGAGTGACGCTCTTGCTAGCATGTATACGTACGTTTGGTTTGAGCCCATCAAAACAGGAACGTATCAAGGTTTCTGCACTGAGTATTGCGGAGCCGGGCATTCTGCCATGCTTTTCAAGGTGAATGTAGTTTCTCCTGCTGAATACGATCGTTGGCTCAATGATAATTCGAAAGAGTTTATGATGAGTCGAATGAGTCCAGAGGATAAAGGTCGCGAGCTTTATTCCTCTAAGAATTGCGTGACCTGCCACTCTATCGATGGCTCCCCACGGGTTGGTCCATCCTTCGCTAAAATTTGGAATAAGACAGAGAAGTTCACTGATGGGACAGAGGCCGTTGTTGAAGCTAATTACATTGAGGAATCCATTCTTAATCCTTCAAAGAGAATCGTAGCTGGATTTGCACCGATGATGCCTGCCTACGAAGGACAGATTACGACGGATGAAATCACAGCTCTGGTAGCTTTCATCAAGAGTCTTGAGAAAGGTGGCATTGCTCCAGCCGCAGCTGCTCCTGTAGCAGCAGCAGTAGCAGTTGATAGGACAAAACTTTCACCAGCAGAGCGCGGTAAGTTGATCGCCTCCGAGAAGGCTTGCGTTGGTTGTCATAGCTTAGATGGATCTAAGCTTGTAGGACCAAGTTGGAAGGGCCTATACGGGCGATCTGGTAAGCTAACAGATGGCAGCTCTTATACTGCTGATGATGCTTACATAAAGGAATCAATTCTGAATTCGACGGCAAAAGTTGTGGAAGGATATCCCCCAGCGATGCCTCCATACCAAGGTCAGCTCAGCGATTCAGATATCGTTGACTTAATCGAATACATAAAGACAGTTAAGTAAGAGGGGCTTATGAGCAGCGCTGTGGCAACAGGTGAGAAGAAGAACTACCTAAACGAGCACACTGGGATTTGGTCCTGGGTTTATACCTTGGATCACAAAAGAATCGGGATAATGTATCTCTTTTCTTTGTTCACGTTTTTTATCGTGGCTGGAATGTTCGCATTGTTGATGCGGTACGAATTAGCTCACGCTGGACCAAGCGGACTTCTAACACCGAGCCAGTATAACCAGGCTTTTACTCTGCACGGCGCGATCATGGTGTTCCTGTTTATTGTGCCAGGAATTCCGGCGACACTCGGTAATTTTCTGTTGCCACTAATGATTGGGGCCAAGGACGTTGTTTTTCCTCGTCTTAATTTACTGAGCTACTACATCTATTTACTTGGCGCGATTATGGCCTTAGTGGCTCTTTCAAGCCCAGTAGATACAGGTTGGACCTTCTACACTCCGTACAGTATCCAAACCAGCCAAGGCGTAGTGCTGATGACAGCAGCCGCTTTCGTTTTGGGATTCTCTTCGATCCTTACCGGACTTAACTTCGTAGTTACTATTCATAAGCTACGCGCTCCGGGAATGCACTGGATGAGACTGCCACTCTTTGTTTGGGCAATTTATGCTACTGCGGCCATTCAAGTTTTAGCTACCCCAGTCGTCGGCATTAATCTTCTACTTCTGATTATTGAAAGGACAATGGGAATCGGTATTTTCGATCCTAAGTTGGGCGGAGATCCAGTGTTGTTCCAGCATTTATTCTGGTTCTACTCACACCCTGTTGTGTACATCATGATCTTGCCAGCGTTTGGAATTATCGCTGAGATTATCCCCGTGTTCTCACGAAAGCCAATTTTCGGATACAAGGCCGTAGCTTTTGCTAGCCTTGCTATCGCCCTGGTTGGATTCTTCGTGTGGGCTCACCATATGTTTGTTTCTGGCATCTCGGATTTCTCCGCGATGATATTTTCGGCCATAACGTTCGGTGTTGCGATTCCAACTGCTGTAAAAGTCTTTAACTGGGTAAGTACGATGTACAAGGGATCTATCAGGTTAGATACCCCGATGCTTTACGCCATTGCATTTATCTTTATCTTCATGGTGGCTGGTACTACAGGAATCTATCTCGCAGCTCTCGGCGTAGATATTTTTTATCATGATACTTA
>CAZYRE010000048.1:4538-16170 GCA_964650155.1 uncultured Bdellovibrionales bacterium
GCTTTCATGAACGGTTTGGGATATACAACTGCCATTCTTAACCTCGCGTTTACGGCTCTTTTTGGTAAGAGGAAAGCTGGTCGGAATCCATATGAGTCCCTCTCTATTGAGTGGCAAACGGAATCCCCACCACCACATGATAACTTTGAGAAGACTCCGATAATCACTGACTGGACCTACGGTTATGGCCAGCCGGTTAAGACGAGTCAGCATCATTAATTTTTAGAGATAACGGAGTTAACCGTGGGACATCATTCAACAGAGTTAGCGGATCCTCAAGGCCCGCCACATGTACACCACATGGATTCAACCACTGCGTATGAATCGGCTAAATTTGGCATGTGGTTATTTTTGGCGACAGAAATACTTCTCTTTGGTGGATTATTTTGTGCCTTTGCGCTTTTCCGCTGGATGCATCTAGAGGATTTCCATGAAGCCAGCAAAGAGCTGAACGTATGGATGGGTGCTACTAATACTGTAGTCTTGTTAGTCAGCTCTTATTTTGCCGCTATTGCCGTGGATGCTGCTCAGCATGGTGACAATGCTAAGGTGCGCAGAAATATCCTGATTACAATTGCCTGCGCCTGCATGTTCTTAGTGATTAAATATTTTGAATATAGCGCCAAGATTCATCACGGCCTCTTCCCATGGGGAATGGAGAAGTATAGCACAGAAGCTCTGGCCTTAAATAAATCTTACAGCGTTTTCTTTGCTCTTTATTTTTGCATGACAGGACTCCATGGCTTACATGTTCTTATCGGTATGGGGCTTCTTGGATGGGTTTATTCACTTGCTAGAAAAGATAGATTTTCTGGTCGTTACTACACACCGGTAGAAGTTGGCGCACTTTACTGGCACTTAGTTGACCTGATTTGGATCTACTTGTTTCCGTTACTTTATCTTGTTGGATGATAAATATGTCACATCATGATCACGATTCTAACTCTGGACACGTTGGGCATATCCAACCAGGTTATATTTACAGAAATATCCTAATTGCCCTGTTAGTACTTACAGTCATTACCGTTGGGGTTGCTCAGATTCACTTTGGTGGAGTCTGGAACATCATTGTTGCAATGGTGGTTGCTTCGATTAAGGCATCACTCGTGGCGATGTTTTTTATGCACCTTAAGTATGAAGATAAGTTTACTTGGCTTTACGCCCTGATTCCGCTCTTCTTACTTTTCTTACTGATCGGCGGAGTCTTTATAGACAATCCGTTTAGATATCACACCTTACCGCAGTAATAATTGAGGCTTTGTGTTTAAGGTTGAGTCGGTAGATCCCTACATAGTTCTATGTAAGCCTAGAATTGTTGGGATGGTAATAGTTGTTACGGCACTAGGCTATCTTCTGGCTGGTGGCGATCCGTTTCTTTCACCGATTCACCTGATAGCCACTGTTATTGGCACAGTAATGACCGGAGCAGGAGCTTCTGCTCTCAATCAATACATCGAGAGGGAGAGTGACGCTTTGATGAAGAGAACTGCAGGTAGGCCTCTTCCTACCGGCGTCCTTAATCCTGATAACGCTTTATATTTTGGTCTCGCTTTGGTCTTGTCCGGCGTTGGATTATTAGTTTTCCAGGTAAATCTTCTCACAGGATTTTTGGCGCTACTGACCGCATTTTTGTATGTGCTCGTTTACACTCCTCTAAAGAAGGTTACTTGGCTCAATACCCTTGTTGGGGCAGTCCCTGGAGCGATACCTCCTGTGGGTGGATGGACAGCAGTTACTGGGAATATTGATTCGGGAGCGATACTGCTCTTTGTGATTCTGTTCGTTTGGCAGATCCCTCACTTTTACGCGATCGCGTGGATGTACAAGGATGACTACGCCCGTGGCGGCTACAAAATGCTCCCCGTGGTTGATACTTCAGGTAAGCGTACTTTTGAGCAGATAGTGCAGCATTGTCACCTTTTAATTCTGGTTTCATTCTTCCCAGCCTGGTTGGGTCTTACAGGATTCAGTTATATGATCGGCGTTGTTATTGCCGGTGGGTATTTTCTAATCCGAAGCCTAGAGTTTACTGGTCAACCTTCTTATGCCCGCGCCAGAGCGGTAGTCGTGGCAAGTCTTATCTACCTTCCAACCCTTCTTTTTACCGCTTTAATATAGGGACAGGCACGAATTTTCTGGAAAGTATTCCGGAGCAGCATTAAAGGATGTTCATGATGCGAAGGGATACTTCCCAGAAAATTCTTGCCTGTCCCCTAATTTATCCTTGAGCTTTGGCTGATAAATCGAGACCTACTGTGAAGGTATCGTAAATAAGTTTGTTGCCAAGATTTTCAAAGAACTTTCCTGAGCCGTACCGTACATTAAATTTGGTACGATCTATTTCTGCGGTTGCTTTGGCAGTGGCTGAATCTCCGTTCAATGAGACTGTAGCTGGGAATGTTATCTCATTTGAGATCCCTTTAACGGAGAGGTTCCCTGTAATGGTGTAGTTCGGCTCACCGTCTTTGGCTGAATCTATCTTTTCTGCCTTTGTGATTGTGAACGTAGCTACTGGAAATAGGCTTGAACTAAAAAAATCATCAGATTTGAGATGGTTAGTTAATTTTTTGTTGTCAGTTGGATTGGTTAGATCGCTTACAGTGATAGAGGACATGTCTATTTCAAATTTACCACCCGCGAGAATCCCATTCTCAAATACAGCTTCCCCTGATTTAACCTTAAGGGTGCCGTTATGTTGTCCTGTGACTTTTTTGCCAACCCAAGTTAATTGGCTTGCATTTGTATCCAGGGCCACTTTCTGAGGGGCCGCAATGGCGGAAGTCGTAAAGCAAAGAGCACTTACAATTATTAGTGAAAGAAAAGACGAACGAATTAATCTCATACTTAATTTCTCCTTTTTGATGATAGTTAGAGCTACAGCTATAAGTCCAACTAGAGACTAGGAAGAGAGGAAAATATTCACAGAAGAGAAAAAATCATTTGTGAAAGATTGTTCAGACGCGTAAAAAAATTAAAAAAGGCACTTTTGCTCGTAACAAATTGAAACCCTTGAACTTATCGACGTTATTTTGATTCAAGCCTCTACTTTAAGTGACTTAAACTATTGAAGTCATAAGGTAAACTCGGTCAAAGAGAATGAAGTTATATTTTTGAATGACCACTAAGTGATTGATCAGAAAGACTATAGAAAAAAAAGTTTATAGGGAGTTTGAGGAAGAATTATCTTTTGTATAGACATTCAAAAAAAACACTATATATAGTGGTGTTGTCGGCTGCAGACCACTACATATAGTGGTCTGTCCATCCAAGACAAAGTTACTAGGTAAAAATAAAACGCTGGGTTAGCGCGGTCGGGTATGTGTACCTAATGGACTGTCGTTGCCTGGTGGTGTGTTTAACGAACGTTCATTGAAGAGGGGAAATGCACAATAACGATGCTCTTTCGCAAGGTGGTAGTAATCTCGGTCAGGCAAATGCCTCTTCCAAGGTGGTAGTTCAACGGCAAAGCGTTGGCGGGAAGGTCGATCTATCCCTAATAACAGTTGTTAAAAGAAATGGACTTCTTGTTCCATTCAGAGCTGATCGCATCATGAATGCGATTGAATCTGCTTTTCGTGAATATCGAAGCATCTCTCGTGAAGAGCCTCTTCCTCAAGATATTTACAAAGCCGTGCAGGGTGTCACCGCTGCTGTTGTTAACGAAGTGAAGGAGCAGGCCGTTAATGGAGCGAGCCTCACCGTTGAGGGAATTCAGGACATCGTTGAAGTGAAGCTCATGGATATGGGTCATCACGAAGTCGCCAAAGCGTTTATCCTTTATCGCGAAGAGAGAAAGAAGCTTCGTGACGATTCCCCAAGAAACCTCCGACTTGAGCGTCGCGACGGCTCGATGGTGCGCTTTAATCCGATGAAGATAGCCGCTGCGATTGAAAAGGCGTTTCGTGCAACCTTTCGAATGGATGGACCAACTCCTGGTGAAATGATCAATCAGGTAAATCTTGTTGCCTCTAAGGTTGTGGCAAAAGCTGTGGCACAAGCACGAGCCGGACAAACTCTGAGCATCGAAAAGATCCAGGATGAAGTCGAACGACATCTAATGAGCGAAGGATTCTTCGAAGTTGCCAAAGATTACATCCTTTACCGAGCTGCTCGCGCGAAAGCCCGAGAGGAAGAGAAGGCCTTGCGTCCAGTGGAGGAGGTAACTACTGAAGCCACCACCTCTGCTCCAGGTAGAACTTTGAAGATTACCAAGGCTGATGGTAAGCCAGGTACGATCACAGAAGGTGAGATCCGAGCACGGATAGCTTACGCTGCAAAAGGATTCGAAAAGGTAGTTTCCGTTGAGGACATTCTTCAACTCTCGATCGCCAATTTTTATGACGGCATCAAAGAGAGCGAAGTGAACATGTCTAATATTATGGCAGCTAAGAGTCGCATCGAAGCTGAGCCAGACTATTCTCCAGTAGCAGCGCGTCTTCTGCTTGATGTTATTTACCGAGAAAGTTTAGGCGTTGCTGCTTCTGATCCTAAATTAGCAACCATCCATAAGACCTACTTTAGAGAATATCTCAAGCGAGCGATCTCTATAGATCGTATCGATAAGAAGCTTCTTGATTTTGATCTAGATAAACTTGCCTCGGCAATGGATCTCTCAAGAGATCTCAAGTTTACCTATCTTGGAATCCAAACTCTTTACGATCGTTATCTGATTCATGACAAGCAGACCCGTTTAGAGACCCCTCAGATTTTCTGGATGCGCGTAGCCATGGGGCTAGCTTCTAACGAAGGAGCACAGAAGAATGAGAGAGCGATCGAGTTTTATGAAACTCTTTCTAACTTCTATTTCATGTCTAGCACTCCGACACTTTTTAACTCGGGAACTTGTCACCCTCAATTGAGCTCCTGTTATCTTTCCACGGTAATGGATGATCTGCATCACATCTTCAAAGTGGTGTCAGATGATGCATTGCTTTCTAAGTGGGCAGGCGGTCTTGGTAATGACTGGACTAACGTTAGAGCTACCGGCTCTCTTATTAAGGGAACAAACGGACTCAGCCAGGGTGTTATTCCTTTCCTAAAAGTCGCTAATGATACTGCCGTTGCAGTTAATCAGGGCGGTAAGAGAAAGGGCGCTATGTGCGCTTATCTTGAAACTTGGCACCTGGATGTCGAGGATTTCTTAGAGCTTCGTAAGAACACCGGAGATGAGAGACGTCGTACTCATGACATGAATACGGCTAACTGGATCCCAGATCTATTCATGAAGCGTGTTTCACAAAATGGTACATGGACTCTCTTTAGCCCAAGCGATACTCCGGACCTTCACGATCTATACGGTGCTGCTTTCGAGAAGCGGTACGTTGAGTATGAGAGAATGACCGAGACTGGAGAGATCAAGCTCTTCAAGAAAATTGAAGCCTTGCAGCTCTGGAGAAGAATGCTGAGCATGGTTTTCGAAACTGGTCATCCTTGGATTACTTTCAAGGATCCATCCAATGTTCGTTCTCCACAGGATCATAAAGGAGTAGTGCATAGCTCTAATCTTTGCACAGAGATTCTCCTGAATACTTCAAAGGATGAAACTGCTGTTTGTAACTTAGGCTCAGTAAATCTAGCTCTACACATTAAGCCAAACGGAGATCTAGATAAGGAGCGTTTAGCCAAAACGGTTCGCACTGCTGTAAGAATGCTGGATAATGTTATCGACATTAACTTCTATCCAACACCGGAAGCTAAGAACGCCAATATGCGCCACCGTCCAATCGGCCTTGGGCTTATGGCATTCCAAGATGCGCTGTATTTGAAAGGAATTAGTTACGCTAGCGCAGAGGCTGTTCAATTCGCTGATGAGAGCATGGAAGTTATCTCTTACCACGCCATCATGGCTTCGAGTGAACTTGCTAAAGAGAGAGGCGCTTACGAGACCTACAAGGGCTCTAAGTGGGACCGCGGACTCTTGCCTATCGATACGATTGAATTACTAAAGAAAGAGCGTGGTGGGGAATGGCTGGATATGGATACAAGCTCCACTCTTGATTGGACTCCGGTCAGGGAGAATATCAAGAAGTATGGAATGCGTAATTCCAACACGATGGCCATTGCTCCAACAGCGACCATCTCCAACATTACCGGTGTAGTTCAGTCAATTGAACCGACCTATAAGCATCTTTATGCTAAGTCGAACCTCTCCGGAGAGTTCACTGTGCCAAATACTCACTTAGTATTGGAGCTTAAGAAGCGCGGCCTTTGGGATGCTGAGATGATCGACGATCTTAAGTACTTTGACGGCGTGCTTACAGAGATCGAGAGAGTTCCAGAAGATCTAAAGCAGGTATACTTAACTGCTTTTGAAATAGAACCTGACTGGATCATTGAGTGCGGCAGTCGGCGTCAGAAGTGGATCGATATGGGTCAGTCTTTGAACCTCTATCTTTCTGAACCAAACGGCAAAAAGCTCAATGATATGTACATGAGAGCTTGGAAGAAGGGACTTAAGACTACCTACTATCTGAGATCTCTTGGCGCTACT
The DNA here is from genome assembly GCA_964650155.1 of uncultured Bdellovibrionales bacterium. GTDB lineage: Bacteria > Bdellovibrionota_C > UBA2361 > UBA2361 > J135 > JAWXBT01. The sequence continues at coordinate 11,029 of CAZYRE010000048.1, forward strand.
CAGATTGAGAAATCTACCACTGATATTAATAAGCGCGGCCTGCAACCTCGCTGGATGAAGAGCAAATCTGCTTCATCTGAAATAAAGGTAGATCGAGCCCAGGAAGAAAAACCTACGGTTAAGGTCTGCAACATGGAAGAAGGTTGCGAGAGTTGCCAATAATTTTAAAAATATCACAAAGAGGAGGAAAATATGTTGAACTTTGAAGATGACAACACTGGCAATTCAGGGAAGAAAGATATTGAAATTACCGGCGGAGAAGAAAAGCGGGTAAAGATGAAGGATAAACGGCTCATCAACTGTAACGCAGTTGATGTGAATCAGTTAATGCCGATTAAATATAAATGGGCTTGGGAGCACTACATTAACGGTTGCGCCAATCACTGGATGCCGACTGAGGTTCCAATGGGTAAAGACATTGAGCTTTGGAAATCAAAGGCATTATCTGATGATGAGAGACAAGTAATCTTAAGAAATCTTGGATTCTTTGCCACAGCAGAGAGCCTTGTTGGAAACAACATCGTGCTTTCTATCTTTAAGCACGTGACTAACGCTGAATGTCGTCAGTATCTTCTTCGGCAGGCATTTGAAGAAGCCGTTCATACTCACACATTTCACTACGTAGTTGAGTCTTTGGGGCTTGATGAAGGCCAGATCTTCAATATGTACAACGAGATCAACTCCATCAATAACAAAGATGAGTTCGAGATGAGGCTTACTCGAGATATCATGCAGGAAGGCTTCTCGACCTCAACACCAGAGGGTGCTCAGAGATTTCTTGAGAACCTTATCGGCTTCTATGTAATCATGGAGGGAATCTTCTTTTATAGTGGATTTGCCATGATTCTTTCTTTCCATCGTCAGAATCGAATGACCGGGATTGGAGAGCAGTTCCAGTACATCATGAGAGACGAGACCATTCATTTGAATTTCGGTATCGATCTTATCAATGGAATTAAGGCTGAAAATCCTGAAGTTTGGACCCCAGAGTTCCAAAAGCATATTGAAAATCTGATAGATCAAGCCGTCGATCTAGAGATTAAGTACGCTCACGACTGTTTGCCAAAGGGCATTTTAGGACTGAGCGCACCGATGTTTAATGAGTATGTACAGTATATTGCTGACAGACGACTTGAACGTATCGGACTTAAAGCCAAGTATGGATCAAAAAATCCATTCCCATGGATGAGTGAGACAATCGACCTTGGTAAAGAGAAGAATTTCTTTGAAACTCGCGTAACTGAGTATCAAGGCTCTTCAGTTCTTACCTGGTAATTAAAGTTTTTGCTTTTGCGATTTATTTTTGGCCCGAGAATCTAACCGAAACATGCATCTTCCGGTTTTGGTTCTCGGGCTTCTCATTTTTTCTATCTCGGCCACCTTAATTTGGATCGGATCTTCTACTTACGGTTCAGGTTTAACCACAGATTCATTTTCTTACATCAACGCAGCCGTTTGTTTTCGCAGTGAATTTCGCTTTTGCGATGGAACCATTCCCTTTACCCAGTGGCCGCCAGTGTTCCCAGCGGTTCTTTCTTTGCTGGGAGATTCGTTCGAGGAGATCTCTTATAGGGCTAGCTATCTCCAGTCAGTGCTGTTCGGTATTTTATCTCTGAGCACTTTTCTATGTCTTAGAGAAATTTCAGAACAATCTAATAATCGTGATTGGTTGGGATTTTTTGGAAGCTTATTAGTTGTCACATCATTTCCAATTTTTAGAGTTGGAATAATGGTGTGGTCAGAGCTTTTATTTATTCTTGTCTCTCTTGGTGCTTTGTTTTTGGTTTACCGATACATCAAAGAGGGCGGATATAAACTGTTTTGGGCGGCAACAATTTTATCGATGCTACCACCTCTTACTAGGTATATTGGAATCACAGTGTCGATATCTGGAGCATTAGTAATACTCTTGCTGCACCGAGAGAGTCTGAAAGAAAGGTTTACCAAGGCAGGTATATATTGTCTTGCAAGCCTCGTTCCACTAGGTATTTGGTGTATTAGAAATATAAATCTTGTTGGGGTTCCATTTGGGCCAAGACAACAGAGCAATCTAGATCTATCAACATTGTTTTTTGCTGTTACTTCCGCACTTTCTGAGTGGTGGAGTGGAGGGAATCAGGCCCTCTTGGCACTTTTGGCTACATTATTTCTAATCCCGATCGCTCGTAATTCTCTAAACGCATTCTCTAAGATTCTTCTAATATGGGTCGGAGTATATCTGCTATTTTTGGGAACGCTTTCGTTAACTATGTCATTCGATCCCGTTAGTAACAGACTGTTAGCTTCAATTGCTGCCCCTCTTTTAATAATTGTGGCCTCTATGTTGTCTCAGGCGTCAGGGATAAAATTAAAAATTTTATCCTGTGGAATTTTAATTTGGTGGTTTATATTTATAATTCCGACACTAAATTTTGAGGTAGCAAGAGCTTACTACGATGGTGCTGGAGGATATCAGACTCGTATCTGGCAAAACTCAGAAACTTATTCTTATTTAAAGAATTATCCCGTTAATGAACCAACACTTACGAATGCTGATGAATTTTTGTCGGCGACGTTTGGTAAGCGTTTTGATTCGATTCCTCAAGATATAGAAGAGATGAATGCTATTGCAGCAAATGGGCATGTGGCTTTAGTTTTTTTTAAATATTCTTGGCGCAGACTTCCATATTCCTTAGGCTCCATAACTCCGACACCGAAGGTGAGGCGCGCATTTTCTGATGGTGAACTCTTAATTTGGTAATTTAGGGCGTGGTTTTCTAAACTGAAGACCGATGGCTATTAGTAATGTAACAAAAGCCATGATGGCCCACTCAAAAACATATCCGTAGTGCCGACCAGCAGGAATGTAGGTATCAAAAACCGGGATTGGAAGTTCTGAATCTTTGAAGGTAGTAGGTCCTCCGAAATGACCTCTCATCGGAAGAATAAGCATCTCCTCTTTGCCGGCACGGGAATCAATCATCCTTTCGGCAACTTCCTCATTGCTAGGTAGCGCGATGCCATTTTTGTCGCCGATTGCCATAATCTCTAAGTAGAAAGGAAGAAGTGGGTATGGGATCTGTTTGTTGATTGCCTCAATATTGACCCTCTCCCATGAATCGGCCCAAGGCAGGCCTTTTCCAGTCGGAGGATCTCCAGGTGCCAAAAATTTTGGTCTAGAGGATTCCTTTACGAGACCAAGCAGCCTCACTTCTTCAGTCGGCATTCTGTATTTAATCCGCTCTTCCCTTGTTGATTTAGTAAGGGGCAAGAATCCTCTATTAACTAAGATATAAGTTGGTGATTTTGTGGAAGTGACTCTAAGAGGGGTAATTACAAAGACACCTGGCTCATCTTTGAATCTTCTGTTGCGAATCACAATTTCATTATCAAAATCATATACGCCAGAAACTTCTACCCGCCGGTGAATAAATTCATCAGGATTTTCTAGGTACCGATCTTTAATCTCATCTAATGGCACGGGGGGCATATTTAGGTGATTTTCTATTTCTGCAATGAGACCCAACTTCCACTGGTACCGTTCATATTGCCAAAATGAGGCGCGAATCATGAGAAGGACTAGAATCGCGCTGATAATTGAAATTTTTTTGGAGAAATAGAACCGCATGCTGGTGCATATTACTGTTTTCGGACCGAGCTCACCATAACGCTGAGGCAAATATAGAGAGGGGTGAGTTGGGCATTTATTTGTGCTATTATCCGCACGGGTCTTTTGAAAATTACTTAAAGCCTTAGATTATCAATATCTTATGGGTTTATTGGCGAGAAATTGCCATAAAACCTGTGGAAATATAGGCTTAGGCCCTCATTGTCCTAATGAAATAATCAAGGAGCGTTAGTGCTGCACATTGTTGGAATGGGTCATGCTCACCCAAAGACAGTAATTTCTAATAAATTCCTGGAAGATCTGGGCACAGGTACAACTGCTGCTTGGATTGAAGAGAAAATCGGCATATTGGAGCGGTTAACTTCATTGCCGCTTGATTACATTCGCGACACAAAAAATTCTGATCCTCGTGAGGCTGTAAAAATAGCATCCGATTCTCCTACTTCTTTAGGGGTAGCAGCTTGTCAGATGGCAATGGAGCGAGCAGGGATTGGACCGGATCAAATCGGAATGATTATCGCCAATGGTTGTACTCCGATACAAACCACTCCTGGAGAATCGCAGCGCATTGGTCGCGCACTTGGCATTAAAAACGTAAGAGCATTTGATATTTTTACTGCTTGTCCTGTATTGGCTCTCCACCTTGAGTATTTAAACAATACTAAAGAGGAGACCCTCCCTGATTACATCTTATGCGTTTCAACAGCATGTTTGACTCATAAGGTTAACTACAGCGATAGAACTGATGGAGCTATTTGGGGAGACGGAGCTGCTGCCTATATCGTTTCGCCCCGAAAGGAAGGCAAGTTAAAAGTTAAGTATGCAATGTATGCCGGCGATCCTTCTAGATGTGATGCCGTTGTTGTTGATACCTTTGGATACTTTCACCAAGATGGCCGCGCGGTTAGAAATTTTTCAGTGCTGCAGACTGTCAAATTGATTCGTCAATTAGAGAGTATGTTTGAGATCGATTGGCAGAAGGACTCATTTATCGGCCATCAAGCTAACTACACAATGCTTGAGCAAATTGTGAGCAATCGAGAGATTCCTGCCGAGAGTCACTGGCACAATGTTCGTCATATTGGAAACCAAGCCGGAGCTAGCGCTCCCGCAGTAATTTCTATGCATTGGGATAAAATTAAACCTAAACAAAATGTTGTTGTCGCCGTGGTTGGAGCTGGGCTAAGTTGGGGCTCTGCTCTACTAGAAGGTGCATAACCAATGAAGTATCTGTTTTTGATCTCCGTAATTCTTGGCTTCTCCAGCTCTTTGGTTTTGGCTGACCCCGGAACCCTTCATGATGGTCGTCCATTTAGAACAGACGCTCAAGGTGTCGAGATAGCAGATTATGTCTCTGAACTAGAGCAATCAGTCACATATTTAAAAGATCGTGTCAGAGAGCTTGAGCAACAACTTGAAACAAGTAAATCAACTATTGCGCGATTAAAAGATGATGGTGAGATTGAAGAACCTCGCGCAATTCCTGAACCAAAGTTGTTTGAAAAGGATCTTGATATTGCTCCTAGGCAGCAAAC
>CAZYRE010000048.1:16270-17814 GCA_964650155.1 uncultured Bdellovibrionales bacterium
TCAAAGCAAAAAAGAACCCTTCCAGATCTTGAAAATGCCCTTAGAAACGTCAAAAAAGAGCGGGAAATAATCCAGATTAGGAGCGAAATATCCCAGATTAAACGCCTCCTTTCCGACGATATCGCCCTAATTAAGCGACTTTCCAAGATAAAATAGCGGCACCAAGTGTTGCCCTAAATGAATTAAGATCCGATTCTTCTTAGGGGCACAACCATTTGAAATTATTTAATAACTATTGATGGCACAGTTGTTTACCTTTGCCATAAATAAATGAGTGCGAAATTCGAGGGCGATGAACCAAAAGTCACTCCTGCCGGAGTAGAAGCTGAGCTTCTGTCTTTGGCCCGTGATATTACGGGTCGTAATTCAAAGATTGCATTAGCATCAGATAGCAAAAGTGGCTCAATTGAACTCAGAAAAAACGGCACAGTAGTTACACTAGCAGGTAAAAATGAAGGTGGATTTCAATTCGATGTTGTCTCCACTAACAGAAATGGCGAGGTAACATTTGCGCATAGATTTCAATCGGGACCTGAGGAGGTCGTTGATAGAGATGTAACTTTACACTTTGCTCGTACTGCACTTGGAGCACTTGATAATTTAGATGCTGCACTTTTAGAGCTAAAAGCCTTGGCAGACTCCAGTCCACAAGTTCATTCATTAGTAAAACTACCGACTCAAACAGAGTTTACGCCAGACCTTTACGCGGATCTTACCGCACTCTGGTGGAAGGTTCACTCTGATACTCATCCAATAGATGTAACAGTCACTGGTGCTCATACTCGGTTAAGAGTTTTAACAGAAGCTGGGTTAAATACCTTCAGAGATAAACTTCCAAATGCAGTTGTTGTATTCATGGATAAGGATAATGCCGGAATATTGAATGATGTTGGCTTATCCTGCATCAATGATTATTTATTTGAACAAGAGCATAAGATATTTCAAGCATGCTTTGATACTGAATGTGATGTTCATGTTAGGTTTGCAGGGGATGAGTTCCTCTTTGTAACAAGTAATGATGAACGTGGACTTGCCTCGATTAAAAACGCACTACATGCGGCAGATGAACTTCGACGAAAAATTTTGATTGATAAAGATTTCCCTGAGGAATTACGAAAAATATTAGATGAGAATCGTATAGATGATGCCTCAGAAAGGATTGAGCAAGCTCATAAGTTAGGATGCTTCAGAAAATTAATGGCTGGTATTTCGAGTCAATACTCTGCTGAAACGAAAGATAGACGATCAATGAACCCCGAACATTTTGGCGACTGGATTCTTGGTCAATTAGGAGAGGACCTGAAACAAGAATGGGTATCTTTTCTTCGCTTATCGAAAACTACTGGCACAATATCCATAGCAAGTATTGCCGAGCAAATAGGACTGGATAAGGAGGTCGTGGCACACTCTCTGCAAGCTTTCGTTGCAGATTGGGGTATCGATAGACTTAAAGAAACCTCAACTCCTAGTTCAATTTCTGATTCGCTAATGTCCGCAATGAGAGTCGCTTCCGAGCATGCCGCTGTAATGGGGACATCATGCGC